>NZ_JBHZBH010000022.1:0-146411 GCF_042754765.1 Nonomuraea sp. NPDC059194 | reverse complement strand
ACCTGCGCCAAGAGGATATCGACGTCGGCGGGCGACCTACCCACATTTTCCCGCATGCGCGGCGTCCCCGCAGGGGACCTAGCGACTGACCTGCCACAACCACCAGAGATCAACCCGGAAGGTCATGACTCACCGCAGCCGGGAGATCCATTACCAAGAACCGATCAAGAACCGTCGATTTCGGTGGAACCAGATGGCAAAAAGATGCGTCCGATGGAACAGAGATCGAAGAGACGCAGACGCGCAGGTCGGGCACCTGGTTTACCGGCAACCGGAGAGATCTTTGTTACGAATGGGACACATGGAGCCCCAGATTTCCGTGGTTTTTTCGTGACATTTCGGTATGGAACACACCAGAATGCCTCTTCGACCCCCGTCACCAACCCCCACGGAGGACCACGTGCGCAGACAACTCCAGGCACTCGCCTGCCTCGGAAGTCTGGCGGCATTGAGCACTCCGGTCACCGCCGCACATGCGGAGACCCAGCCCGACCCCTGCCGCGTTGTCGCGGCGACGCCCTATCTCGACGCCAACGGCGTCGTCAGGGGCGGCGCCGCCCGGACGGGCTGCGACGACCGGGCGCGGCTGCGCGTCCGCATCATCCAGGAGCGCTCCGGGCCGGACCGGCTGATCAAGAGCGGTTCGCAGCTCATCACCAACGGCAGCGTCGTGGCCGGTGTCCGCTGCAGCGACGTGCCCCGCCGCCTCTACGTGACCGCGACCGACTACCGGGGCAACTACCACCGCTCCGCGGCCGCGGCGCTGTCCTGCAACAGCACCCCGACCCCCACGCCCACCCCCACCACCACGATGACGGCGACGCCGACGCCGACTGCCACCCCGACGAGCACGCCCACCGGTGGCGCCTCGACCATCGAGGACGAGGTCGTCAAGCTGACCAATGCGGAGCGCGCCTCCGGCGGCTGCAAGCCGCTCACCCACGACCCGCAGCTGCGCGCCGCGGCCGAGGGCCACTCGGCGGACATGGCGGCCAAGGGCTACTTCGACCACACCTCCCCCAACGGCCGCAACCCCGGCGACCGCATCAAGGCCTCGGGCTTCTCGCCCGTCACCGCCTGGGGCGAGAACATCGCCAAGGGCCAGCGCACCGCCGCCGACGTGGTTCGGGGCTGGATGAACAGCCCTGGGCACCGCCAGAACATCATGAACTGCAACTACACCCACATCGGCGTCGGCCATGACGCGAAGGGCCCGGTCTGGACCCAGGTGTTCGCCCGCCACTGACGCCATTTCCCCGCGTCGGGTAACCCCACAGCCCACCCCGACGCAACCCAGCGGGCCCGCCCGTGCCTCCCCCTCCGCACAAGGGAGCCGCAGGCGGGCCCGCACCCTTTCGGGGGCGTACGGCTCTCGCGACACCGCACCTGCACCCCTGCACCCCTGCACCCGACGGGCCTCGCATTCACCCACACGGACCGCAGCCTCGCGAGCACTCCCAACCTGCCGAGCACCGCCACAGACGACAGCCTCGCATTCACCCACACGGACCGAACGCCGCGCGAGCACTCCCAGCCTGCCGAGCCCCTGCAGGATGGCGGGCCTCGCAGGCACCCACACCGACGGCAAGCCTCGCCTCACGAGCGCCACCTCGATGACGGCGCACCTCGCCGGACCGCGAGCACCCGCGCAGGACGGCGGGCCTCGGAGAGGGGAGCGGAAGGCCAGGCCGGAGCGAGTTCGCCGCGCACGAGTCGCCCCGGATGTCGTCCGTGTGGAGCAACCGGTCGAGAGTCCCCACGCACCGGTTTGCGTCACCCGCGATCCAATGCAGCACGCGTCAGGCACCGGCCGCGTCACACCGCGACCCGATGCAGCACGCGTCAGGCACCGGCCGCGTCACACCGCGACCCGATGCAGCACGCGTCAGGCACCGGCCGCGTCACACCGCGACCCGATGCAGCAGACCCGATGCAGCAGGCGTCACACACCGGTTTGCGGCCCGATGAGGCCGGTGGCGTCACACCGCGACCGGCTCCTTGGCGCCCGCCTCGAACTCGGCCATGAAACGCTCCTCGTCAAGAGCGTCCACGGACCGGGCCGTGATCCGCTCGATGTCCCCCCGTTCGGCCGCCGGAAGCGGCCTGCCCACCGACTCCCTGGCCGCCGCAGCCGCTCCGAGCAGCCGGGCAGCTCGCCGATGCTCGCCCGCCAGCGACGCCGCCCCCGCCATCCCCTCCAGCGCCAGCGCGATCGCCCGAGGATCGGAGGTGGCGCTGGCGTGCGTGTGGCTCTCCCGGTGGAGGGACATGGCCCGCTCGGCGTCACCCCGCAACTCGGCGATGAACCCCAGCTCGGCCAGCAACAGGGCGGCCCCCGACTCCCCCTCCATCTTCGTGATCCAGTCGAGCCAGGCGCGCAGGTGCTTCTCCGCCGTGTCGAGCCTGCCCTGCCGCCTGGCGCTGAGCGCGAGCCCGATCTCGGCGAACTGCTGGGCGTAGGGGTGGGCATGCGCGACCGCCAGCCGCGCGGCCCGCTCGTGCAGGTCGTCGGCCCTGGCGTAGTCGCCCTTCAACAGCGCGATGCGGCCCAGCCCCGACATGCACCTGGAGACCTCGAACCACAGATCCAGCTCCTCGGCCATCTCCAGCCCCTGGGCGTGGAGCGTGGCGGCCCTGTCGTAGTCGCCGTCGATCTCCGCCAGCATCGCCAGCGGCTCGACCGCCTGCAGCACGCCCCAGTGGTCGCCGAGCTCCCTGAACAGCTGCGCGCTGCGCTCGCCGTCACGCTCGGCGGCGGCGAACTCGCCCCTGATCATGGCGTGGAAGGCGCGGGCGACCAGCGCGGCCGCGGTGCCCCACCGGTCGCCGATCGTCTCGAACGTGGCGAGCGACCTGCCCACCAGCCGCTCGCTGTATGCCGGGTCGCCGTAGCCCCACAGGGCGAACCCGACGAGCCACTGCGCCCTGGCCAGCGCCAAGGGGTCTCCTGCCGCTTCGAGGACGGCGAGCGCGGCCTGCGCCCGCTCCCCCGCGTCGACGGGGCTGCCCAGCCGCATCGTCAGGCCCATCTCCCAGATCTCGGCCTGCGCCCTGAGCGCCGCATGCCCAGCCTCGTGCCCGGCCGCGCGCCCCGCCCCGTGCCCAGCCTCGTGCTCAGCCTCGCGCCCCGCCCCATGCCCGGCCTCAGAGACCCGCTCATCCCGGACCGGGCCCGCGTGCGGCGACCCGGGGCTCTGGATCGACAGTGCAGTGGCCAAGGCCCTGCGGCCCTCGTCGAAGCGGCACCGCAGCAGGAAGTATCGAGCCATGGCGTTGGCCAGGCGCAGCGCGGTCTCCGCCGCTCCCTGACCGGCCGCGGTGTCGAGCGCGGCGCGCAGGTTGGCGCTTTCGGCGTCGAACGTGGCGAGCCAGCACGACTGCCCGTCGCTGCCCGGATCGAGCCCTTCGGCGAGGGCGAGGTAGTGGCGGGCGTGGCGGCGCCGTACACAATCGAGCTCGGACTCCTCCTCCATCCGCTCCAGGCAGTAGGCGGCGACCGACTCCAGCAGGCGGTAACGGGTGCCCTGCGCACCGGTGACGGTGACGACCAGCGAGCGGTCGACGAGCCTGGCCAGCAGGTCGAGGACGTCGGCGGGGCGCACCCCCTCTCCCGAGCACACCGCCTCCGCCGCCTGCAGCGTGCAGCCGTCGGCGTGTACGGCCAGGCGGCGCAGCACGATGCGCTCGGCCCCGGTGAGCAGCTCCCAGCTCCAGTCGATCATCGCCCGGAGCGTCTGCTGCCTGGCGGGAGCATCGCGCCTGCCCGCGCCGAGCAGGCGGAACCTGTCGTCGAGCCGCTCGGCGAGCTCGGCCGGGCTGAGCACCCGCATGCGCGAGGCGGCGAGCTCGATCGCCAGCGGCAGCCCGTCGAGGCGGCGGCAGATGGCCGCGATCGCCTGCGCGTTGCGCTCGTCGAGGGCGAATCCGGGCGTGGCCGCGGCCGCCCGCGCCGCGAACAGCCGCACAGCGCTGGCGGCGGCGGGGTCGTCGGCATCGGAGGGCAGGTCGAGCGGCCGCACCGCCCACACCCGCTCGCCGTCGATGGCCAGCGCCTCCTGGCTGGTCGCCAGGACGCGCAGCGAGGGAGCGGACCTCAGCAGCGTCTCGGCGACGGCGGCGACCTGGTCGACGACGTGCTCGCAGTTGTCGAGCACGAGCAGCGCCCGCTTGTCGCGCAGCACGTCGACGAGCCGCTCGGTCGCGTCGGCGCCGCGCCTGCCCGCCGCCCTGTCGTCGCGCACGCCCATCACGGCGGCGATGGCGTCGACGACGCTGACGCTGGACGGGCGGGCACCCAGCTCGACCAGCCAGACCCCGTCGGGGTGGGGACCGTCGAGCTGGGCGGCCACCTCCAGGGCGAGCCGCGTCTTGCCGACGCCGCCAGGCCCGGTCAGCGTGACGAGCCGGTGGGACTCGACCAGCGAGCGCACCTCGGCCGTCGCGCTCTCCCTGCCGATCAGGCCGGTCATGGGCACGGGCAGGTTGGTGCGGGTGGCGGGCGCCGGGTCGAGCGCCGGGTCCTGCTCCAGGATCGCCTGGTGGAGCGCCACCAGCTCGGGCCCGGGGTCGAGGCCGAGCTCGTCGGCCAGCAGGGCGCGCAGGTGGGCGTAGCTGTCGAGGGCCTCGCTCTGCCGCCCCGCGCCGTAGAGGGCGCGCAGGTGGAGCGCCCGCAGCCGCTCCCTGAGCGGCTGCTCGGCGACGAGGTCGGCGAGCTCGGCCGCGAGCAGGGCGTGCTCGCCGAGCGCCAGCCTCGCCTCGGCCTGCTCCTCGACGGCCACCAGGCGCTGCTCGGCCAGCCGGGCGCGCAGCGGCCTGACGAACTCCTCGTCGGCGACGTCGGCGAACGGCTCGCCCCGCCACAACGCCAGCGCGTCGGCCAGCAGCGCCGCCTTCGTGGCCGGATCGTCGCCCGCCAGGGCCTGACCCACGAGCGTCTCGAACAGGTCGGCATCGAGCGCGCCGGGATCCACTCGCAGCACGTAGCCCGCGGGGGCGAAGGCCAGCCGCTGCCTGCCGTCCCGCTCCGCCTCCTCCAGCACCCGGCGCAGCTGGGACACCTTGACCCGTAGCGCGGCGGCCGGTTTGCCCGGCGGGCTGTCGCCCCACAGGTCGTCGATCAGGCGATCGGCCGGGACGGGCCGACCGGCGTGGGCGAGGAGGTCGGCCAGCAGGACACGGACCTTCACCTCAGGTATGCGGAGCGAACGCCCCTCCGTCGACCAGACCGCCAGCGGGCCGAGCACCCCGAATCGCATGTCGCTCAAGGTAACAAAGGCCACCGACGATTTCGGTGCGGCTATGGCCGCACCCTAAGCAATCCATAACCGCCCGTCTCCAAGCTGATCACCATGAATCCCACCAAGAAGGCAGTAGTGACCGGCGGCACCCACGGCATCGGCCTCGCCGTGGTGAAGGCGCTCCTGGCGGAGGGCGCCGAGGTGGTGCTGACCGGTGCCAACGAGAAGAACGTCGAGGCCGCGCGGAGCGAGCTCGCCTCCGACAGGGCGCACGTCCTGCGTTCCGACGCGAGCAGCCTGGCCGACATCGATGCCCTCGGCCGGTACGTCGAGGACACACTCGGCAGCGTCGACTTCGTCTTCGTCAACGTCGGCTACGCCGAGACTGGACCGATCGAGCAGGTCACCGAGGCGGTCTTCGACAAGATCTTCGGCATCAAAGTGAAGGGCGCCTTCTTCACCACCCAGCGCCTGCTGCCGCTGGTGAACGAGGGCGGCTCGTTCGTGTTCACCACCGCGGTGCTCGACGGGCTCGGCTACGCGGAGACCAGCGTCGCCACCGGGTCGGTGACCGCCGTCAGGGGGTTCGCCAAGGCGCTCGCGGCCGAGTTCGTGCCGCGCGGCATCCGCGTGAACGTCATCAGTCCCGGTTTCACCCAGACACCCAGCATGGGCTTCGTGACGACGAACGACGAGGAGAAGGCCGCCATCCAGAAGCAGGGCGAGGAGCTCACCCCGATGAGCAGGCACGCCGCGCCCGAGGAGATCGCCGCGGCCGTGATGTTCCTCGCGTTCGACGCCACGTTCAGCACCGGCATCATCCTGCACGCCGACGGCGGCCTCGGCCAGGTCATGGCCTGACATGACCACCAGCCGTTGGAGGGCGCTGCCCATCCTGCTCGTCGCCGCGTTCGTCACCACGCTCGACTTCTTCATCGCCAACGTCGCGCTGCCCGCCATCCGCGCCGACCTCGGCGCCGGCGAGTCCGCGACCCAGCTGGTGATCGCAGGCTACGGCCTGGCGTACGCGGCCGGTGTGATCATCGCGGGACGGCTCGGCGACCTCCACGGCCCCCGCAGGGTCTTCCTGATAGGTCTCGCCCTGTTCACACTGGCCTCGGCGGCGTGCGGGGCGGCGCCCGGCCCCGCGTTCCTCGTGGCGGCGCGCATCGCGCAGGGCTGCGCGGCGGCGCTGATGGCGCCGCAGGTGCTGACCCTGCTGCGGGCGCTCTACCCGGGCGCCGACGGGGCGAAAGCCTTCGGCTGGTACGGCACGGCGGTCGGCCTGGCGGGCGTCAGCGGCCAGGTCGTCGGCGGCGCGCTGGTCGCGACGGACCTGGCCGGGCTGGGGTGGCGCACCTGCTTCCTGGTGAACGTCCCGATCGGCCTGCTCGCCCTCGCCACCGCCCGCCACCTCCTCCCCACCCCGACCACCCCAACCCTCGGAAACCCCACCTCGTCCACTTCAACCCCCGGAAACCCCGGTCCGGCCAATCCGCTCTCCGGAAACCGCACCACGACCACCACCCCGACCTCCGGAAGCACTCCGACCTCTGGAGGCCTCGACCTGATCGACGCGAGCCCGGCGGGGGTCGGCGAGCCGGTCACGGCCGCCTCAGGAAGGCGTCGCGGGCTCGACCTCGTGGGAGCCGCCCTGCTCGCCACGGGCCTGGTCGCGATCGTCTTCCCGCTCGCCCACGGCCGGGAAGCTGGCTGGCCCGCCTGGTCGTGGGCCTGCCTCGCCGCCGCGGTCCCGCTCATGGCCGCGTTCGTCGCCAGGCAGAAGCGTCTCGACAACCCTCTGCTCGACCTGTCCGTGTTCGGCAACCGCCGGTTCGTGCTGGGGCTGGCCGCCGTGGCGCTGCTGTTCGGCTCTTCGTCCGGCCTGTCGTTCCTGCTCGCCCTCTACCTCCAGGACGGCAGAGGCCTGAGCCCGATGGCCTCGGGCGCGGTGTTCACGGCGGTCAACGCCGGTTTCTTCGCCGCCTCGCTGTGCGCCAGGCGGGGCACCGGCTCCCGGCTCGTGAGAAGGCTCCCCGTGGCGGGCGCGCTGGCTCTCGCGGCGGGGCTGCTGTGGAACTTCCTGGCGGCCGACGGCCGCCCGGCCGCCCTGCTGCCCGGGCTGTTCGTGGCCGGGGCGGGGATGGGCCTGGTGATGTCGCCGCTGCTGTCGATGGTCCTTGCCTCGGTACGGCAGGCGCACGCGGGCGCGGCGGCCGGTGTGCTGGGGACCGTGCAGGAGGTCGGCGGCGTCCTCGGTGTCACAGTGGTCGGCCTGGTGTTCTTCGGCGCGCTCGACGCCACCGGCTGGACGAACGCCGCAAGGGCCGGACTCGCGGTGCTGGTGGTGGCGGCGCTCGGGGCCTCGGTGCTGATCTGGCGACTGGTGGAAACGGGAGGCGCGGTCCGTGACGGCGAGCAACCACGCGCGCTGGAGGAGCGTCCCTTGGACGGAGGCTCGCCGGTGACCGCGGAGGCGTCGGGCCGGGCTTGCCGTGCAGACGAAGAAACGGAGAGCGACACAAGCCGGTCGGCGCGGCGGACAGACCTGCAGACGGCGAGCGACGCGCACCCGACCGGCGCAGCGGACAGACGGCCTACCGGCCCGAAGCGGACCGCCATCCCGTGCCGATTCCCGACCGGCCCGCGGCACACCGCCGCCCCACACAGATCATCGACCCACAGGGAGCCGGTCGGCGCCGCGAAGGAGGGGTGACGCCGGCCCGGGATCCGGTCTTCACGAGGAGGATTCCGACGTGGGGGCCGGTCTTCACAGGGAGGATGCCGCGGGGCCGGGATCTCCACATGGGAGACCCCGGCCCCGCGCCGCGTCAACGATCCGCCGGTCAGCCCTCGGACTTGAGCCAGCTCATCATCGGGCGCAGCTTGGCGCCGGTCTTCTCGATCGGGTGCTCGGCCAGCTCCTCGCGGTGGCGGGTGAACTCCTTCTGCCCGCCCTCGAACTCCTCGACCAGCTGGCGCGCGAAGGTGCCGTCCTGGATCTCGGCCAGGATGCGCTTCATCTCCTTCTTGGTCTCCTCGGTGACCACGCGCGGCCCGCGGGTGTAGCCGCCGTACTCGGCAGTGTCGGACACCGACCAGTACATCTTGGACACGCCGCCCTCGTACATGAGGTCCACGATCAGCTTCATCTCGTGGAGGCACTCGAAGTAGGCGACCTCGGGCTGGTACCCGGCCTCGATCAGCGTCTCGAAGCCCGCCTTGATCAGCTCGGACACGCCACCGCACAGGACGGCCTGCTCGCCGAACAGGTCGGTCTCGGTCTCCTCGGTGAAGGTGGTCTTGAGCGCGCCCGCGCGGGTGCCGCCGATGCCCTTGGCGTAGGACAGGGCCAGGTCGAGGGCCTTGCCGGAGGCGTTCTTCTCCACCGCGACGAGGCACGGCACGCCGCGCCCCGCCTGGTACTGGCGGCGGACGAGGTGGCCGGGGCCCTTGGGGGCGACCATGGCGACGTCGACGCCCTCGGGCGCCTCGATGAGGCCGTAGCGGATGTTGAGGCCGTGACCGAAGAAGAGCGCGTCGCCCTCCTGGAGGTTCGGCTTGATGTCGTTCTCGTAGATGCCGCGCTGGAGGTGGTCCGGCGCGAGGATCATGATGAGGTCCGCCTCGGCCGCCGCCTCGGCCGGGGTGACCACGCGCAGGCCCTCGGCCGCGGCCAGGTCCCTGCTCTTGGAGGTCTCGGGCAGGCCCACGCGGACGTCCACACCGGAGTCGCGCAGGGAGAGGGCGTGGGCGTGGCCCTGGCTGCCGTATCCGATGACGGCCACGACCCGCCCCTGGATGATCGACAGGTCGGCCTGGTCGTCATAGAAGATCTCGGTCACGTGCATAAACCTTTCAGGCGGTTTTCAGGCGGTACGGTCCAGTGCCCTGAGGGACCGGTCGGTGATGGAACGGGCGCCGCGGCCGATGGCCACCATGCCCGACTGGACAAGCTCCTTGATGCCGAACGGCTCCAGCACCTTGATGAAGGCCTCGAGCTTGTCCGGGGTGCCGGTGACCTCGATGGTCACCGCGTCGGACGCCACGTCGACGCAGCGGGCCCTGAACAGCTGGACCAGCTCCAGGACGTGCGACCTGGTCTCGGCGTCGGCCTTCACCTTGATCAGCATCAGCTCGCGCTGCACCGACTGGGAGCTGTCGAGCTCGACGATCTTGAGGATGTTCACCAGCTTGTTGAGCTGCTTGGTGACCTGCTCCAGCGGCAGTTCCTCGACGCTGACCACGATCGTCATGCGGGAGATGTCGGAGTGCTCGGTCGGCCCGACGGCCAGCGAGTCGATGTTGAAGCCGCGCCTGCTGAACAGGGAGGACACGCGGGCCAGGACGCCCGGCTTGTTCTCCACGAGCACCGACAAAGTGTGTTTACTCATCTTCGCTCTCCCACGTCGGCGCCATGTCCCGC
Organism: Nonomuraea sp. NPDC059194; assembly: GCF_042754765.1. Lineage (NCBI taxonomy): Bacteria > Bacillati > Actinomycetota > Actinomycetes > Streptosporangiales > Streptosporangiaceae > Nonomuraea > Nonomuraea sp. NPDC059194. The sequence goes on along the minus strand of NZ_JBHZBH010000022.1, from coordinate 136,748 downwards.
GCGATCTTGATGTCGTCGTTGCTCGTTCCGGCGGCGACCATCGGCCAGACCATGGCGTCCTGGTGGACCACGAAGTCGACGACCACCGGGCGGTCGTTGATCTCCATGGCCTCCTTGATGACGGCGTCGACGTCTTCGGGCCGCTCGCACCGCAGACCCACGCAACCATAGGCCTCGGCCAGCTTGACGAAGTCGGGGATCCGGAGCTTCGTCTGCAGGTCGGTGTTGGAGTAGCGCTGGTCGTAGAAGAGCGTCTGCCACTGTCTGACCATGCCGAGGTTACCGTTGTTGATGACCGCGATCTTGACAGGCACGCCCTCGATCGTGCAGGTCGCCAGCTCCTGGTTGGTCATCTGGAAGCAGCCGTCGCCGTCGATCGCCCAGACCGTCGCTCCCGGCTTGCCCATCTTGGCGCCCATCGCGGCCGGGACGGCGAAGCCCATCGTGCCGAGGCCGCCGGAGTTGATGAACCTGCCGGGGTTCTCGTAGTCGATGAACTGCGCGGCCCACATCTGGTGCTGCCCGACCCCGGCGACGAAGTAGGTCTCGGGGCCTGAGATCGCGCTCAGCCGCTGCATGACGTACTGCGGGGCCAGCGAGCCGTCGTCGAACTCTTCGTAGCCGAGCGGGTAGGTCTCCTTGTAGCCGTTGAGCGTCTTCCACCACTCGGCGTAGTCGCCCTTGCGGCCCTCCGCCTCGACGGCCGCGATCATCTCGGTGATGACGTCGCGGGCGTCGCCGACGATCGGGACGTCCGCGTGGCGGTTCTTGGAGATCTCCGCGGGGTCGATGTCGGCGTGGACGATCTTGGCGTGGGGCGCGAAGGTGGCCAGCTGCCCGGTAACGCGGTCGTCGAACCGCACGCCCAGGCCGATGATCAGGTCGGACTGCTGGAGCGCGCCGACGGCCGAGACGCTGCCGTGCATGCCGGGCATGCCCATGTGCTGCGGGTGGCTGTCGGGGAAGGTGCCGCGCGCCATCAGCGTGGTGACGACGGGGATGCCGGTCAGCTCGGCCAGCCGCAGCAGCTCGGCCGACGCACCGGCCTTGTGGACGCCGCCGCCGACGTAGAGGACGGGCCGCTTGGACTCGGCGATGAGCTTGGCCGCCTCGCGGATCTGCTTGGAGTGCGGCCTGGTCACCGGGCGGTAGCCGGGTAGCTGCATGACGGGCGGCCAGACGAAGGTGGTGTCGGCCTGCAGCGCGTCCTTGGCGATGTCGACCAGGACCGGGCCTGGACGTCCGGTGGAGGCGATGTGGAACGCCTCCATGATCGTGCGCGGGATGTCGGCCGCGTCGGTCACCAGGAAGCTGTGCTTGGTGATCGGCATGGTGATGCCGGAGATGTCCGCCTCCTGGAAGGCGTCCGTGCCGATCATGCTGCTGGAGACCTGGCCGGTGATGGCCACGATCGGCACCGAGTCCATGTAGGCGTCGGCGATCGGCGTCACCAGGTTCGTGGCGCCGGGACCGCTGGTCGCCATGCACACGCCGACCTTGCCGGTCGCCTGAGCGTAGCCCTCGGCCGCATGGCCCGCGCCCTGCTCGTGCCGTACGAGCACGTGACGGACCTTGGTCGAGTCGTAGAGGGGATCGTAGGCGGGAAGGATGGCGCCGCCGGGGATCCCGAACACGGTGTCGACTCCCACGTGCTCCAGCGCCCTCACGAGGGCTTGTGCACCTGTCATCCGTTCGGTCATCGCTCGTTCCTTGCGTGGCGTTGAGCACTGAGGACATAAAAAATGCCCCGCCCGCACGGGGGTGCGGGGCTGGGGCGGCGCGCAGGTCGACGTGCTTCGCTAACGGCCTGCGCGCCGGCGAAGTACTACGAGAATCTCACTGCGAAGCATGGGACACACGATAGCCGCTCCTAGGCATGCTGTGTCAATTTGGTGGAACGCGCGTCTCACGATCCGAGACTTGTGAGATTGGTGCGCATGAGGGAGTCGACGCCGCGCGCCGCCATGGGCCTGGCCACGAGGTAGCCCTGACCTCGGGTGCAGCCCATCTCCCTCAGCAGCTCCAGCTGCTCGGGCCGTTCGATGCCCTCGGCCACGACGATCAGGCCGAGGTCGTGGCCGAGCCTGACGATCGTGCGGGTGAGCAGCGTCAGCGTCTCGTCGCGGCCGAGGCCGGAGACGAACGAGGGGTCGATCTTGATCATGTCGACGGGGAGCTGGCGCAGGAAGGCGAGCGAGGCGTAGCCGGTGCCGAAGTCGTCGATGGCCAGCCGTACGCCGAGGGCGCGCAGCTCCGACAGCCTGCTGATCGTCTCCTCCGCGTCCTCGACCAGCATCTCCTCGATCACCTCAAGGGTGAGCGCGGAGGCGGGCAGGCCGCTTTCCTCCAGCGCCTCCGCGATGGTCTCGACGAAGCGCGGCGCGGTGATCTGCCTGGCCGACAGGTTGAGCGACAGCCCGATGTCCCACGAGGACGCGCGCCAGGCGGCCACCTCGCGGCAGGCCTCGCGCAGGATCCACTCGCTCAGCGGCACGATCAGCCCGGTGTCCTCGGCGGGGCCGAGGAACTGCTCGGGCGGCACGAACACCGACCCCCGCCACCAGCGCACCAGCGCCTCGACCGCGGTCACCCGCGAGGTGGCCAGGTCGACGACGGGCTGGTACTCGATCGCGAACTGCTCCTCCACCAGCGCCCTGTGCAGGTCGGCGGCCAGTTCGAGCCTGCGCACCACGTCGGCGTGCATGTGCGCGGCGAACACCTCGACCCTGCGCCCGCCCAGCTCCTTGGCGCGTGCCATCGCCACGTCGGCGTTGCGGATCAGGTCGCCCGCGGGCACGCCGTCCTCGGCGAAGGCCACGCCCACGCTCGCGGTCAGCGCCACGTCGCGGTCGGCCACCCTGAACGGGTCCTGTGAGACCGCGCGCACCAGCCGTTCGGCCACGTCGACCGCGCCCTGCGCGGCCTCGGGGCCCGTCTCCACCAGCACGGCGAACTCGTCGCCGCCCCAGCGGGCCAGCGTGTCGTCGGGCCGTACGGCGCCGCGAAGCCTGCGCGCGGCCTGGCCGAGCAGGTAGTCGCCGCTGGCGTGCCCCACCGAGTCGTTGACCGAGGTGAACCCGTCGAGGTCGAGGAAGATGACCGCGGTGCGGCCCGCCTGCCTGCCCTCCAGCACCTCGCGGGTGCGCTCCTCGAAGTAGGCGCGGTTAGGCAGGCCCGTGACGCCGTCGTGGAAGGTCAGGTGGGCGACCTGGTTGCGCAGCGCCTCCTCGTCGCTCACGTCGCGGGTGGTGACCAGCAGCAGCTCCTCGCCGCCGACGTGGCGGGTGGCCACCGACTCGGTGGGCCGCCAGGTGCCGTCGGCCGCCCGCACCCTGCAGGCGATCAGGCAGGCGCCGGGCTCGGCGGGGTCTTCGTCCAGGCCCATCTGGCGCAGCGCCAGCTGGATGCCAGGCACGTCTTCGGGGTGGATGTAGTCGAAGATCGAACCGCCGACCAGGTCGTCGGGGCGGTAGCCGTAGGTCACCTCGACGCCCGCGCCCATCTCGCGCACGACGCCCTCGTAGTCGCACACCAGGACCACGTCGCCGGTGCTCTCGGCCAGCTCGCGCAGCTGGCGGTCGCCGAGCGCGACCAGGTGGCGCATCCGGGCGGTGGCGGTTACCAGCACGAACACGCGCACGACCAGGATCACCACCACGGAGGCGGCGATCAGGGCGACGCCCGTGACGGGCGGCCCCTTCAGGTTGAGCAGCGTCGCGGCCGCGGCGATCACGACCAGGCACAGCGGCACGATGGCGATCAGGGTGGCGGCGATCTGGCCCGTGGGCGCCGTCGACTCCTCGTCGCCCGCGTCGATGATCCGCGCGGACCTGCCGCTCCACGGCAGGGCGGCCAGCAGCAGGAAGGCGACGGGCGCCAGCAGGAGGCTCCACCTGGGCGGCTCGACGCCGCCGAGCCTGGCGACCGCGCCGGCCAGCTCGCCGATCGTCGCCGCCGCGAGCACGGCCAGGCCCGCGAGGCCGAGCGGCCACAGCGGCGACCTGGCGGTGACGACCACGGGCCCCACCGCGCAGGTGACCAGCAGACTGACCAGCGCGGGCACCAGCGTGATCATGAACGTCGAGGAGTCGCCCACGTCGAGGTAGAGCGGTTTGAGCGCGATCACCCAGCTGATCAGGAAGAGGGCGGCGGCGCACAGGTAGGCGTCGGTCAGCTGTCTCAGCACGACGCGCGCGTGCATGGCCCGTCCGGCGGCCAGCACGCACCCCCCGGCCAGCAGCACGGTGGCGACGAGGACGAGCAGGTCGGAGAAGTTGACCGCCAGGCTGGAGCCCGCGACGGGGCGCAGCACCACGCCGAACAGCCACACCACGGCGGCCGAGCCGAGCCAGCGCGCGGCCGGACGGTGCTGGGGCGCCATCCGTACCGAGGCGACCAGCAGCGAGACGGCCGCGAGCAGCGCGGCCAGCCCTCCCGCGACCGCGGCGGTCGTCAGGGCAGGCGCACCCGCGAAGAGAGCGGCGGCCATCCCCGCCACACCTGTCGCGGCTGCGGCGGCCAGCGGCGCCCGTGGATCACGCCAGCGGATCAATGTCGTTGCCCATCCCGTGTCAAGTCAGCTCACGTGACTGCCGGAGTCCGGCAGTCGCACATCGCCAGTGTGTGCTCTTCCGGGTGCGCGGGGGACGACAACCGGGCAGTCGTCACCGATCTGATAACCATGAGGACCACTTTGCTCCGAAGATCGCCTTGACAACAGGTCATGGATGGCTGTCGCGGAATCATCGATGACGACCACCGTACGTACCGAAGGTCACGAGGCAGACACGTTCGGGAATCCCTTTGTCAGTACGACTCTGTGATCACGTTCTTCAGCGGCTCGCCCGCCAGGTATCGCAGCAGCTGGGAGCGGATCAGGCGGAGCGCGCGGCGCGTCGAGGCGGGGGTGCTGCCCGCCACGTGCGGCGTGAGGAGCAGCCCTGGCGCGTTCCACAGCGGGTGCCCGGCGGGCAGCGGTTCGGGGTCGGTCACGTCGAGCGCGGCCCTCAGCCGTCCCGAGACGAGCTCGGCGACCAGCGCGTCGGTGTCGACCACCGTGCCCCTGGCGGCGTTGACCAGCAGCGCGCCGTCCTTCATGCGCGAGAGGAAGGCGGCGTCGACCATGCCCGCGGTGGCGGAGGTCGCGGGGACGAGCAGCACGACGGCGTCGGCGTCGGGCAGGAGGATGTCCAGCTCGTCCATGGAGTGGACGCCCTCACGGGCCGTCCGCGCCACCCTGACGGTCTCGACCTCGAAGCCGTCGAGCCTGCGTTCGAGCGCCGCGCCGATGGATCCGTACCCGACGATCAGCACCCGGGCATCGGCCAGCACGCCAGTGTGGTGGTAGGCCCACTCGCCCCTGCGCTGCGCGTCCACGAAGTCAGGGAAGTCTCTCAGCATCGCGATCATCGCGCCGACCGCCCATTCGGCCGTGCCCGCGTCGTGCACCCCCCGCGCGTTGCACAGCGTCACCCCGTGGGGCAGGTGCGGCCGGTACGGCTCCACGCCCGCCGTCACCGTCTGCACCAGCCGCAACCGCTTCATGCCCGCCATGAGCCCTGGCGTGTCGCGCACGGGGATCAGCGGCGGGATCCACACCTCGACCTCGTCGGCCCCCTCGGGCGGGGGACCGTCGCCCTCGAAGACGACGCACTCCGCATCGGGCAGATCGGCCAGCACGTCGGCGGCGGCCTCGGACGGCACCCAGATCTTCATACGCGGAACGTTAGTACAGGCGAGTATGGGCACATGAGGTCCATCTTCACGATCATGATCGTCTCGACACTGGCCGCGGGATGCGCCGCGGCGCCCGCCGAGGTCGGCGGCGTGCGCCCTGCCGGTACGGCGACGCCCTCGACGGCCCCCGGCGAGCCCCGCACGGTGGCGCGGGATCTCCAGGTGCCGTGGTCGATCGCCTTCCTCGGCGACGGCGACGCCCTGGTCACCGAGCGCGACCGCGCCAGGCTGGTGCGGGTGACGCCCGCGGGCAGGGTCACCTCGCTGGGCGAGATCGACGGGGTCGAGCCCGACGGCGAGGGCGGGCTGATGGGCGTCGCGGTGAAGGACGACCGGGTCTTCCTCTACTACACCGCCGCCTCCGACAACAGGATCGTCCGCTACCGCCTCACCGGCGACCGGCTCGCCGACGCCAAGGTGATCGTCGAGGGCATCCCGAAGGGCGGCATCCACAACGGCGGCAGGCTCGCGTTCGGACCCGACGGGTTCCTGTACGCGACCACGGGCGAGACCGGCGACCGCCCGCTGGCGCAGGACCGCGACTCGCTCGGTGGCAAGATCCTGCGGATGACCGAGGACGGCGCGCCCGCGCCCGGCAACCCGTTCGGCACCCTCGTCTACAGCTACGGCCACCGCAACGTGCAGGGCCTGGCGTGGGACCCGGCGGGGCGGCTGTACGCCTCGGAGTTCGGCGCCCAGTCCTACGACGAGGTCAACCTGATCAAGGCGGGCGGCAACTACGGCTGGCCCGAGGTGGAGGGCGTCGGCTCCGACTCCGGTTTCGTCAACCCGATCGTCACCTGGGACACCTCGGAGGCGTCCCCGTCGGGCATGGCCTACGCGAAGGGCTCGCTGTGGGTGGGCGCGCTCCAGGGCCGGCGGCTGTGGCAGGTGCCGCTGGGCGAGGACGGCTCGGCGGGCACGCCGGTGGCCCGCTTCGAGGGCACGTACGGCAGGCTGCGCGCCGTCGCGACCGCCCCGGACGGGAACAGCCTGTGGGTCGGCACGAGCAACCGCGACGGCAGGGGCGACCCCCGCGACGGCGACGACCGGATCCTGTCGGTCCCGATGAGCTGAGGCGGCGGGTCACTCCAGGTCGTCGGACTCCGGCTTCACGCAGGTGACCTTGGGCCCCATGCGGTAGACGGTCGTCTTCTTCTCCCGCTTGACCTCGGCCCCGTCCTTGGTGATCACCCTGGTCACGTCGATCGTGAACCCGTCGTGCGGCTCCTGCGGCGTGCAGTCGGGGCTGTCGTCCTCCTTGCTGGTGAAGGCGACGTGGTTGCGCTTGGGCGAGGAGATCGACTCGACCTTGTCGTACCGCTTGGTGCTCCACAGCGTGACCGTGATCGAGCCGCCGGTGTAGGAGGTCTTCACCAGCACGCCGTACGGGGAGTCGTTCTTCCACTTCAGGTCCACTGTCGGCCAGAAGACCGTCGCCTCGCGCCCGGCCGGGTACCTGGAGATCCAGTACATGTGCGCCAGGTGCTCGACGTCGTCGAACCCGCCGAAGTAGGCCGCGTTGTACATCGTGGTCGCGAACTGGGAGACGCCGCCGCCGACGCCGTCCTCCATCTTGCCCGCGACGATCTGTCCGGCAGGCACGTAGCCCTTGGCCGCGGTGCGCTCGCCGACGATGCCGTTGATGGAGAACGTCTCGCCGGGCTTGACGATGTGGCCGTCGAGGGTCCTGGCCATCAGCTGGATGTTGGTCACCCGCGGCGCGCAGCAGGGATGCTGGGTGGTGAAGGAGGAGACCTTCTGCTTGATGCCCAGCCCGCGCAGCTCGCTGTCGGTCAGCCGCGGCGAGACGACCGCCAGCTCCACCGGGATGGTACGGCTGCCGCCGCTCTTCAGCGCCTCGGCCACGTCGGTGGCCAGCTTCTTGTCGTCGACCCCCTTGCCCTTGCGCGCGGGGACGAGCTTGAGCTTGTTGCCGACGACGTCGTAGGTGGCGTCGCGGGGCGCCTGGGCGGCGTCGATCAGCCGGCTCTCGATCCCCGCGATCGCCTGTCGCGCGTCGAAGCGGGGTTCGAGCGCGCCCTCTCCGTCGGAGACGAAGGTGAGGTTGGCGGCGATGGCGGCGACCGGGATCTGCGCCTGCTTGCCGTCCCTGGTCAGGGCGATCGGCCCGGACAGCGCGCGGGTGGCGGTCGCGGCGGCGGCCTTGACGGCGGCGGACGTGGTGGTGGGCTCGTCGATCTTGACGGGCAGGTCCACCTTGTCGTGGGCGCCGAGGAAGGCGGCGCTGATCAGCTTGACCGCGGCGGCCTGGTCGAGGACGCGCCCCTCGCGCGGGGCGACGGTGACGGGTTGGAGTCCCTTGAAGGCGACCCTGCCCTCTCGCGCCTTCTGGTCGTACTTGGCGGCCAGCGCCTCGACGGTCCTGGCGAGCTGGGCCGACTCGATGGTCACCTTCGGCTCGATCGTCGTGGTGCCCGTCAGCGCCCGCCACACCTCGACGGGGCTCGGGAAGCCACTCGGCGCCTGCTCGATCGTGCCGACGACGTCGAGCTTCACGCCCGCCTCGTCGGGGTCGATGCTCTCCTTGCGGCCGTTCACCTCGACCGTGAGCGGCTGCTCGATCTTGGGCGCCAGCTCGTCGCGGAGCTTGTCGGCGGCCTCGGTCACGGTCAGCCCGCCGATGTCGACGCCGCCGACCCTGGTGCCGCGCAGCACCGAGTCGGACATGATCACGGCAGGGACCACGTAGGCGAGGACGAGCAGCACGCCGAGCACGACGGCGATCGCGGGCAACAGGCGGCGGCGCCTGGCGGGCGGGGGTGGCGGCGGGGGCTCGGCGGAATAGGGGCGCTCCTGCAGGCCGAAGACGGGCGGCGGCGGGGGCGCGGGCTCGTGGTGCTGCCCCTCGGCCATCGGCCACGGCTGCGGCGGATGCGCGACCGGGGGCAGCCCGGCCGGGCCGTCGGACGGCGAGCGCTGCCGGCCGGTGGGGCCGTAGATGTCGGGCGAGACGCCTGGCGGCAGCCCGCCGACGCGCGGCCTTCTACCGCTTCCCTGAGGGGGCGTGGGCACCGAGGCGAACGGGCCGGTCGGTGGGTCGATCGGTCGGGCGTTCCCCACGCCTCAAGCTCCTCCCAATCCGCTGCCTTTCCTCAGGAAACACTAAGGCACGGCTGATGCGATATGTACCTTGAATCAGGACATCCAGCGATAGCGGTGCTCAGGTCGGCCCGTCGTGCCGTACCTGGGGCGCAGCTCCGCCTTGCCCGCCGTACACAGGTATTCCAGGTAGCGGCGGGCGCTGACCCTCGACAGCCCGGTCAGCGTGGCGGCCTCGCTGGCCGACAGATCGCCGGCCGCCTCGCGCAGCGCGTCGGCGACGAGCGCGCACGTCGCCGAGGACAGACCCTTGGGCAGGGGCGCCCTCGTGACGCCGAACAGGCGGTCGATGTCATCCTGCCGCACCTCAGGGCCGATGGTGGTGAGCTGCTTGTGCGTGTCGGCGTACTGGGCGAGCCGCTCGGCCAGCGCCCCCGAGGTGAACGGCTTGATCAGGTAGCTGACCGCGCCGCCGCGCATCGCCGCTCTGACCGTGGGCAGGTCGCGGGCCGCGCTGATCATGAGGACGTCGACGCCGTGCAGCCTGTTCAGCACCTCCAGGCCCGACATGTCGGGCAGGTAGATGTCGAGCAGCACCAGGTCGGGATGGTGCTCGGCCACCGCCTCCAGCGCCGCCGCACCGGAGTGGGCGGTGCCGACGACCTCGAACCCCCGCACCTTCGCCACGTAGCCGCTGTGGATACGGGCCACCATGAAGTCGTCGTCGACGACGAGAACCTTCACGGTCATGGCAGCAGCGCCGTGAAAACGGCGCCTCCCGCGTTGTGGACGCGCACCCAGCCGCCCCTGCGCAGGCACGCCTGCCTGGTCAGGGCCAGGCCCAGCCCGCGCGGCCCCGAGTGGGCGGCCTTGGTGGTGAACCCCTCCCTGAAGACCTCCTCGACCAGGTCGGGGGTGATGCCGGGGCCCGAGTCGCCGACCCGCACGCGCAGCCCCTCCCAGGTGGCCATGACGGAGACCTCGATCGTGCCGGGCGCGCCGTCGAGCGCGTCGAGCGCGTTGGCGACCAGGTTGCCGACGACGAGCACGGCGTCCTGCGGGTCGTCGATGGCGTCCTGCGGCACGCAGGTGTCGTCGGCGAGCACGAGCGTCGCGCCGCGCTCGGCCGCCTCGGCCGACTTGGCCAGCAGCAGCGCGGCCAGCGTGGGGTCGGCGACGCGGTCGCGGATGCCGGTGGCGTAGGTGCCGCGCGTGGTGCCGGTGATGAAGCTGATCGCCGCGTCGTTCTCGTCCAGCTCCAGCAGGCCGACGACGGTGTGCATCCGGTTGGCGAACTCGTGGGCCTGGGCCCGCAGCGCCTCCGTCGTGGAGCTGGCCGAGTCGAGCTCGCGGGCCAGCCGTACGAGCTCGGTCCTGTCGCGCAGGGTGATCACCCAGCCGCGCTGCTGCCCGCGCACGGACACGGGCGTCCGGTTGAGCACCAGCACGCGCTCGCCGTGCAGCACGATCTTGTCCTCGCCCGGGTCGGCGCCGCTGAGCACGTCGCGCATCCGCTCGGAGACCGGCAGGTCGGTCAGGTCGCCGCCCACGCCCACGCCCACCTCGCCGAGCAGCTCGCGGGCGGCGTCGTTGACCAGCGTCACCCCGCCCTTCAGGTCGAGCGCGAGCACGCCCTCCTTCACGCCGTGCAGCACGCCCTCACGTTGCTCCAGGAGCTTGGCGATCTCGCCGGGTTCGAGACCGAAGATCTGCCTGCGGACCCGGCGGGCGATGAGCGCCGCCCCTGCCGAGCCCGCCACCAGAGCGGCCAGCGCCGTCCACAGCAGCGGCGCCAGCACCGAGGCGACCTGCGCGTCGACCTTCTCGACGAGCACCCCGACCGAGGTGAGCCCGATGACCGTGCCGTACTCGTCGAGGATCGGGGCCTTGCCGCGGACCGTGGTGCCGATCGTGCCGGTCTCCACGCCGACCCACTTCTCGCCCGTCCGCAGCACGGTCGAGCCGTCCGTGGACAACTGCTTGCCGATGAGGGCGGTGTTGGGGTGGGCGTAGCGCTTCTGCTCCCTGTTGGCGATCACGACGTAGTCGGCGCCGGTCTCCAGCTGGACGGCGGCCGCGATCGGTTGCAGGATCGTGGACGGATCCTGCGCGTCGAAAGCCTCACGCACCTGCGGCATCCCCGCCACCGCTTCGGCGATCGCCAGCGCCCGCTGCTGGTACTGCGAGTCGAGCTGTCTGCGGGTGTGCTGGGCCCACACGACAGCCGTGCCGCTGACGGCGAGCACGACGATCACCATCTGCAGCACGAAGAGTTGCGTGCCGAGTCTCACACGGCCATGGAAGCACCCGCAGGTCACGCAAGGGTCGCGACCAATATGACCTTTACGACGGCAAACGAGTAAAGGGTCGACTGCAGGGGATGTCCGTTTCACCATCCAGTATTCGAGATTGTGACACCCCCCTTATTGGAGTGATCATGCGACTCCGCATACTCGCCACCATCGCCGCCCTCTCCGTCGCGGCCCTCACCGGCTGCGGCCAGCAGGGCGCGGGCGGCGGCGGCACCGGCACACTGCGCATCATGGCGCCCGCCGCCGTCGGCGGCGGCTGGGACCAGACCTCCCGTACGGCGGAGCAGGCCATCAAGTCCGTCGACCCCGAGCGCAAGATCGAGGTCTTCAACGTGCCCGGCGCGGGCGGCACGATCGGCCTGGCCCAGCTCGCCGGCGAGAAGGGCAACGGCAACATGCTCATGACCATGGGCCTGGTCATGGTCGGCGCGATCGAGCAGAACAAGTCCAAGGTCACACTGGCCGAGACGACGCCGATCGCCAAGCTGACCGAGGAGTACGAGATCGTCGTCGTGCCCGCGGACTCGCCGCTGAAGACGCTGGCCGACCTGGTGGCCGCGTGGAAGGCCGACCCGGCCAAGGTGTCCGTCGCGGGCGGCTCGGCCGGCGGTACCGACCACATCCTGGCCGGCCTCATGGCCAAGGCGGGCGGCATCGACCCCAAGCAGGTCAACTACATCGCCCACTCGGGCGGCGGTGAGGCGCTCAACGCGCTGCTCGGCAACAAGGTCACGGTCGGCGTGTCCGGTGTCGGCGAGTTCGCCGAGCACGTGAAGTCCGGCAAGCTGCGGGCGCTGGGAGTCTCCTCGCCCACCCGCATCGACTCCGTCGACGCGCCCACGCTGAAGGAGGGCGGCCTGGACGTCGAGCTGGCCAACTGGCGCGGGATGGTCGCGCCCGCCGGGCTCAGCGACGCCGACAAGAAGGCGCTGACCGACCTGGTCACCAAGATGCACGACTCGCAGGTGTGGAAGGACGCGGTGGCCAAGAACGGCTGGATCGACGCCTTCCAGACCGGGCAGCAGTTCGCCGACTACCTGAACGCCGAGCAGACCCGCGTCAAGGCCGTCATCGCCGAGATGGGGCTCGTCTCCTGATGTCCTCCCCGCACGAGCAGGACGGCGCCACCCCGCGTGGCGCCGTCCCCGCGCCCCCCGGCCCCCCGCCCGATGATCGGGCCGGCCTTTCCGGCGAGGCCGCGGAGAGCAAGCGCGGGTGGTGGCGCCCCGAGATGGGCCTGTCGCTCATCGTCCTCGCCCTCGGCGTGCTCGTCATCGTCGGCACCCTCGACGTCTCCGCCGCCACCTCCGCGCTCGGCCTCGGCCCCAGGTTCTTCCCCATCCTCGTCGGCGGCGCGATGATCATTATCGGCGCCTTCTACACCCTCGACGTCGTGCGCGGCGGCAGGGGCGACCCCGAGGAGAGCGAGGACATCGACGCCGACGCGCCCGCCGACTGGAAGAGCGTCGGCCTGGTCAGCGGCATCTTCCTGGGCTTCACCGCCGTCCTGACCACCCTCGGCTGGATCATCTCCGCCGCGCTGCTGTTCTTCGGCCTGTCGGTCGCGCTGGGCGCCGAGAGCAAGGTCAAGGCCGCGGTCATCGCCGTCGTCCTCGGTCTGGTCTCCTACCTGGCCTTCGTCAACGGCCTGGGCGTCAGCCTGCCGGGCGGCGTGCTCGAGGGGGTGATCTGAGTGGACTCCTTCCAGCTCCTCATGGAGGGCTTCGCCACCGCCCTCACGCCGATCAACCTGCTCTACGCCCTCGTCGGCGTCACGCTCGGCACGCTCGTCGGCGTCCTGCCCGGCATCGGCCCCGCCATGACTGTCGCGCTGCTGCTGCCGATCACCTTCACCGTGCCACCGGCCAGCGCGTTCATCATGTTCGCCGGCATCTACTACGGCGGCATGTACGGCGGCTCCACCACCTCCATCCTCCTCAACACGCCCGGCGAGTCGTCGTCGATGATCACGGCGCTGGAGGGCAACAAGATGGCCAGGCGGGGCAGGGCCGCGCAGGCGCTGGCCACCGCCGCCATCGGCTCGTTCGTCGCGGGCACGATCGCCACGGGCCTGCTGGTCGTCGCGGCCCCCGCGGTGGTCGACTTCGCGATCTCCTTCGGCCCCGAGGACTACTTCGCGCTGGCCGTACTGGCCTTCACCGCGGTCTCCTCCGTGCTGTCGCGCTCGATGATCCGCGGACTGGCCTCTCTCGGCCTCGGCCTGGTCATCGGGCTGATCGGCATCGACGAGCAGACCGGGCAGGCCCGTCTCACGTTCGGCATCCTGCAACTGCTCGACGGCATCGACGTGGTGATCGTCGCGGTGGGCCTGTTCGCGCTGGGCGAGGCGCTCTACGTCGCCTCCAGGCTGCGGCACGCCAGCCCCGAGGTGGTCCCCGTGGGAGCCGCGTGGATGGGCCGCGCGGACTGGGGCCGCTCGTGGAAGCCGTGGCTGCGCGGCACCGCGTTCGGCTTCCCGTTCGGCGCGCTGCCCGGCGGCGGAGCGGAGATCCCCACCTTCCTGTCGTACGCCACGGAGAAGAAGCTTGCCAAGGGCGTCGCCAAGGAGGAGTACGGCAAGGGCGCCATCGAGGGCGTCGCGGGACCCGAGGCGGCCAACAACGCCTCGGCGGCGGGCACGCTCGTCCCGCTGCTCACGCTCGGCCTGCCCACCTCGGCGACCGCGGCGATCCTGCTGGCCGCCTTCCAGCAGTACGGCCTGCAGCCCGGCCCGCAGCTGTTCAACCACAACCCCGCCCTGGTGTGGGGCATGATCGCCTCGCTGTTCATCGGCAACGCGATGCTGCTGGTGCTGAACCTGCCGCTGGCCCCGCTCTGGGCCCGCGTCCTGCGCATCCCGCGCCCCTACCTCTACGCGGGCATCGTGCTGTTCGCGGCGCTGGGCGTCTACGCGCTGAACGCCTCGCCCGTCGACCTCGTGGTGCTGTTCGTGCTCGGCCTGCTCGGCTACGCCATGCGCCGCTTCGGGCTGCCGATCGCCCCCGCGGTGATCGGCATGATCCTCGGCCCGATGGCGGAGAAGCAGCTGCGCAGGGCGCTGGCGATCAGCGCGGGCGACGTGAGCGCGCTGGTCGCGAGCCCGATCGCGGCCGTGCTGCTGACGCTGGCCGCGCTCGCCCTCCTGACGCCGCTGTTCCGGCGGCTGTGGGCGCGCCGCCACCCTGAGGCGGCGGTCGTCCACGCCGGGTCGCACAACGAAGAGTGACCCGACGTCGAGGCCCCGCCGGTCCATCTCCTCTTCCGGCGGGGCCTCCGTCACGTCACGGTCGGCCGGTCAGGTCGCTGTCTTCGGGTCGCTGTCTTCGGGTCGCTGTCTTCAGGTCACGGTCGGGCGGTCAGGTTCGCGGGGAAGGTGACGGGCCCCTCCTCGGTGCGCACAGTCACGGTCGCGCCGTCGCACGTCACCCGCGCCCTGCCCGGCACCACGACGGTCAGCAGCGATCGGGCGGCGGGCGAGGTGATCGTGACCGACGGGACCCGCTTGAGGTAGCCGGGCGAGATCTCCCCCATCTCCTCCCGCTGCCCGCCGATCGGCCTGCACGCGGGCATCTCCAGCTGCGTCAGCGTCGGCCTGCTGCCGGGCGCGAGATGCCACAGGTTGCGCAGCCGTTGCCCTTCGGGCACCTCGTCCAGGACGGCGAGCACGTCACGCCCGTGGTTGACCAGCACCTTCCTGGTACGGCTGACGCCGTACGCGTCGTCGGTGAACGCGTAGCTCTGCCTGGTGGGGGCGGTCGACGAGCTCACCAGCCGCGTCGCCGTACCGGGGCGGAAGGGCCGGCCCTCGACCACGGGCACGTTGTGCGCCTCGGGGGTGACGGTCCACCTGGGGTAGTCGCCCTTCTCGTAGGAGTGGAAGCCCGCCTCGACCAGGACGTCGCGCCCGTCGGCCTGGTAGGTGACGCTCAGGTGGTCCTCGTGGCCGTGATAGCGGCGCGGCGGGCCGAACCTGATCGAGTAGAACGCCGACTCGCGCGTCCAGCCGGTCCTGCCGAAGACGTAGCCGCCGTCGAAGACGCCGACCGTGCGGCTCGGACGGCGGAAGCCGGTGGGCCGCATGTCGGCCGGGCCGTCGCCGATGGCGGTCAGGCGGCCGTCCGGCTGGATGGCGTGCGCGACGTACGACTCCAGCCCGGCGCGCCTGGCGGCCAGCGTGGGAGGGATGCGGACACCGCACTCCTTGATGGCGGCGAACGCGACGCCGAGCCGCTGGTGGACGTAGACGCCGTAGCGGGGCGCCTGCTCCTGGAGCGTTCCCTGCCCGTCGATGGCGCGCTCGGCCGACTCCGTCATCCGGCGCAGCGCCAGGTCGCGCCACTCGGCGACGCCGAGCCTGCAGCCGAGGCCGAGCAGCGCGATGTCCTGGTCGAGACCGTGGTTGTGACCGCCCTTGTAGAGGGCGGCGTCGGCCAGGACCTCGGCGTGCTCGACGAGGGAGTCCGACAGCCAGTCGGCCTTCACGTACGTGCTCAGGCAGACCAGCGCCGGCGCGCGCAGCGCGACGGGGTGCTCGGCCCACGCCCACTCGCTGACGTCCGTGCCGCCGCGCGGGTTGTCCCTCACCCAGTCGTGGGCCGTCCGCTCGGCCCGCCGCAGCGCGGCGGCGTCCCCGTCGCTCTCGTAGGCGACGACGAGGCGGCCGACCCAGCGCAGCGAGTGCAGGTTGAGCGCCCACGAGCGGTTGCGGTACGGATCCATCCGCCAGTCGAGGTCGGTGCCGAGCTCGACCGGCGGCAGGCCGACGAACGAGATCGGCCCCTTCATGACGTCGGCGGCGGCGAACTGGCTCCTGTCGCACATCGGCCTGCCCCTGGCCTCGGCCAGGCTCGGGCCGCCCGGTCTGACCAGGCAGGCGGCGGTGAGCAGCGCGAGCAGCGCCAGGACGAGGGAGCGCTTCACTGCTTCTCGTCCGTCCATTCGGCTTCGAGGACGACCTCCGTCGTGGCCCCGGTGGTGGCCTTGACGACCTGGCTCTCGGTGTCGATGACCAGCTCGCGCCGCACGCCGCGCACGTCGTAGGCGAAGGTCGACCCGCCCAGGTAGCGCACGTCCGGCAGCTCGGCCAGCGCCCGGTAGGCGGCGGCGCGCACGGCGGGCGGGGCCGGCTTGCTCCACAGCAGGCCGCTCAGCGCGTCGGCGACCACACCACCACGATGCCGCTCGGGCACGTCGCGCAGCAGGCCGTTCACGTGGGCGCGCAGCGTGGCCGGATCGTCGGGAAGCGCCTCGATCTCGGCGATCGTCATGGGGTGCCCGTCCATCGTGAAGGGCTCCCTCGTCGGGGCGGTGACGGTGCTCGTCCCCCTGCGCTCCGTCGTCCAGGCGCGGCCGTCCCTGGCCACCCACAGCTCCCTGACACCGGAACCGTTGATCTTGCGCTTGACGTGCCAGTAGGCGCCCTTCGTCGCGGGCGCCTCCTCGGCCACACCGGCCGCCGCGAGCAGGACGCTCGCCTTGTCGTCAGCCGGGCTCTCGACCGGCAGCCTCGGTACGGCGAAGGCCACCGCCGCGACGGCCGCGACCGCGAGGCCGGCCAGGAGCGGCGTCCAGCGCGGGCGCCTCCGGCGGGCGTGTTCGGCCTCGATCCTGGCCCTAACCCTGTTCCTGGCGCCGGGGCGCTCCTCGGGCTCGCCGTACAGCTCCCGGATCTTCCGCAGGTCATCCATGGTCGCCCTCCATCGGGTCGGTGCCGCCAAGGGCCTTGCGGAGCTTCTTCCTCGCGCGGTTCAGGCGGGAGCCGACCGTGCCGTACGGGATGCCGAGCGCGGTGGCGATCTCCTCGTGCGACAGCCCGGCGAGCGCCACGAGCAGCAGGACGTCGCGGTCGCCCTTGTTCAGGCGGGCGATCGCGCCGGCCAGGCTGGGCCCGAGGCTCTGCGCGCTGACCCGCACCGCGACCACGTCGGCCAGGCCGGGGACGTCGCGCTCGGCCGACATGCGGTCCATGGCGCGCAACGCCCTGATCTCCGCGCGCCGGTGCTTGCCGACCAGGTTGGTGGCGATGCCGTACAGCCAGGATCGGACGCCGGCCCGGCCGGGGTCGTAGCGGTCACGCTTGCGGAAGGCGGTCAGGAAGGTCTCGGCGACCACGTCCTCGGCGTCGTCGGGGCCGAGGCGTTGGGCGACGTACCGATGGATCTCCCCGAAGTAGGCGTCGAAGATCTCGCTGAACCCCTCGGGCTCGGCGAGATCGGGAACGCGCACCGCGGATACGGTCATGGGTGGCGGCCTTCCGTGAACGAAGCTGTCGGTAGGTATCACCCGATCGGCCGATCTGCTTTCACGGTCGTCGCCGCCCTGGACGTCGAAGAGCGGGGGACGGCGACCGTCCCCCGCTCTGGCGCGTGTCGTCACATAGGTACGACCGCCGGAGAGGCGGCTGTGTTCGACCGGAATCGGGGCGCGGCCCACAGGCCTGCCAGCGCCATGACGAGCGTGGCCGCGTAGACCGCCCAGTAGCCCTGGCCGACCCCGGCGAACAGCGCGCTCGTGATCGCCACCGACACCACGGAGAACACCGACTCGCCGACCTGGAGCGCCGAACTGTTGACGCCCTGCTGGCCCGGCATCGACAGCTCCAGCGTCAGCACCGACAGCGTCGGGTAGACCAGGCCCATGCCGAACCCCGTGATGATCCACGCCGGGTAGGCGAACGCGACGGGGACACCGTCGAAGGTGACGATGCCCAT
This sequence comes from Nonomuraea sp. NPDC059194, assembly GCF_042754765.1. NCBI lineage: Bacteria > Bacillati > Actinomycetota > Actinomycetes > Streptosporangiales > Streptosporangiaceae > Nonomuraea > Nonomuraea sp. NPDC059194. Next base: position 118,927 of record NZ_JBHZBH010000022.1, on the reverse strand, counting down.
GGCCAGGATGCCGATGGCGAGCGCGGCGGTGCCGCCGAAGAGGTTCGCCGTCTTGCCGAACACCTCGCGCCCCTGCAGCCAGGAGGCGAACGACCAGGTCAGCGCGCCACCGGTGAGAGCGAACCCGGCCATCAGCGGCGACATGCCGCGCTCGTTGATCAGCATGAGCGGGACGATCACCTCGGCGGCGAAGAAGGCGCCCGCCGTCAGACCGCGCAGGGCCACCACGGCCGGCAGTCCCCTGGCCGCGCGCAATGTCCCCGCGGGCAGCAGTCTCGGCAGCGCGACCAGCAGGACCACCAGGCCCACGACGAGCAGCGGGAGCCTGCCGTCGCTGCCGTACTGCATGAGGCCCGCGCCCACGGCCGTCAGCGCCGCCCACGCGACCTTCCTGCCCAGGCCGGGAGCGGGCTCGGCCTGCCCGCCCGCCACCGGCTGTCCCGCCAGGCCGCGCAGCAGGATCACGCCCGCGATCACGGTCAGCACGGGAACGGACAGGAACACCCAGCGCCAGTGCAGCGTGTCGACCACCAGCCCGACGATCGCGGGACCGACCATCGACGGCACCACCCACGCCGTGGCGAACAACGAGAAGATCTTCGGGTGCAGCTCCTCGGGGTAGACCCTGGCCACGACGACGTAGAGGGCCACGCTGACCAGCGCGCCGCCGAATCCCTGCACGAGCCGTCCGGCGATCAGCATCTCCATGGTGGTGGCCGACCCGGCCAGCAGCAGGCCGCCGATGAAGCCGACCGTTCCCGTCCACAGCGGGGCGTTCGGGCCCTTCAGGTCGGCCCACCGGCCGCCGAGGACCGTGCCGACCACCGCGGCCGCCATCGCGCCACTGAACGCCAGGCCGTACAGGTGGAGGCCGCCGAGGTCGCGGGCCACGACGGGCATGGCGATCGCCACCGCGATGTACTCGAAGGCCACCAGGGAGACCAATGCCACCAGGCCGGCTGTCAATGATGTGCGCGTCATGCGGGTGACGCTACGGCCGATCCCGCCTCAGCACCTCGTGCGCAAGTCCTAGGCCCTCCTACGCATATGGCCCTAGGCACGGGCCGCCGTCCGGCTTCGCGCCTGGACAGCCGACGACCCCGGCGCCGTGCGGGGCCGGGGTCGTCGGCTGGTCGTGTCTCCTACGCGGAGTCGTGTCGCCTACTCGGAGACGCCGAGCTTCTCCAGGATCAGCTCGCGCGCCCTGGCCGCGTCGGCCTTGCCGCGGCTGGCCTTCATGACACCGCCGACCAGCGCGCCCACTGCGGCGATCTTGCCGGAGCGGACCTTCTCGGCCGCGTCGGCGTTGCCGGCGAGGACCTCGTCGATGATCGCCACCAGCTCGCCCTCGTCGGCGATCTGGAGGCCGCGGGCGGCGACGACCTCGTCGGGGCCGCCCTCCCCCGCCAGCACGCCGTCGAACGCCTCACGGGCCAGCTTGTCGTTCAGCGCGCCCGAGGCGACCAGCTCCGTCACCCTGGCGACCTGCGCCGGGGTGATGGGCAGCTCGGCCAGCGAGGTGCCGGCCTCGTTCGCCCTGCGGGCCAGCTCGCCCATCCACCACTTGCGGGCGTCGGCCGCGGGCGCGCCCGCGGCGATCGTGGCCTCCACGATCTCGATGGCGTCGGCGTTGTGCATCGACTCCATGTCGTGGTCGCTGACGCCCCACTCGGCCTGCAGGCGCTTGCGGCGCACCGACGGCAGCTCGGGCAGCTCGGCCTTGAGCTTGGCCACCCACGCGGTGTCGGGAGCGATCGGCACCAGGTCGGGCTCGGGGAAGTAGCGGTAGTCCTGCGCCTCCTCCTTGGACCTGCCGGACGTCGTGGTGCCGGTGTCCTCGTGGAAGTGGCGGGTCTCCTGGATGATCTTGCCGCCCTTGGCGAGGATCGCCGCCTGCCGCTGGATCTCACCGCGGACCGAACGCTCGACGCTGCGCAGCGAGTTGACGTTCTTGGTCTCGGTACGGGTGCCCCACTCGGACGAGCCGCGCGGCATGAGCGAGACGTTGACGTCGAAGCGCATGGAGCCCTCCTCCATGCGCACGTCGGAGACGCCCAGCGAGCGCATGAGCTCGCGCAACTCGATGCCGTAGGCGCGGGCCACCTCGGGGGCGAGCTTGTCGGTGCCGGGAATCGGCTTGGTGACGATCTCGACCAGCGGGATGCCCGCGCGGTTGTAGTCGACGATGGAGTAGTCGGCCCCGTGGATGCGACCGGTCGCGCCGCCCACGTGGGTGGACTTGCCGGTGTCCTCCTCCAGGTGGACCCGCTCGATCTCGATCCGCACGGTCTTGCCCTCGACCTCGACGTCGAGGTAGCCGTCGGAGCAGAGCGGCTCGTCGTACTGCGAGATCTGGTAGTTCTTCGGCATGTCCGGATAGAAGTAGTTCTTCCGGGCGAAGCGGCACCATTCGGCGATGGAGCAGTTCAGCGCCAGGCCGATCCTGATCGTCGACTCGATCGCCGCGACGTTGGCCACCGGCAGCGAGCCGGGCAGCGCGAGACACGTCGGGCAGGTCTGGGTGTTGGGCGCGGCGCCGAAGGTGGTCGGGCAGCCGCAGAACATCTTCGAGGCGGTGCCCAGCTCGACGTGGGTCTCCAGGCCGAGGACCGGCTCGAACCGGTCGAGGGCCTCGTCGTATGCCATGACGCTCACAGTGCGGGAGCCTCCTTCAGCAGCGGGCCGCCCCAGCGGCCCTCCAGCGCCTTCTCGACTGCGGCGCCGACCCTGTAGCAGCGGTCGTCGCCGAGGACCGGGGCCATGATCTGCAGGCCGACCGGCAGGTTGTCCTCGTCGGCCAGGCCGCACGGCACCGAGATGGCCGCGTTGCCCGCCAGGTTGGACGGGATCGTGCACAGGTCGGCGAGGTACATCGCCATCGGGTCGTCGGCGCGCTCGCCGATCGGGAACGCCGTCGTCGGCGTGGTCGGCGAGATCAGCACGTCGACCTGGTGGAAGGCGGCCTCGAAGTCGCGCGCGATGAGCGTGCGGACCTTCTGCGCCTGGCCGTAGTAGGCGTCGTAGTAGCCGCTCGACAGCGCGTAGGTGCCGAGCATGATGCGCCGCTTGACCTCGGGGCCGAAGCCCGCGGCCCTGGTCAGCGCCATGACCTCCTCGGCGCTGCGGGTGCCGTCGTCGGCGACGCGCAGGCCGTACCGCATGGCGTCGAAGCGGGCCAGGTTGGACGAGCACTCGGAGGGAGCGATCAGGTAGTAGGCCGGCAGCGCCGTCGTGAACGACGGGCAGGAGACCTCGACGACCTTCGCGCCCAGCGACTCCAGCAGCTCGACGGCGTCGTGGAAGCGGTTGAGCACGCCCTGCTGGTAGCCCTCGCCGCCGAACTCCTTGACCACGCCGATGCGCATTCCGGCGATGTCGGCGTTCGTGGCCGCCTCGACGACGCTGGGCACGGCCGCGTCGATGGAGGTGGAGTCCATCGGGTCGTGACCGGAGAAGGCCGCGTGGAGCAGCGCCGCGTCCATGACATTGCGGGCGAACGGCCCGGGCGTGTCGAGGGAGCTGGCGAAGGCGATCAGGCCGTAGCGGGACGACCCGCCGTACGTCGGCTTCATGCCCACGATGCCGGTGACCGCAGCGGGCTGCCTGATCGAGCCGCCGGTGTCGGTGCCGGTGGACAGCGGCGCCTCGTAGGCGGCGACGGCCGCGCTGGAGCCGCCCGACGAGCCACCGGGGATCTTGGTGAGGTCCCACGGGTTGCGGGTGACGTGGTAGGCGGAGTTCTCGGTGGAGGAGCCCATCGCGAACTCGTCGAGGTTGGTCTTGCCGAGGATGACCAGGCCCGCCTGGCGCAGCCGCGCGGTCACGGTCGCGTCGTACGGCGGCCGCCAGCCCTCGAGAATCTTGGACGCGGCCGTGGTCGGCATGTCCTTGGTGGTGAAGATGTCCTTGTGCGCGATCGGCACACCGGCCAGCGGGCCGAGCTTCTCGCCGCCCGCCAGCCTGGCGTCGACCGAGCGGGCCTGCTCCAGCGTGACCTCACGGTCGACGTGGAGGAAGGCCTGGACCTTCGGCTCGACCTGCTCGATGCGGTCGAGGTGCGCCTCGGCGACCTCGACGGCGCTGGCCTGCCCAGAGGCGATCAGCGCGCCCAGCTCGGCGGCGGACTTGTTGATCAGACTCATGCTTCCTCCCCGAGAATGCGCGGAACCCGGAAGCGGTCGTCCTCGACGGCCGGAGCGCCCGAAAGCGCCTGCTCGGGCGAGAGGGACTGGCGCACCTCGTCGGCACGGAAGACATTGGTCAGCGGGAGCGCGTGCGACGAAGGCGGGACGTCTTCGGCGGCGACCTCAGCCACCTTCGCGACCGCGGCGATGATGTCATCGAGCTGGGTGGCGTAGTGGTCGAGCTCGTCGTCGGAGATCGCCAGCCGGGACAACCGGGCCAGGTGCGCGACCTCGTCGCGGGTTATGGCGGACATGAGTCGTTGAACCCGTTTCGTGGATGGAGTTTGGACAGTGTCATCCTAGGGCTCTTGACGCAGCGCACCCGAACCATTAACCGTCTGTCGTGGTGCGGGGGCGTCGCCGTATCGGGAAGTCAGCGCTCGCGGAGGAGTTCGCCGGCCGGTCAGGGCTGCCCTTCGCCTACTACACGGCGTCCCCGGGCGATCCTCAGGCGGAGCTCTCGCAGTTCATGGACGACATCGCCGCCTCCACGCTTCCCGCCCGCGACCTGTTCGCCGAATCGGCCCCCGGCACCTGGAACGCCGCGCTGCTGCAGCTCGGCCAGGCACTACCCGACGACAGCCCGTCCATCGTCGTCCTCGACGAGGTCCCGTATCTCATGGAGCGTGTGGAGGCGTTCGAGGGCCTCCTGCAGCGCGCATGGGATCGCGTCCTGTCCCGCAAACCGGTCCTGCTGCTGCTGGTCGGCTCCGACCTGTCCATGATGGAGGCCCTCAACAGCTACGAGCGCCCCTTCCACCAGCGCGGCACCGAGGTGGTGGTCGGTCCGTTGAACCCGGCGGAGATCCAGCGAATGCTCGGGCTCTCCGCCAAGGACACCTTCGACGCCGCCGTCGTCACCGGTGGACTCCCTCTCGTCTGCGCGGAGTGGCCGAGGGGAGCCTCTGTCTGGGAGTACCTTCACCAGGCGCTCGGCAATCCCCTCTCCGCCCTGCTGGTCTCCGGCGAGCGCTCGCTTGCCGCCGAGTTTCCCACCCAGGCGCAGGCCAGGGAGGTGCTCCAAACCATCGGCAGTGGCGAACGAACCTTCACCAACATCGCCCGAGCCGCGGGCGGCATCTCCCACAGCACGCTTTCCCGCGCCGCCGACCTGCTCATCGCCAAGGGCGTGGTCACCTCGGAGTTGCCGCTGTCCACCCGCCCCTCCAAGGAGCGCCGCTATCGGATCAGCGACCCCTACCTCCGCTTCTGGCTCCGCTTCCTCCGTCCCCACATGCCGGAGATCGAACGCCGCCGGGGCGATCTCACCCTGCGCAGGATCGCGTCCCAGTGGAGCAGTTGGCGGGGACGGGCGGTCGAGCCACTGGTCCGCGAGTCACTGGCCCGCCTCGTTCCCGGCAGCGCCGCCGTCGGCGCGTACTGGACGCGCGGCAACGACGTGGAGATCGACCTCGTCGGAGCCGATCGGGCGCCCGTCGCCGGAAAGCTGCACTTCCTCGGGTCGATCAAGTGGCTGGAGAACTCACCGTTCGACGACCACGACGCGGCGGCGCTGGCCAGGCATCGTGCCGCGGTCACCGACGAGCTCGTCCCGTTGGTCGCCGTGTCCCGTAGCGGGGTCTCGTGCACGGGCCTGTCAGCCGTGTACGGTCCCGACGACCTCGTCCGCGCCTGGCAACCCGCCCTCGCGCGTCAGACGGTTTGGGAGATCTCCACGTAGTCGATCTCGCGGACGCCGACCCGCTCCCGCAGCCACACCGTCGCGTCGGCAGGCGCCATCGCCCGGCCGAACAGCCAGCCCTGGCCCATGTCGCACCCCATGTCGGCCAGCCGGAGCGCCACGTCGTCCGACTCCACCCCCTCGGCCACCGACCGCAGCCCCAGCGACCGCACCAGGTCCACGATCGAGCGCACGATCCGCTCGTCGTCCTCCGAGCACGACAGCCGCTGCACGAACGACGCGTCGATCTTCACCTCGGATGCGGCCAGCCGCTGCAGCCTGATCAGCGACGAGTAGCCGGTGCCGAAGTCGTCGAGCGCCAGCGGCACCCCGAGCGCCGCCAGCGCCTTGATCGTCTCGTGGGCGTAGGCCTGGTCGCCCATCAGGATCCGCTCGGTGACCTCCAGCTGGATCGCCTCGGGCGGCAGCCTGAAGCGGGACAGGCCCGCCTCCAGCTGGTCGGGCAGCGCCGAGTCGAGCAGGTCGCGGGCGGAGACGTTGACCGAGATCTGGACCCGCAGCCCGGTGTGCCACCAGCGGGCCGCCTGCTCCATGGCCGCGTCGATGACGTACTCGGTAATCTGCCGCATCAGGTAGGACTGCTCGGCCAGCGGGATGAAGTCGGCCGGCGAGATCGGCCCGCGCACGGGGTGGCGCCAGCGCAGCAGCGCCTCCATGCCGCGCACCTCGCCCGTGGTCAGGTCGACCTTGGGCTGGTAGTGCAGGCGCAGCTCGCGGTTGTCGACGGCGCGGCGCAGGTCGCCGAGCAGGCTGAGGCGTTCGGGCGAGTTGCGGTCTTTGTCGGGCTGGTAGAGCTCGACGCCCGTGCGGCCCTCCTTGGCCAGGTACATCGCCACGTCGGCCCGCTGCAGCAGCAGCTCGAAGTCGGGCGCGTGGTCGGGGAAGAGCGCGATGCCGACCGAGCCGTCCAGGTCGAACGTCATGCCCTCCAGGCGCACGGGCTCGGTGAGCGCGGCCCTGAGCCTGGCGGCGACCTCCCTGGCGGCATGGGTGTCTCTGATGGACGGCAGCAGCACGGCGAACTCGTCACCGCCGAGGCGCGCGACGACGTCGCCTGGCCGTACCGAGTGGGTCAGCCGGTGGGCCACCATCTGCAGCAGCCGGTCGCCGACCGGATGCCCCATGGTGTCGTTGACCTCCTTGAACCGGTCGAGGTCGATCAGGAACAGACCCACCCGCTCGTCATTGCGGCACTCGGCGAGCGCCTCCTCCGTCGAGACGATCAGCATCTTGCGGTTGGGCAGGCCGGTCAGCTCGTCATGCATGGCCTGGTGGTCGCGGCGCATGGACAGCGTGGCGGTGAAGTAGACGGCCGCCAGCGGCGCCACGAACAGCGGCACCAGCCCCGGGGAGTCCTGCATGACGACGACGACCAGCGGCGCGAGCCCGAGCAGCCCGGTGTAGACGAGCGCCTGCGGGCCGATCGAGGCGCGCAGCACCCTGGTGAGCGAGCGGCGTTCGTGCAGCGCGACCGCGCTGCACACCAGCATCGCCCGCGCGGTGAAGTAGGCGATGCCCGACAGCGCGATCGGGACCAGCGCGAAGCCTGCCGGCACCCAGGGAGACGAAGGGGCGGGCACGATGCCGAACAGCCCCAGCACCACCGCGCCCGCGGTGAACGCCAGCGTCGCCTGGGCGATGTTGAACATCACCCTGTGCCAGGCCTTGCGGGTGACGATCCCGTTGACGGCGATGCCGACCACCTGCAGGAGCACCGCGACAGGCAGCCCGAAGTGCAGTAACACGGCGAAGGTGAACATGGTCGCCGGGTAGGTGCCGCCCACGGCGGTCGCCGAGGACACCATGACGGGGCGCAGCTCGCCCAGCACCACCAGCACCACCAGCACCCAGAACAGCGGTGTCTGGGCCAGCGAGACCAGGTCGGCAGGGTCGAGCCGCAGCTCGGCCACGAGCAGCGCGGTGAAGCCGATCACGGAGACGCTCAGCAGGAAGGCCCAGAGCGGGCTTCCGACGCGTGGTCCCGTGTCGCGGGTGTCGGTTGGGTCGGTCATCGGTAACAGAACCCCCAAGAGGTCACTATGGGAGGGTACGACCTCCACCCCACTTCCCGAAACCACCCGCCTACAGTCCGTCACGCCACTTGTTCACATTCGTGGCTTTTGGCGCTCTTTGCGCCCCGCTCACCCCACGAGCCGGACGAACTCCTCGAAGGAGATACTGCCGTCGCCGTCGGCGTCGGCGCTCTCCTCCAGCGAGGCGATCGCCTCGCCGGGAAGGCCGGGGAAGTGGCGAAGGAACTCCGCCTGGCTGATGAAGCCGTCGCCGCTGTCGTCGATCGCGTCGAAGGTACGGCGCAGCTCCGCCAGCCGCTCACTACTGACGTCCGACATGTGTGCCCCTTTCCGATGGAGAGGGTTATTGTTCCGGTTTCACCGCCGCCCCGGCAGCGGCTTCGGCACCCTGCTCCAGCAGGACGTGGAACCCGGCCTCGTCGAGGATCGGCACCCCCAGGCTGACCGCCTTGTCGTACTTCGACCCCGCGTTCTCCCCCACCACCACGAAGGCGGTCTTCTTCGACACCGATCCTGCCACCTTGCCGCCCCTGCCGGTGATGGCCTCCGCGGCGGAATCGCGGGTGAAGCCCTCAAGGGTGCCGGTGACGACGAAGGTGAGGCCCTCCAGGATCTGCGGGCCCTTCTCGGGAGCGGGCTCGTCCTCCATGCGGACCCCCGCCTCCCGCCAGCGATCGACGATCTCGCGGTGCCAGTCGACCTCGAACCACTCGCGGATGGTGGCGGCCACGCGCGGGCCGATGTCCTCGACGGCGGCCAGCTCCTCCTCTGAGGCGTTCATGACGGCGTCGATCGAGCGCATCGCCTCGGCCAGCTTCTGGGCGGTCGGCGGCCCGACGTGCCGGATCGACAGCGCGACCAGCACCCGCCACAGCGGCACCTGCTTGGCCTTCTCCAGCTCGTCGATGAGCTTGAGCGCGTTCTGGCTGGGCTCGCCGTTGACGTTGGAGAAGAACGAGACGACCTTCGCCTCGCCGGTCTTCGGGTCGACCTTGGGCAGGCCCGTCTCCTGGTCGCGCACCACGGACCTGATCGGGATCAGCTGCTCCAGTGTCAGGTCGAACAGGTCGGCCTCGGTGCGCAGCACGGGCTCCTGCTCGGGGACGGGCTGGCTCAGCGCCGTGGCGGCCACGTAGCCGAGGCCGTCGATATCGAGGGCCCGCCGCCCGGCCGCGAAGTAGAGACGCTCGCGGATCTGCGCGGGGCAGGAGCGGGCGTTGGGGCAGCGCAGATCGGCGTCGCCCTCCTTCTCGTAGGCCAGCTCGGTGTCGCACGCGGGGCAACGCGTCGGCATGACGAACGCCCGCTCGGAGCCGTCGCGCAGCGGCGCCACGGGCCCGACGATCTCGGGGATGACGTCACCGGCCTTGCGCAGCACGACGGTGTCGCCGATGAGCACGCCCTTCTTGACCACGATCGCGGCGTTGTGGAGCGTGGCCCGCTCGACCGTGGACCCGGCCACGACCACCGGCGCCATCACCGCGTACGGCGTGACGCGCCCGGTGCGCCCGACGCCCACCTCGATGTCGAGCAGCTTGGTGTTGACCTCCTCGGGCGGGTACTTGAAGGCGATCGCCCAGCGCGGCGCCCGCGAGGTGGAGCCGAGCTCCCGCTGTGTCCTGATCTTGTCGACCTTGACCACGACGCCGTCGATCTCGTAGGCGGGGTCGTGGCGGTGCTCGCGGTAGTGCTCGATGAAGTCGTCGATGCCCTTGACGTCGGGCACCACCTGGTAGAGGTCGCTCACCGGCAGGCCGAACGCGCGCAGCCGGTCGTAGACCTCCGACTGGGCCCGCAGCTCGGCCGCGCCCTCCCAGACGCCCACGCCGTGGACGAGCATCCGCAGCGGACGCTGCGCGGTGATGCGCGGGTCCTTCTGCCGCAGCGTGCCCGCCGCGGCATTGCGCGGGTTGGCGAACGGGGGCTTGCCCTGCTCGACCAGCTGCTCGTTGAGCTTCGCGAAATCCTCGACCGGGATGTAGACCTCGCCGCGCACCTCGACCAGCGACGGGAAGTCGTCGCCGGTGAGCCGGGGGGGAATGCCCTTGATCGTGCGGACGTTGGGCGTCACGTCGTCGCCCGTACGCCCGTCGCCTCTGGTGGCCCCGCGATCCAGCTTGCCGTCGCGGTAGACCAGCGCGATGGCCAGCCCGTCGATCTTCAGCTCGCACAGGTAGGGGCCCGGGTCGTGCTCGGCCAGCCGCTCGGCCCTGACCTGCCAGGCCGCGATGTCGGCGGCGTCGAAGGCGTTGTCGAGGCTCTCCATCTTCTGCAGGTGGCGCACCTTGGCGAAGTCGCCGGAGACGGGCGCCCCGACCTTCTGCGTCGGCGAGTCGGGGGTCTGCAGCGTGGGGTGGGCCTCTTCGAGCGCGAGCAGTTCGTTGAACCAGCCGTCGAACTGCGCGTCGCTCACGGTGGGCTGGTCGAGGACGTAGTAGCGCCAGCGCGCCTCCTCGACCAGCTCGCTCAGCTCGGCGTGGCGCTTCAGCGCGTCCACGGGCACGCCCTCGACCTCGGCGCTCATCGGCACACTCCCCTCCGTCAAACCTGAGAGAACGCTATCTCGCAGCACCGACAGTTGGCGCCCTCGCGGCCCGCACCGCTCACCCTCCCAAGCCGGGTCCGGGACGGCTGCCGCAGCCGCGCCGTCCGCCCCCCAAAGCCGGATCCGGTACGGCTCCCGCGGTCGCGCCGTTCACCCTCCAAAGCCGGATCCGGTACGGCTCCCGCGGCCGCGCCTTCACCTCTCAGAGCCGGGTCCAGGACGTCGAGCACGCCTGGGTGGGCGGCGGCGTCGCGGGACCGAGGCAGAGCTGCGCGAACGCGCTGTCGACCCCGTTCCTGTCGTAGGCGGGCAGGCCGCGGGTCCTGTTCGAGCAGTTGCGGTTGGTGGCGGCGTCCCAGTTCGTCACGACCCGGCGGGTCGTGTCGTTGCGGAGGCGCACCAGCAGGATCACCCAGGTGCAGGTGGCGTTGTTGCGCCTGTCGCTGACCTTCGGCGCTTTGACGGTCAGCTTGCCGCCGCTGATGGAGGCGTAGATCCTGGCCCAGTTGCCCCCTGGCCCCCCGACCAGCGTGACCGACCCGGCGGACCCGGCCGACGCGGTGGACCCGGCCGACGCGGTGGACCCGGTGGACCCGGTGAACCCGGTGGATCCGGCTGACGTGGCGGATCCGGCTGACGTGGCGGATCCGGCTGACGTGGCGGATCCGGCTGACCCGGCGAGTGTGGCGGACCCGATGGACCCGGCCGACGTGGCGGTTGTCGCGTGCGCGGGGGTGGTCAGGAGGGCCAGGCCGCTCAGCAGGGCGGCGGTGACGACACGGATTCTCATGATCATCTCCTAGGTACACGTGCGCTGGTAGGCGAGTCCGTCGGTTAGGCGCATCCACTCCTTCTCGTCGAGTCCCCGGCGGGCGAGTACGCACGCGGCCCTCATGGGGTCGCGCAGCACGGCGGTGTGGGCGCCGAGGTCCCACACCACGGCTCCGGTCTCCGCGCCCACGGCGAGCATCCGGCTGCCGTCCGCGCTCGCCGTGACCTCGTCGGCCTCCGGCAGCGTCGTGTACCTGCGGGCGCGGCCCGTCGTCTCCAGGCGCCACAGGCTGACGGGCCCGCCGCCCCCGCCCGTGTACGCCACGGCGGAGCCGAGCGCGAAGCCGACCGACGAGACCACCGCGCCGTCGTTGTCCAGGTCGGCCAGATGGACGGGCCGCGCGGGGTCGGAGACGTCCCACAGCCTGGCCAGCCGCGCGCTGCCGCCGGTGAGCAGCCTGCGCCCGTCAGGCGAGAGGGCCGCCGAGACGATCCCCGAGGGGTCGGCGGTGAAGGACCCCGCGAGCAGCGGCTCGGCCCTGTTCGAGAAGTTCGTGAGGTTCCTGAGGTTCGCGAGGTTCGTGAGGTTCCACAGCCTGACCAGGCCCTGGGAGTCGCCCGTGACGGCGAGCCGCCCGTCCGCGCTGAGCGCGACGGCGTCCACCGAGGCGGGCCCGCCCGCGGCCCGCGGCAGCCGTACGGGATCGGCGACCGTGACGCGCCCCAGCGCCGCACCGGATCCCAGCGTCGTGGCGGGTCCCAGCGTCGTGGCGGACCCCAGCGTCGTGACGGGCCCCAGCGTCGTGGCACGTCCCCGTGTCGCGCCGGACCCCGACCTCGTGGCAGGTCCCGGCGTCTCGGCGGGTCCCGGCCCCTGCGTCTCGGTGGGTCGCTCCGTCTCGGCGGGTCCCTCCGTCTCGGCGGGTCGCTCCGTCTCGGCGGGTCCCAGCGTCACGGGCCACAGCGTCGCGGTGCCGTCGTCCGCGCCGACCATCGCCAGGCCGCCCGCCGACGCGGCCGCCGTGATCCTGGCCCCCGACAGTCCTGCCAGCGGGACCGCGCCCGGCTTCCACACGACGGCGCTGCCGTTCTGCCTCCCGGCCAGCACCACCGTGCCGTCCACGGACAGCGCCGACACCTCGCCTGCGTCCTCGGCGAGGGTCCCGACCCTGGTGAGACGCCCAGTCTCGGCGCGACCCCCCGGCTCGACGGGAACCCCCGTACCGACGCGAGCCCCGGTCTCAGCGAGCGTCCCCGTCCCGGTGAGCGTCCCGGTCCCGGTGAGCGTCCCGGTCCCGGTGAGCGTGCCGGTCCCGGTGAGCGTGCCGGTTCCGGTGAGCGTCCCGGTCCCGCTGCGAGCTCCGGTGGGCTCCCCCAGCTCCCACAGCGTGACCGCGTGCTCTGCCGTCACCGTGACCAGGCGCCTGCCGTCGCGGGCGAGCGCCCCGCGGCCGACGTCCCGCTGCGGCGCCTTCGCCAGTACGGCGGGCGGCCGGAGCCTCGCGGTCTCCCACAGCACCGTCAGCCCGTCGCCGTCGGTGGTCAGCAGGTCCGAGGTGACCGGGTCGAAGGCCGCGGCCACGATCCCGCCCGCGCCCCCGCCCACCACGGCCCGCCGTACCGGCGCCCCCTCGCTCACCTCCCACACGATCGTGCGCCCGTCACCGCCCGCCGTGGCCAGCAGCCTGCCGTCCCCGTTGAAGGCGACGGCGTGCACCGCCGACGCGTGTCCGGGGAGGTCGGCCACCAGCCTCGGCCTGGCGCCCCCGATGTCCCACACGTAGGCGCGCGAGCGCTTCCCGCTGGTGGCGACCGACCTGCCGTCGGGGCTGACCGCGAGCGCCCAGGTGACCTGCGCCTGTTCCCCCTCGACCGGCGCCGGGGAGGAGAAGCGCACGGTGCTGCCGTCGGCGGGCGTCCACAGCGCGCAGTCGGTGAACCTGTTGCAGGTGACGACGCGCCGCCCGTCCCTGGTGAAGGCCACGGACCTGACGGGGTCGTCCTTCCTCGTCGCGAGCACGGCCGCCGCCCTGTCACCGCCGGACCATACGAGGTCGCCGTCGACGGGCCACACCAGCGCGCCCTCGGCCGCGCCCAGCGCGAGGCGGGCGCCGTCGGGGCTGAAGGCCAGCGCGTAGATCCGGCCGCGGCCCGGTTCGAGCGTGGCCGTCCGCGCCCAGTCGGAGACCCGCCAGCGGATGACGGCGCCGTCGTCGCCGCCGGTGACCAGCGTGCGGGCGTCGGGGCTGAACGCCGCCGCGCGCACGTGTCCCGCGTGGCCGCGCAGCGCGGCGATCCGTACGGGGGCGTGCGGCCTGGAGGTGTCCCACACCTCGGCCGTTCCCTCCAGCCCGACGGTCGCCACCATCCGGCCGCCGGGGCTGTAGGCGAGGCCGATCAGGCCCTTGCCGCCGCCGTTCAGCCGTGCGGCGTAGAAGGTGTCGGCGAGCAGGCCCACGAGTGCAGCCTCGTGGCGCTCGCCCGGCTCGATGGCGTGCGCGGCGAGGGCCAGACGGAGCGCGGTCGGCGGGTCGACCTGGACCTGGGCGTTCGCCTGCAGGACCAGGGCCCGGGCGGTGGCGCTCCTGTGCGCGGCGTCGGCCCTGCCGTACAGGTGGAGGGCGACGCCGCCCGCGACCACGGACAGGACCAGCAGCACCGCCAGCACCCCCGACAGCAGCACCCTGCGCCTGGCCCTGCGGCGGGCGGCGAGGGACTCGCGCTCCTCCATGGCGATCGAGGCATCGAGGAAGGCGCGGGCGGTCGCGCCCACCTGCCTGTCCGCGGCCCACTCGCGGGCCAGCGACAGCCTGGAGCCCCGGTACAGGCCCGAATCGTCGCCGTCCCACACCGCCGCGGCCTCCATCAGGTGCTGCTCGACCAGCAGGCCCGCCCGGTCGGAGTCGAGCCAGCCGCGCAGCGTGGGCCAGGCCGTCAGCAGGGCCTCATGGGTGATGGCCACCGTTGGCCCGTCGATGGTGATCAGCCTGGCGGTGTCGGCGGCGAAGGAGTCGATCACCTCGCAGGCCGCCAGCGCGTCGGGCACCTCTGCCAGCAGCCGGTCCAGCTCCACCCGCCGCCGGGTGTCGTCGGTGCCCTCGCCCACGTGGACCAGGCGCAGGAAGAGCGCGCGGGCCGCCTCGGGCGAGGGCAGGCAGGCGAGGACGTCGTCGGCGGTGGCGGCCAGCGCGCCGCGGATACCGCCGGTCGCCTGGTAGCCCGCCACGGTCAGCGTGCCGCCGCGCCGCCGCTGCCAGGTGACCAGCAGGGCGTGGGACAGCAGCGGGAGCCGTCCCGGCTCCTCGCCGAGATCGCGCAGCAGCAGCTCGACCAGGCCCGGTTCGAGGGTGAGCCCGGCGGCCAGCGCGGGACGTTCCACGGCCGCGCGGAGCTCGGCGGCGCTCATCGGGCCCACGACGACCGGCCCGCGCTCCAGACCCGCCCTCAGCTCCGGTACGGCGGCGCACCTGCCGAGGAAGTCGGCCCGCACGCCCAGCACGACCTGCCCGTGGAAGCGGGGAAGGGTCCCCGCGGTGAACGCCTCCTCGAACTGGTCCACCACCAGCACGTCCACGTCGGTGGGAACGGGTTCGGACGGCGTGATCACCGCCACCGAGGTGCCCGCCGCGCGCTGCCTGAGCGCGGGCACGAGCCCCGCCCGTAACAGCGAGGACTTGCCCGAGCCTGACGCCCCCGTGACGATCAGCGGCGCGGGGTCGTCCAGGCGTCTGACCAGCGTCTCCACCAGGCTTTCCCGGCCGAAGAACAGCGCCGCGTCCGCCGTGCCGAACGCCTCGAGCCCCTTGTACGGCGGGCCGTCGAACGCCGTCGCGGGCGCCTGCCGTACCGGAGAAGAGGTGGCGGAGGGAGCGCGCAGCAGCACCAGCTCACCCACCCGCCCCGTCGTGCGGACGCGCGGCGTGGGAAAGCCCGCGGCGGGCAGCTCCCTGCTCAGGTGGCGGTGCAGACCGGCGAGGGTCAGCACGGGCGGCGGCGCGGCCAGCAGCCGCAGCAGCGCACCGCTGAACGCGGTGTGCCGCATCCCCTCCGGCGCGAAGGACGGCTCGCTGCGGCCCGCCGAGGTCAGCACGTAGGCGCCGGAGATCTCGGCCACGTCCCACGGGTCCGACATGCCGTCGATGGCCCGGCCGGAGAAGCAGCAGTCGAGGACGACGACGAGCGGCCCCTCGACGTTGTCGAGCAGGTAGCGGCGTAACAGGTCGTACGGCAGCGCCGTGTGCTCCAGGCCCAGGGGGCGCGAGACGGTCTCCGCCGCCGCCAGGTGAAGCGCTCCGCGCCTGCTGACCAGGCCGTGCCCGGCGTAGTAGACGATCAGCGGCCCCTGCTTCGACGCGGCGGAGGCGATCGCGTCGCCCATCTCGCGCGGCGAGGCCGGATCGAGCACGACCCGCGCCGCGGCCAGCCCGCACCTGGTCAGCAACGCCTCGCGAAGGTCGTCGAGCGTGCGCGCCACCGAGGGCAGGTCGGGCAGGTCGGAGCCGGGGCCGTACGTGCCGGTGCCCAGCAGCAGCGCGCTCGCGCCCGCGAAGTCACCGGCCGTCATGCCCTCATGCGTAGCTCAGCCCGCTTGCAGGACCCTTGCCGTCTCTCTCAACTTCGACAAGGCATGGCGGGCATAGCCCGGTGAGGCGCCCGCCAGGCCGCACGCGGGCGTCAGCACCACCCGTTCCGCCAGCTGCTCCGCGGCGAACCCGAGGCGCTCCCACAGGTCCACGGCGCGTTTGGCGATCACCTTCAGGTCGGGCAGCCGGGCGTCGACGCCCGGTACCACCCCGAGGAAGAAGTCGACGCCCGCCTCGATCGCCTCGCCGATCGGGTCCTCGTCACGCCGTGACAGCAGCGACGCGTCCAGCGAGACGGCCCGCACGCCCGCCCTGCGCAGCAGCGCGATCGGGACCCTCGGCGCGCAGCAGTGCACGACCGCGCCGGGGAAGAGCCGCAGCGACTCCTCCACCCGCCACTCCTCCGCCGGCTGCAGCCTGCCGAACCCCGAGGCCGTCGGCACGGTGCCCGCCAGCACGCCCGGCAGCCCCGGCTCGTCGAGCTGCAGCACGATGTCGGTGACGCCGGGCACCCGGCCGCGCACCTTCGCCACGTGGTCGGCCACCCCTTGAGCGAGCGAGGCCGTCAGGTCCCTGACCGCGCCGGGGTCGGAGAGCATCTTGTCGCCGTGGCGCAGCTCGATCGCGGCCGCGAGTGTCCACGGGCCGCACACCTGCAGCTTCAGCGGGCCCGCGTAGCCGTCGGCGACCTCCTCGAGGCCGTCGAGGTCGCGCGCCAGGTGGTCGACGGCCCTGCGGTGGTCGCGGCCGGGCCGGGAGGCCAGCCGCCATCCCGAGGGCTGGACCTCCACCGGCAGGTCGACCAGCAGCGAGGCCGTGCGGCCGACCATGTCGGCGCCGACGCCCCTGCCCGGCAGTTCAGGCAGGTACGGCAGGCCCGGCAGCTCTCCGAACACCGTCCTGAGGGCTTCCAGATGATCCTCGCCCGGGTGCGATCCGACACCGCTTGCGCCAAAAGACATGGCCCCAAGCCTAGAGCGGCACGCGGGCCGCCACCTCCGCGCCGCGGTCTGTCCTCAACCCCACGCGTCACGCCTTCTTGCCCGTTCCATTGTGCTGTGCAGGAGGAATCCGGGGCATGAGGTGGCAGCACCGCTCTGACGCTGGGGGATTCCGTGGACACCAGGCCGTCGCTCGGAGACAGGACCGACTTCGAGAATGCCGACAGGGGTTTCATCGGGTCGGCGTCCCAAGCGAAGATCCGCCTCGCTCTGGTGGCGTCACAGAGCCTCGACGGCGTCCAGATGGACGGCGACCGACAGGCGCTCGCCACGCTGATCGGGCTTCTCGACGACGTCGACCGCGACTTCGACATCGTCACGCCATGACAGACCGCTCGGCCGTCCTCTCAGCGGCCGCCCCGCGGCACGAGGGCGGCTTCGACAGAGGAGACAAAAATGATCTTCAAGAGGGGGGACACGACGCCGCCGCCGGCCACCACGCTGTACCAGCTGCGGCAGCGCATCGCGTCCCTCGGCGACGACTTCTGGATCGACAACGGGCTCGGCCAGCACGTCTACCGCGTGGACGGCAAGGTGCTGCGCCTGCGCCTGACCCTCGTGCTCAGGGACACGTCCGGCAACGAGCTGCTCCACCTCCAGCGCAAGCTGCTCCGCCTTCGGGAGACCATGGTCATGCAGCACGGCGGCCAGACCGTGGCGAGCCTGCACAAGCATCTCATCGGCCTGCGCGATCGCTTCACCATCGATCTGGCCGACGGTGGCGAGCTGCAGACACGGGGCAACTTCCTCGACCACGAATACACCGTCAGCCGTGACGGCCCGGTCGTCGCCGAGGTCTCCAAGCGATGGCTGAACATCCGCGACACCTACGGGATCTCGATCGTCGAGGGCCAGGACATTCCTCTCCTGCTCGCCATGCCGTGTGCATCGACGTCCTGTGTCATGAGGGGCGCTGACGTGAGAGCGCTCCTGAAGATCCTGATCGTCGGCGTCTCGCTCTGGGTGACGACGCTGATCGTCGACGGCGTCGACGTGCAGACCGACTCCACGAGCGAGGAGATCCTGACATTCGCCGCCGTCGGGTTGATCTTCGGCGTCGTCAACGTGGTCCTCAAGCCGATCATCCACGTCCTGGGGTGCGCGTTCTACGTTCTCACGCTCGGCCTGTTCGCCCTGGTGGTCAACGGCGGGCTACTGCTCCTGACGAGCTGGCTGTCCGGGTTGCTGCACCTGCCGTTCCATGTGGACGGCTTCTGGTCGGCCGTCTGGGGCTCGCTCATCATCAGCGTCGTCAGCTGGGTCCTCGGTCTCTTCCTCCGCGTTTGACGCGGCAAGCGCGTACGCGCGCGTTTGACGCGGCAAGCGCGGTCATCGGCGTCATCCTCCGATCAACCGGGCCTTCATCGCGGCGAACTCGGCGTCGCTGAGCGCGCCTGAGTCGTGAAGCCGGGCCAGGCGTTCCAGGTCAGCCAGTGGGTCGGTCGAAGGAGGGGCGGAGGCGGCCGCCTGGGAAGCGGGTGGCGGTGCGGTCTGCTGCCGCGTGGCTCACGCGGAAACCTCCCGGGGGAAGTCGGACCTCAGACGCTCCTCGACGAGTCGCAGGCGGTCCGCGATCGGGCTCGTGCGGGGCCCAGGCGCTTCGTCGTGCAGCCTTCGCAGCAGATCGCGCAGCCGTACCAGGACCATGGGGGTGTGAGAGGCGGCGACGATGACCTCGTCGAGGGCGAGGCGCAGGTAGTCGTCCCAGCTCGGGAGGGGATGACGAGACGGACCCGGTCGTGGGCGTCGGCCGCGTAGCCGATGTCGAGCGCCTTACCGGCCAGGCGGCGCAGGAGGTCGTCGATCTGCTCAAGGGACTGGACAGCGGTGGCGGGGTCGTTGACCGCCTGGGAGAGGGCTCTGAGCGTGATGTCCGTCAACAGGCGGAACCCGAACCTCACGTCCTGGTCGAAGGTGCGCTCCGCTCCCGTCAGGAGCCAGGCTCAGGACCGGCGGTGTACCGATTCGCGGGACCACTCTTCTTCGCCAACGCCGACACCTTCAAAACGGAAATCCTCGCCCTGGAGGCGAACGACATCGTCCTCGATGCCGAAGCGATCTCCGACGTGGACACCCACGGGAGCGGAAGCGCTGCACCAGGTGGTGACGAAGCTGGCAGCAGCAGGTCGACGCCTCGTCGTGGCGCGCGCCACTCAGGACCTGCGCGACCTGCTGGCACACTACGGACTCCAGCTCACCTTTTTCGACTCCAACGAAGCCGCCGTGGAGGCGGTGGTGTCGCGGCAGGACCCCTGACCCGGCCACACGGGAGCCACGTGATCGCCTCGGTTCCGCCGCCCGGGGGACGCGCCAGGCATTTCCGATCACGGGCCACGCGGGGCCTATCGTGGGGAAGATGAAGCTCACCAAATGCGGTCACGCGTGCGTCAGGATCGAGAAGGACGGCAAGGTCCTCGTCATCGACCCCGGCGCGTTCACCGACGCCGCCGCCCTCGAAGGGGCCGACGCGGTGCTGATCACGCACAACCACTTCGACCACGCCGACCGTGACAAGCTGCTGACCCTGTCGCCCGAGGTGACGGTGTGGACGTGCCAGGGGGTGGCCGAGGGCGCGGCCGAGGGGCTGCGCGTCCAGACCGTACGGCACGGCGACACCTTCGAGGACGCGGGCTTCTCGGTGAAGGTGTTCGGCGAGTGGCACGCCGCCAACCACCCCGACGTGCCGATCGTGGACAACGTCGGGTTCCTGGTGGACGAGGAGCTGTTCTACCCGGGCGACGCCTTCACCGTGCCGCCGGTACCGGTCGGGACGCTGCTGGTGCCCACCGGAGCGCCGTGGTTGAAGCTGTCGGAGGTCATCGAGTACCTGCGCACGGTGAAGCCCGCCCGGGCGTACTCGACGCACGACGCGCTGTACAGCGAGCAGGGGCTGGGGCTGGTGGACAACTGGCTGAAGATGGAGGCGGACAAGCAGGGCGCGGACATCCGCCGCCTGCCGGTCGGCGACTCCGTCACGCTGTCGTGACGGTGAGGCATCCCGGCACCCGCTGAGACGCAGCGGGAGGGCCGGATCGGCAACTCCGTCACGGCGTCCTGATGTGGATGTCCTGAACTACTGGTCGATGTCCTGGCCGGGCTGGTCGGCTGTCCTGGCCGGGCTGGTCGGCTGTCCTGGCCTGCTGCCGGAGAGAGGGTCAGGCGGCGGTGGAGATGGTGGCGGAGCCGATGACCGTGTCGCCCGAGTAGAGCACGGCCGCCTGCCCCGCCGCCACGCCGGTCGCGGGCTTGTCGAGCGTGATGACGACCTGGCCGTCGCGCTCCTCGAAGCTGCACCCGTAGACCTCGCCGTGGGCGCGCAACTGCACCGTCAGGTCGTCGAAGCGGTCGGGCCCGTTCCACACCGGCCGGGTGCAGACGATCTCGGAGACCTGCAGCGCCTCGCGCGGCCCGACGGTGACCGTGTTGGAGACCGGCTCGATCGACAGGACGTAGCGCGGCCTGCCGTCGGCGGTCGGCCGGTCGATGTGGAGGCCCTTGCGCTGGCCGACCGTGAACGCGTAGGCGCCCTCGTGCGAGCCGACGACCGCGCCCTCCTGGTCGACGATGCTGCCGGACTCCTGGCCGAGCCGCTTGGCGAGGAAGCCGCGCGTGTCGCCGTCGGCGATGAAGCAGATGTCGTGGCTGTCGGGCTTGTCGGCGACGGTCAGGCCGCGCCTGGCCGCCTCCTCGCGCACCTCGGCCTTGGTGGAGTGGCCGAGCGGGAAGATCGCGTGCTTGAGCTGCTCCCTGGTGAGCACGCCGAGCACGTACGACTGGTCCTTGCCCTGGTCGACGCTCCTGGACAGGACGCCGTCCGCCAGCTTGGCGTGGTGGCCCGTCGCGACCGCGTCGAAGCCCAGCGCCAGCGCCCTGTCGAGCACCGCCTCGAACTTGATCTTCTCGTTGCAGCGCAGGCACGGGTTCGGGGTACGGCCGGCGGCGTACTCGGCCACGAAGTCCTCGACGACATCGCGCTGAAAACGCTCGGCCATGTCCCAGATGTAGAACGGGATGCCGATCACGTCGGCGGCGCGGCGGGCGTCGCGGGAGTCTTCGATCGTGCAGCAACCCCTGGCGCCCGTGCGATGGGATTGCGGGTTGGCCGAGAGCGCCAGATGCACACCGGTGACATCGTGACCGGCCTCGGCGATCCGAGCGGCGGCCACGGCTGAATCGACGCCGCCCGACATGGCGGCAAGCACACGCAGTCCCATGACGCTTCGAGACTACCGCCCGCCGACGGCTTCCCGGACCCACGATCCCCTCAGCTGGAGGGTCTGCTGGAACTCGGGACGGGGTTCATCCACCGAGCCCGAAAGACGGCCAGGGAGGGCAGCCCTTCGGGGCCCAATCGCAGGGCCCGACGGGGCGGCCCATCAGGCGACCCGACACACGGCCCATCAGGCGGACACCGGGAGACGGCCCGGCAGGCGGCGCGGGAGGCGGACGCGGGAGGCGGACGCGGGAGGGCCCAACGGGGTGGCGCGGGAGATGACGCGGGAGTCGGCCCGGCGGGGTGGCGCGGGAGGCGGACGCGGGAGGCGGACGCGGGAGGCGGACGCGGGAGGCGGACGCGGGAGGGCCCAACGGGGTGGCGCGGGAGATGACGCGGGAGTCGGCCCGGCGGGGTGGCGCGGCGGGCGGTGCGGGAGGGTCGCCGGGCTCGGGGTCCAATCGCGGGCCCGGGAGGTGGCGCGGGAGGATCGCCGGGGCTCGGGGTCGTCGGGTCTTACGGTCGAACGGCAGCCGTGACGGCGGGGACCGGAGTCCTGCTGGGCGCGCGCCCGCGACAGAGGGCACCCCGCTGGGACGGAGGCGCCAGACCGGCTTGCCGTACAGAAAGAAAGAAGACGGGGGCGCCGAAGAAGAAGACGGGGGGCTGTAGAAGACGCCCGGCTTGCCGTACAGAAAGAAAAGACCGGCTCGCCGTGGGCGGCGGGATGAGAGAGATGCCGCCGGGTGGGAGGATGTTGGGCTATGCGACTGTTCGGGCGCAAGGGCGACGAAGAAGAGACCGGCGAGAGCGGCGAGACCGGCGGGCTGGCGGAGTTCTGGGAGTGGTGGCAGCGGACCAGACCCCAGATCGATGCCCTGGTCGAGGCGGATGAGGCCGAGCGGCTCTCCGAGCTGATCGCGCCCGCCGTCACCGCGATCCATCCCGGCCTGGTCTGGGAGGTCGCGCCCGGCAGGCAGGCCCAGCAGGCGCTGGTCGTGACCTGCGCGGGCGATCCCGAGCTGCGCTCGCTCGCGCACCGGTGGGCCAAGGGCGCGCCCGACGGCGACGCGCTGTGGGAGTACCACCCCTCGCGCCAGGCCAACCCCGAGGCGATGGAGCTCACGCTCGACGTCGGCGGCTACGAGTTCGCGCTCGACAAGCTCCTGCTCGGCCTGCGCGTCCCGCGGGGCAATCCGCGCATGGACATCGCCGCCTTCCACCCCGTCTTCGTCATGCTCGACGAGGACACCCGCATGGAGGCCACGCTCCTGGCCCTCGACTGGCTGCTGGGCGAGGACGACGTGGCCCGATGGGTCGGCGAGATCACCGCGGCGACGTTCCAGCCGATCGACTCGGTCGAGGCGGTCCACCTGCCCTCGGTGATCGCCGACCTGGCCGCCGAGTTCGCCGAGGAGCAGTGGGCGCTGCTCGAAGGGCAGACCGCGGGCGGCGCGCCGCTCATCGCCACCACCCGCTATCCGCTGCGTCCCGTCGACTACCCCCTCTACGACCAGCACATCCAGATCACGCTCCCCTACAAGCACGCCGACGAGAACGGCCTGCCGGAGGGCGAGTCGCTGGCGGCACTGCGGGAGTTCGAGGAACGGCTGGCGGCCAGGCTCGGCAGGCTGCACGCCGACGGGGTGCTGGCGGCGCACCTGAGCGCCGAGGGCGCCAGGGTGATCCACGTCTACGCCGACCCGACGGGCGAAGCGGCCATCCACGCCAAAGAGCTGATCGTGAGCTGGGAGGAGGGCCAGCCGCTCGTCGATGTGGTCACCGACCCGAGCTGGACCTCCGTCGTTCCCTTCCTCTCCTAGCGGGTCAGCCCACGGCGTAGGCCCGGGTGATCGTCTGGGTGACGCCTGCGCCCGCGGTGTCGGTCACCACCGCGCGCAGGGAGACGTAGCCCGGCGTGCGTGGGTTCGGCACCACGGCGGTCCAGCCTGAGCCGGTGCGGACGGCCGGGATGCGGCGCCAGTGCGCGCCGTCGTCGGTGGACATCTCCAGCCGGAGCGACTTCACCTCCGCTTGCGGGGAGCCGGGGTTGCGCTCGACGGACACCGGCAGGCGGCTGGTGGTGCCTGGCTTTGCCCGGTTGAAGTCGTCGAGCCCTGCGGGGGCGTAGCGCACGGCCGTCAGCGGGAGCGGCTGCCGCTCGGCGGCGGTGGAGGACGGGAACGTCCAGACGGACTCCACTCCCGTGGACAGCGTCGAGTACGGCACCTGCCTGCGCATCGACGCGGTCAGCGTGTAGCCGGCGGGCTCGCCCGGCAGGTCGGCGAGCAGTTCGCAGTTCTCCTGTTCGTAGATGGAGCAGTTCGCCAGGTCAGCCTTGGCCAGCACCTGCCCGTCCTTGGCGAGGGTGGCGGTGCCGGTGGCGGCGCTGTCGAAGCCCGTCCTGCCCCGGCCGCCGTCGGCGAACATCCCCACGGCGGAGAAGGCCAGTTTGTCGCCGGTACGGCTGCCGCCCGGCAGCACGAACGACGGCCCGGTGACCGCGGCGTTCCACACCTCGCGGCTGCTCTCGCCGCGCTGCATGAGCCTGCCCTCGCCGACGAGGACGGACGTGCCGACCTCGAGTCCGCTTTCGTAGACCAGCCCGGGGGTCCGGTAGTGGACGAGCGTGCCGGGCAGGTCGATCTCGCCGACCAGCCATCCCATGGAGTGGCCCGGCAGGTCGGTGAAGCGGAACCCGGCCAGCGGTGTGCCCGTGGCCGCCACTCCGGAGGCCCGGTAGGTCGCGGTCACCTTCGCCAGGTCCTTCTGCCTGGCGTGGTAGGCGGGGTCGTCGGGGATGCCGCCGGTGCGATGGTCGACGAGCTGGTAGACGTACGGGCTGGGAGTGACGTCCTTGCTGAGCCACCGGGTCGCGACACCGTAGGTCAGCCCCGGCAGGCGGACGGGAACGACGAAGAACTGGCTGTTGGCGTCAGCGCCCCCCGTTATCGTCCAGAGGTTCCACTTGCCGTGGGCGAGGCCGTAGCCGTACCCGCGTTCGAGCCGGGCGGTGGGGTCGTCCAGCGTGGTCGTGGCCTGCTTGCCCTGGCGCGTGTCCACCGTCAGGCGCAGGTCACCGCCATCGACCCGCACCGGCGTGTCGGCGATCGTCCTGATCCACTTCCCGTCGATCTTCTCGTCGATGTCGGTGTAGAGGTTCCATTCGCCCTCGGGCAGCCGGATCTTGGCCACGCCGTTCACCGGGGCCAGCGGGTGGGCGGCCCCGGTCTTGGCGTCGTAGACCTCACTGATCACGCGGTCGACCGGCTGGCCCTGCCTGCCGATCACGTTCACGGTGACGTCGTAGGACTCCGGCTCGACGTAGGCGCCGGCCAGCGTGCGGACGACGGTCTCGCCCGACCTGGCGGTGACCGTGCCCGGGTAGTCGCCCGGCACCTTCCCGCCCGCGTCGATGGTGAGTGTGACCGAGGCCTCGCCCTTGGCCGGCACCTCGACCCGTTCGGCCGACAGCTTCAGCACCTCGCCCTCGACGGTCAGGTCGAGGCTGACCGGGGTGTCACCCGCGTTGGCGTAGGTGATCGTCTTGGTCGTGACCCGGTCGCCCGTGCCGTTCCACGGGAAGGCCGCCCACACGTTGCCGGGTGTCGCCACGACCTGCTGTCCGAGCCCGCGCACCAGGTCGACCAGCCCGGCCCCCTGCTGGTACGGCGTCGCGTCCGCCAGCGGCTTGGCGCTGCCGATGAGCGCGGCCTTCACCTGGGCGCCCGTCCACTCGGGATGGCGCTGGGCCAGGATCGCGGCGGCTCCCGCCACGTGCGGCGCGGCCATCGAGGTGCCGCCCATGGCCACGTGGGTGCCGTCGGCGGTGCCGGAGGCCGCGGCGGCCACGATGCCCACACCCGGCGCGGTCACGTCGGGTTTGATCGCGTGGTCGCCCACGCGCGGCCCCGTGCTGGAGAAACCCGCCATCCGGCTCTGCTTGTCCACCGCGCCCACCGTGAGAGCCGCCTCGGCGCTGCCGGGGCTGTTCACCGGGCCGCCGTTGCCCGCGGCCACGACGAACAGCGCGCCGGTCCGCTCCGACAGCGTGTTCACCGCCTGCTCGACGGGGTCGGTCTCCATGCTGTCGGGGCCGCCGAGGCTCATGTTGACGATCTTGGCCTTGACCTCGACCGCGGCCCATTCCATGCCCGCCATCAGGGCGGACTCGGACATGGCGAAGTCTCCCACCTTGCCGATGGCGAGCTTGGCCTCCGGCGCCACCCCTCGGTACTTCTCTCCTCTGCCCGCCACAATGGAGGCGACGTGGGTGCCGTGGCCGTTCTTGTCGCGGATGTCGGGATACTCGCTGAAGTTCCGCTCCTGTACCACCGCGTCCTTCAGGTCCGGGTGGTCGGGGTCGTAGCCGGAGTCGAGCACGGCGACGGTGACGCCCTTGCCGGTCATGCCCTGCTGCCAGGCCTGCGGCGCGCCGATCTGCTTGACGCTCTGGTCCAGCGAGAAGGATCTGCGGCCGTCCAGCCACAGCTTGGTACGGCCGGCCGCCAGGGTTCGGGCGCCGCCGCCCGTCAGGTCCTTCCAGGTCTGACCGGCGTTCGCCTTGGGCACGCGCAGCGCGCTCATCCCGAGGCTGGACAGTTGCCGGGTCCGCTGAAGGCCCTGCGGCTGCTCCCCTTCCGAGATCACCGGGATGTCGGGGGTGGCGGCGTCACCGTACCCCCAGGCCAGCAGTTGGGTGACGTCGAACAGGCGCCGGTCCAGCGTCCCCTCGACGACCAGCGGCATGGCGTCAGAGGGGATCACGTACAGGTGTCCTCCGCGCACCTGGCTCGTGTAGTCCACCTCCCTGCCGGGGCCGGGCTCCACGCGGTGCCCCTGGCCGGTGACCAGCACGCGGTCACCGGTGATCAGGGTCACCCCGTTCACCGGTTGGGACGGGGCCCCGGGTTGCGGCGTAATGCCGACCGCAAGCAGAACGGCGACGAGCGATGCGCCTAAGGTCATGACCTACCTCACGGGTGAAGGGAAACGATCGCCTTCTTGTTCGCCGAAGGCCGCGATCGAGTTCACGTTGTCTTCACCCGTGCGGGTCAGGCGGCGGCGGCGGACACCTCCTGCGCGTCGATGCGCAGGGCCTCGACCAGCCGCCGGTACAGCTCGTCCGACTCCAGCAGCTCCTCATGGGTGCCCTGGGCGCGCACGCCGCCGTCCTCCATCACCACGATCGTGTCCGCGTCGATCACCGTCGAGAGCCGGTGGGCGATCGTGACCACCGCGCCCGTCTCCGCCCTGGACCTGATGCACTCCTGAACGGCCGCCTCGGTCAGCCCGTCGAGCTGCGCCGTCGCCTCGTCGAGCAGCAGCACGTCGGGGGTGCGCAGCAGCGCCCTGGCCAGCGCGATCCGCTGCCGCTGGCCGCCCGACACCGAGGTCGACGACAGCGGGGTGTCGAGCCCGTCGCCGAGCTTGCCGACCAGGCCGCTCAGCCGTACCTCGTCGAGGACGCGCAGCAGCTCGTCCTCCGCCGCGTCGGGGTGGGAGAAGAACAGGTTGTCGCGGATCGTGCCGGGCACGATCGGGGTGTCCTGCTCCACGTAGGCGAGCCGTTCGCGCACCTGCTCGTGCGTCAGCCCCCGGTACGGCACGCCGTCCAGCAGGATCTCCCCGCGCTGCGGTTCGAGGAAGCGCAGCAGCAGCGAGAACAGCGTGGTCTTGCCCGCGCCGGACGGCCCGACGATCGCGGTGTGCCCCCTGCGCGGGATCACCAGGTCCACCCCGCGTACGGCGGGCGCGACGCCGGGCCCGTAGGCGGCCGAGACGCCGCGCAGTTCCAGGATCGGCCCGCCGGAGGCGGCTGGCCGCCCCTCCAGCCGCGTCACCGGCACGTCGCTCTCCAGCTCCAGCTCGTCGACCGCGCGGATGCGCTCGGCGGCGGCGATCCCCGACTGGAGCGCGGTGAGGTTCTGGCTCAGCTCGGTGATCGGCTCCATCAGCGCGAACGCGTACAGCAGGAACGCGATCAGGCTGGAGACCTCCAGCAGCCCGGCTCCGACCCGCCAGGCGCCGATGCCGAGGATGAGGATGATCGCGAGCTGGATGCCCGACCAGGCGAGCGTCCAGGCGATAGCCTCCCTGCGCACCGCCCTGACGCTGTGCCGGGTGGAGGCGCGGGCGTCGGCGATGATGCGGTCGGCCTGGCGGTCCTCGGCCCTGCTGACCTTGACCGTCCTGATGGCGCGCAGGGCGCTCTCCAGAACGCCGCCGAGCCGTCCCACGTGCTCCTGCGCCTGCTCCTGCGCCTTGGCGATGGCCGGCATGAGCACGGCGAACAGCACGCCGACGACCAGGACGGCGGCGACCGTGGTGCCGAGCAGCACGAGGTCGAGCACGCCCATCAGGACGAGCGTGCCGATCAGCATGATCACGCCGTTGATCAGCCCGATCACGCTGGAGGAGGCCGCCTCGCGTAGCAGGACGGTGTCGGAGGTGACCCGCGTGACGAACTCTCCCGTCGGCCGCCTGGTCACCTCGGGCACCTTCGCCCTGAAGAGCCTGCGGACCATCGACTCGCGGGCCTCCAGCACGACGCGTTCGCCGAGCGCGCCCAGCAGGATCCACTGGCACGACCAGATGGCCGCGCCGATCAGCAGCAGCACGAGCAGCGCGGTGATCGGTCCGCTGAGCGAGGCGGAGGCGCCGAGCGAGTCGAGCACCCACTTGGTCACCATGGGCGTCGCCAGGCTCAGCCCCGAGCCGACCAGCGCGAGCAGCAGGCCGATCGCCAGCTTGCTCTTGTGGGGCCTGGCGAACGACCACAGGACACGCAGACGCGGAAACGTGGGAACACTCATGCTCTCTAGTGGAACACGACCGTTCCATTCCGGTCAACCGCGTACCATGGACGCATGACTGCTGCTGAGACCGGCATGCGCGCACGGACCAGGCGCGCGATCCTCGATGCCGCGGTCGCCACGCTGTCGAAGAACCCCGGCGCCTCCCTCAGCGACGTCGCCGCCGCGGCGGGGGTCGGCCGCACCACGATCCACCGCTACTACCCCGAACGGTCCGACCTGATCACGGCCATCGGCGACGACCTCCTGGAGAAGATCGCGACCGCCACCGACCGGGCCAGGCCCGGCGAAGGGCCCGCGCTCCAGGCGCTCGACCGGCTCTGCCAGCAGTACTTCGAGCTCGGCGACGCGCTCATGCTCGTCTACGCCGAACCGCACCTGATGACGGGCGAGAAGTGGGAGGTCGAGACCCCCGCCGACCGCACGCTGATCGAGCTGATCGAGCGCGGCCACGCCGAGGGCGTCATCGACGCCGCGCTGCCCGCCGGCTGGGTGCAGCAGCTCGTGTGGGCCATGCTCTACGCCGCCTGGGAACACATCCGCGACTCGGGCGCCTCCAAGCACGAGTCGCTGGGGCTGTGCCTGCGCTCACTCAGGAAGTCCCTCGCGACCTGAGTTTCGCGGGTGAGTGAAACCCATACCAAATCTCCTTTGGGCTGCCCGGCGCTGCTCCCCGAATGGGCAGGGCTCAGCAGAAGAGGAGAGCACCATGAAATCCGTCGATACGGCCGGTCCGTACGTCCTGTCCCTGTGGCGCATCGTCGTCGCATTCCTGTTCGCCTGTCACGGCGCTGCCAAGCTGTTCGGCGTGCTCGGCGGAGAGAAGGTCCCGGTCGCTGCCTGGCCACTGTGGTACGCGGGTGTCATCGAGTTCGTCGGGGGCGGTCTGATCCTCGTCGGTCTCGCCACCCGCGTCGTGGCCGTGATCTGCTCGGGCGAGATGGCCTTCGCGTACTTCACCGCCCACCAGCCCCGAGCCCTGTGGCCGCTGGAGAACGAAGGGGAGCTCGCCGCGATCTACTCCTGGTCGTTCCTGCTGATCGCGGTGCTGGGTCCGGGGGCGTGGGCGCTCGACACGCTGCTGGGCCGCGCGCGCGGGCGCAAGCCTGTCACGCCCGGCCGAACGGCCTGACCGGCCCTCTGATACGGGGGGCCAACCGCGCCTGTTGTCTTGCTGTGTGACACACACTATTGTGAGACGCATGCCAAGCGATGAGCTCCTCTCGGCACACCTGCAGGAACTGCGCAGAGGAACCGTCGTGCTCGCCTGCCTGCTCATCCTCAAGCAGCCCAACTACGGGTACGCGCTGCTCGACCTGCTCGACCGACGCGGCTTCGCCGTCGACGCCAACACGCTGTACCCCCTCCTGCGCCGCCTCGAGAAGCAGGGGCTCCTGACCAGCGACTGGAACACCGAGGAATCCAGGCCGCGCAAGTTCTACCGGACGAGCGCCGAGGGCCTCGCGCTCGCCGACACCCTGAGCCACGACTGGGACGCGCTCCACGCCGCGTTCCGCGCGCTGAAAGGCGAGTCATGACCACCTCGCGCACCCTCACCGACCGCTACGTCGACGCCACCCTGCGCCGCGTACCGGGAAGGCAGCGCCCCGACATCGAGAGGGAGTTACGCGCCTCGATCGCCGACGCCGTCGACGACCGCCTGGAGGCGGGCGGCGACCCCGCGGAGGCGGAGCTCGCGGTCCTCACCGAGCTCGGCGACCCGGCGCGGCTGGCCGCGGGCTACGCCGACCGTCCACTCCACCTCATCGGCCCGGGGCTCTACCTCGACTACGTGCGGGTGCTGACGGCACTGCTCGCGACGGTCGTGCCCGCGGTCGCCGCCGCCGTCGGGCTCATGCGGGC
This sequence comes from Nonomuraea sp. NPDC059194, assembly GCF_042754765.1. Taxonomy (NCBI): domain Bacteria; kingdom Bacillati; phylum Actinomycetota; class Actinomycetes; order Streptosporangiales; family Streptosporangiaceae; genus Nonomuraea; species Nonomuraea sp. NPDC059194. The sequence goes on along the minus strand of NZ_JBHZBH010000022.1, from coordinate 89,217 downwards.
TCTCCATGGCGCCCCCGCCGCGAGCGTGGTGGGCGACACTCTCGGCGCGGCCCTCACGGCCGGGCTCCACCTCGCCTTCTGGACGACACTCGTCTTCGTGATCATCGAACGCACCGCCACCTCGCGCGGGAGACCCGCACGGCCATGGAGCCCCGCCGCGCTCCCCGATCCGCCGCCCAGCCGCCGCGCCAGGTACGGCGAGCTGATCACCCTGACCGTGGTGACGGTCCTGTTCAGCACCTTCATCCTGCTCTCGCCGGTGGTGAGCACCGAGACGGACGCGGACGGCGCCGCGATCGGCCTGTTCTCGCCCCGGCTGTGGGAGACCGGCGTCGTCCACCTCTTCATCGCCCTGGTGATCGCCAGTCTCGGATTCGCCTACGCGCGGCACTACATCCGCTGGAGCGTTCCGTTCGCCGTCGCGGGCTCGCTCGTCGACCTCGCGTGCCCGCTCACGCTGATCTGGCTGGCGGCCAACGACAGGCTGCTCAACCCCGCCTTCGTCCAGGCGGCAGGCTGGCCGCCGAGCGTTCCGCGGTGGATCGGCACGGGGCTCGTCGTGCTGTCCATCGGCACTCTCGCCCACACCGTCCTCGACGGGCTCGCCCGCGCGCGGCGCCGTTGAACCCCCGAACCGCCCACCGAAGTGAGGAGCAGCCGTGAAAGCGATCGTCTACGAGGAGTACGGCTCGGCCGACGTCCTGCGCTACATCGACGCCGATATGCCCGCCGTCGGCGACGACGAGGTGCTCGTGCGGGTCAGCGCGGCCTCGATCAACCACGGCGACCTGTTCGCCATGCGCGGCTCTCCCCGCGTCGGGCGCCTGGCGTTCGGGATCGGCCGCCCCAGGAAGAGCGTCCTGGGCCGGGCCGTCGCGGGGACGGTGGACGCGGCAGGCTGCGACGTGACGCGATTCAAGGTCGGCGACGAGGTGTTCGGCGAGGTGAACCAGCGAGGCTTCGCCGAGTACGTCGCGGCGAAGCAGACCCTCCTGGCCGCCAAGCCCGCGGAGGTCACCTTCGAGCAGGCGGCCACCCTCCCCGTGGCGGCCGAGACCGCCCTGCAGGCGTTACGGCTCGGCGCGGTCGCGCCCGGCGGGAAAGTGCTCGTCAACGGGGCCTCCGGCGGGGTCGGCACCTTCGCCGTGCAACTGGCGAAGACGCTCGGCGCGCAGGTGACCGGCGTCTGCAGCACCCGCAACGTGGACCTGGTGCGCTCCATCGGCGCCGACCAGGTGATCGACTACACCCGCGAGGACGTCACCCGGGGGACGGTCCTGTTCGACGCCGTCATCGACCTCGTGGGCAACCACCGGCTCTCGGCGTTCCGCAGGATGCTCACGCCGAAGGGCGTCTACGTCTCCTCCAGCGGCAACGGCGGCCCGGTGCTCGGCCCCATCCCCCGGCTGGTCGCCGCCACTCTCGTCTCGCCCTTCGTGAGCCAGCGGCTGCGTGGCCTGTTCGCCACGCTCGACGTCGAGGGCCTGGCCCATCTCGCCGCGCTCGTCGTGGCGGGGCGGATCACCCCGGTGATCGAGCGGACGTATCCGCTGAACGAGACCCCCGACGCCATCCGGGCCCTGGAAGCCGAACACGCGCGCGGCAAGATCGTGCTCACCGTGTGACGGCGGCCGGTAGCCGGTCGAGGGTGATCCCGAAGTGGTCGAGGTAGGCGGGCAGCAGCTCCGATTCCGCCAGGCCGCGTTCGGTGCGCTCGCCGTCCACGGTCGTGATCAGCTTGCGGCCGCTGATCGTGATCCGGCCCTCGGCCGTCCGCATCGAGCAGACCGGCGACCTGGTGAAGTGCGAGCCCGGCGAGGTCGCCTGCCACCAGCACGTCGGGACGAAGTCATCCAGCTCGTACGGCCGGGCGGTCAGCCGGTAGCACAGCTCGCCGTTGCCCACGATGTCGAGGTCGCCGTGGCCGCCGGGCGCCGGCACGACCTGGAAGACGCCTCCGCCGTCCTTCTGCTCCGCGCGCTCGTCCAGCCGCAGCGGCTCGTCGGTGAAGTCGCCGAACCCCACGTCGACCAGCCACGGCTCGTCGAGATCCACGCGCAGCGCCAGATGGTCGAACAGCGGCCCCGGCCGCTCGCCCTTGAAGACCCGGGCGGCCAGCAGCGTCACCTGGTAGCCGAGCGCGGTCAGCAACTGCGCGAACAGCCCGTTGAGCTCGTAACAGAACCCACCGCGGCGACGCTCGACGACCTTGTCGAACAGCGCCTCGGGATCGAGCGCGATCGGCTCGCCGAGATGGATGCTCAGGTTCTCGAACGGCACCGCCTTGAGGTGGGCGAGCTGCAGGGCCCGCAGGCCCTGCGCGTCCGGCTGCTGGGGGCGGGTTGCGCCGAACCTGTCCAGGTAGCGGGCGATCTGCGACTCGTTCATGGGGAAAGCAAACCACGCGCCGCTGACGCCGTCTGACCGACCTTCTGATCACGGGCTGTCGGGTGGGCGCCGGCCCGCCGCTCAGCTGAGCCGCCGGTCGAGGTGGAATGTCACCTCGACGCCTGCCTCGTGCTTGCCGATGAGCTTGCACAGCGCCGCCTTGATCGGCAGCCAGTGCGGGCCGGTGCCCGACGGCATGAGGGTGGCGGTGAACGGGTGGCCGTCGATCGTCCCGCCGACCTTCACGGGCCGCCTCGTCCCCAGGAGTTCTGCGGAGCCCGGCATGGTGACGTAGGTGGCGAAGGCTCCGTCCTTCTCGATCGGCGCCGTGAAGGTGTGATCAAGGGGTCGCGTGGTCATCGTCATTCTCCTCAGCTGATCCATCTGTTCTCGCGCAGGACGGCGCGCACCCGGGTGTCGAGGTCCGGTCGAAGAGGTGACTCCCGCGGCGGAGCGGAATCGTCGCTCGCGGGCGAAATATTTCTCCTGATGAGTGCCGACGGCGGCCCGGCTAGCTGAGGCCCGCCCGGCGGGCCCGCTCGACCGCCGCGGGGAGCACCTCGATCAGCCGGTCGACGTCGGCCTGGGTCGAGGTGTGGCCGAGGGTGAAGCGCAGCGACCCGCGGGCCGCCGCCGCGTCGGCGCCCATGGCCAGCAGAACGTGGGACGGCTGGGCCACCCCGGCCGAGCACGCCGACCCGGTCGAGCATTCGACGCCCTTGGCGTCGAGGAGCATGAGCAGCGCGTCGCCCTCGCATCCGGGGAAGGAGAAGTGGGCGTTGCCCGGCAGCCGATGGACGGGGTCGCCGTTGAGGATCACGTCGGGTACGGCCTGCCGTACGCGATGGATGAGGTCGTCACGCAGGGCGGTGAGGCGGCGCGCCTGCTCTTCCTGGCCCTTCACCGCCGCGGAGACGGCGGCGGCCAGCCCGGCGATGGCGGGGGCGTCGAGGGTGCCGGAGCGGACGTCGCGCTCCTGGCCGCCGCCGTGCAGGACGGAGACCGGGGTGACGCCGCGGGCCAGCAGCAGCGCGCCGACGCCCATCGGCCCGCCGACCTTGTGGCCGGTGAGCGTGAGCGCCTCGGCGCCTGAGTCGGCGAAGGAGACGGGAAGCATGCCGACGGCCTGGACGGCGTCGGTGTGGAACGGGATGCCGTGGTCGTGAGCGATCGCGGACAGCACGTTGATCGGCTGGACGGTGCCGACCTCGTTGTTGGCCCACATGACGCTGACCAGGGCGACCTCGGACGGGTCGCGCTCGATGGCGGCCCGCAGCGTGTCGGGGTGGACCCGGCCCTCGGCGTCGACCTCGAGCTTTTCGATCTCGGCGCCCTGCCGGTCGGCGAGCCAGGCGGCGGGGTCGAGCGCGGCGTGGTGCTCGACCGAGCTGACGAGGATGCGCCTGCGCGGCTCCCTCGCCCAGTAGAGGCCCTTGATGGCGAGGTTGTCGGCCTCGGTGCCGCCGGAGGTGAAGACGACCTCGCTGGGGCGCGCGCCGAGCGCGTCGGCGATCGCCTCGCGGGATTCCTCGACCACCCGGCGGACCTGCCGGCCCGCGGCGTGGAGCGACGAGGCGTTGCCCACGCGGCCGAGCTGCCGGGTCATCGCCTCGATGGCCTCGAGAAGCATCGGAGTGGTCGCCGCGTGGTCGAGATAGGCCGTGCTCACCCGATCAGCGTATCTCGTTTGCGACTGTACCGTCCGGACGGTACAGTAGTTGTCATGAAGCGTGACGAGTTGCTGGATGCCGCGGAGGACCTCCTCTGCGACCAGGGCTCGGCCGCGCTCACCCTCGCCGCCGTAGCCGACAGGGCCGGCGTGAGCAAGGGTGGTCTTCTCTACCATTTCAACAGCAAGGAAGCCCTGATCAAGGGCATGGTCGAGCGGCTCATCGCGGAGTTCGACGACCTGCTGGCGGCGCAGCCGGGCGACACCTATACAAAGAGGTATCTGGGCGCCACGCTGGCCGCCGTCCGCTCGGGCCGCCTGCGACGCTGGGCCGTCGTGACCGGCGCCTCCGGCAACCTGTTCCTGCTCGCGCCGCTGCGCGACGCGATGGCCAGGTGGCACCGCGAGGGGCTGGCCGACGAGCCCGACCCCGTGGCTTGCCAGATCGTACGGCTGGCGTGTGAGGGCCTGTGGGACGTGGCGAGCCACGACCCCGACCTCAACTCCGAGAGCGATCTCCAGGCTCTCGAGGCCCGCCTCCTCGCCCTGCTGTAGCGCGCCCACCTGTCGCGCCCACTCCCCCATCCCCCCTTCCCCGAACAACCACCAGTACGACTACGCCCTCGCGCGCCGCCGCAGGGGTGTCATGAACGATCCCGAGAGGTGTTGACGATGACCCGCGACCTGAGGACTGCCCGTTATGGGTCGATCCTCACTTTTGTCCTTGCTGGCTTGATGGTGGGCACGATGACCGTGCGCATCCCCGCGCTGACCGACAAACTCGGCCTGTCCGAGGCGACGATCGGCGTGGTCCTCCTGGCGTGGGGTCTGGGCGCGCTCGTCACCATGCAGGCGATGCGCGGCATCATGAACCGCGCGGGCAGCAGGACGGTACTGCGGGTCGGCGGCCCTGCGACGGCGCTGTCACTGCTCGGCGTCGCCCTCGCGCCCGACCTGCCGTGGCTGCTGGTGGCGGTCGCGCTGTTCGGCATGGCGTTCGGCACGGTCGACATCGCGATGAACGCCCAGGGCTCCACGGTCGAGCAGGCCTACGGCAGGCCGCTCATGAACGGCATGCACGCCGGATGGTGCGTCGGCGCGATCACCGCGGGTGGCCTCGGCAGCCTGTCGATCGCCCTCGGTCTGTCCTTCACCGCCAACGTCGCGCTCGTCGCCCTCCTCTCTCTTCCGCTGATCATGGTCATCGGCCGCGCCTACCTGCCCGAGACCCCGGTGACCGTGGCTGTCACCAGGGCACGCAGGCGGATGCCGCCGATCGTCTACCTGCTGGGCGCGATCATGTTCTTCGCGTTCATGGTCGAGGGCACCGTCGCCGACTGGAACGGCCTGTTCATGCGTGACGAGCTCGGCGCGACCGAGGCGGTCGCCGCGCTCGGCTACCCGATCTTCGAGGCCGGCATGCTGATCGCCAGGATCGGCGGCGACAGGCTGCGCTCGCGCTTCGGCGTGCGGGGCATCATGACCGTCTCCGGCCTGGCCACGGCCGCGACGTTCGCGATCGTCCTGACGGCGGCGACACCGCTGATCGCCGTCCTCGCGATGTTCTTCGTCGGCCTCGGCGTGGCGACGATCTCACCGATGACGCTGTCGCTGGCCGGAACCTCGACCGACAACCCAGGCCCGGCCATCGCCCAGGCGGGGGCGATGGGGTACGCGGGCCTGCTGCTCGGCCCCGTGGTGATCGGCTTCCTCAGCGACCTCACCTCACTGAGGACGGCCCTCGGCATCGCGGTCGCGCTCGGCCTTGCCATCGCGCTGGCCGCCCGCTTCCTGCCGCGCGCCGAGCCCGAGGTCATCACGATCGCCCCGGTCGAGCGCCGCGAGCCCGCCCAGCTCGCGGCCTGACCCGCCGCCCCCGCGCCCACCCGGTCCCGCCTCTCCCGCCGGTCTCCCGTACGGCGGGCGGGCGGCGGGCGTACGGCGATCATGGTCGGGCTCCCCTCGGGGAGAATCGGACGATGAACCGTTCCGAGAGCATGGACCTGGACGCCTACGTCGAACGAACGTTGAACGGCCCCTGCTTCATCTGCGCCATCGTCGCCGGCGATCCGGCGCACGACCTGGAGGAGATCCTCTACGAGGACGAGGCGCACCTCGCCTTCCTGGCCAGGTATCCCACCGTTCCCGGCTACACGCTCATCTCCCCCAAGGCGCACGTCGAGCACGCCGTACGGGACCTCGACGAGGACGCCTACCTGGCCCTGATGGCGGTGGTGCGCAAGGTCGCCCTCGCCGTCGAGGCGGTCGTGCCCTCGGAGCGGACCTACCTGCTCACGCTGGGCAGCCAGCAGGGCAACGCGCACCTGCACTGGCACGTGGCGCCGCTGCCGCCCGGCACGCCGTACCGCGAGCAGCAGTTCCACGCGCTGATGAGCGAGAACGGCCTCATCCCGTGGAGCCCCGAGCAGGCCAGAGAACTGGCCGACCGTATCCGCGCCGCCCTCGGCGAAGGGCCTCGTCTGGGTACTCTGGAGGCATGAGCGAGCGCAGGCTCTCCTACGGCGACCGCCGCCCGTATCTCGTCCCCGCCACCTTGGCGGAGCTGACGGGACCGACGAGCGGCGTCGTCGAGCTGCCCAACCGGCTCGACTGGTCCGAACAACGCCGCTACAACCTGGACGATCCCGCCGAACTCGGACTCATGTACGAACGAGTTGTCCGAGAATCCCTGCAGGTCGGCGACCTCCGGCGATACCTTGATGGCCCGACGCTCCTCCGCGTCTGGTCCCGGCTCGTCCTTCCCCGACGCGTCAGGGCGCTGTGGGAGGAGCGCTTCCCCTCCCTCAGGAGCGTTGCCTGAATGGACCCCCTGCACGAACGGCTCGCCAGGATCGGCCTGGCGGCCACAGGCAAGTACGGTTTCGCCCTCGCGGGCGGCTACGCCGTACAGGCACACGGCTTTCTCACCCGCAAGTCGGAAGACGTCGACCTGTTCACGACCACGCAGGCCGAGCCCGACTTCGACAAGGCCGTGAACGAGATCGTCGAGGCATACCGCGCCGACGGTCTCAGCGTGGATATCACGCTGCGGTTCGAGACTTTCGCCCGCCTGCAGGTCACCACACCCGAAAGTCAGAGCAGCAAGGTCGAGCTGGGTGTCGACTGGCGAGCGCATCCACCGACGTTTCTGGAGATAGGTCCGGTGCTGCACTCGGACGACGCGGTCGCCAACAAGGTCTGTGCACTGTTCGGACGTTCCGAGGTCCGCGACTACGTCGATGTCCATGCCATCCTGGCCAGCGGGCGCTACACAGGCACGCAGTTGCTGTCCCTCGCCGCCGATCACGACCCTGGGTTCGATACGGCCTGGTTCGCAAACGCGTTGCGGTATGTCGAGCGACTTCCACACAGCGCCTTCGCCGTCTACGGCATGAGCACGGAACAGGCTGGCGAGCTCAGGCAGGCACTGACCGGCTGGGCGGAGACGATCGCCCAGAACTAGAGAAGCGGCCCCCCGATGAAGCAGGGGGCCGCCGCTCGATCGACTTACTTGCGCTTGCCGACCTCTTCGGTGAGCTGCGGGACGACCTGGTGCAGGTCGCCCACCACGCCGAAGTCGGCCAGCTCGAAGATCGGCGCCTCAGGGTCCTTGTTGATCGCGACGATCGTCTTCGCGGTCTGCATGCCGGCCCTGTGCTGGATCGCGCCCGAGATGCCGGCCGCGATGTACAGCTGCGGCGAGACGGTCTTGCCCGTCTGGCCGACCTGGAACTGGTGCGGGTACCACCCGGCGTCCGTGGCGGCGCGGGAGGCGCCGACGGCCGCGCCGAGGACGTCGGCGAGGTTCTCGATGACCGAGAAGTTCTCCGCCGAGCCGACGCCGCGGCCACCGGAGACGACGATCGCCGCCTCGGTGAGCTCGGGGCGGGCGCCCTTCTCCTGCTTGACCCGCTCGACGATCTTCGAGGCCTTGGCGGCGTCGGACAGAGCGACGGACACCTCTTCCTCGGCGCCGGCGGCGGGGGCAGGGGCGGGAGCGGTGGAGTTGGGGCGGACCGCGATGATCGGCGTGCCCTTGGTGACGCGGGAGTGGACGTTGACGCCGCCACCGAAGATGGACTGGTCGGCGACGAGGCCCTCGCCGACGCCCACCGCGTCGGTGATGACACCCGAGTCGGTCTTGACGGCCAGGCGACCGGCCACCTCCTTGCCCTCGGCCGTGGCGGCGACGAGGACGGCGGAGGGCGAGGCCGAGCCGACGAGCTGGGCGAGCAGCTCGGCCTTCGGCGCGACGACGTAGTCGGCCACGTCGGCCGAGCCCGCCACGTAGACCTTCTCCGCGCCGTACTCGGCCAGCTTGGCCTTGGCGTCGGCCGAGAAGCCGGGGCCCGCCCAGACGGCCGAAGGGGTACCGAGCGTGCGGGCCAGGGTCAGCAGCTCCAGCGTGACCTTCTTGACCTCGCCGTCGGCCTGCTCAACGAGAACGAGAATCTCCGACATATCTGCTGTTGTCTCCCGTGCTCAGATGAACTTCTTGGACGCGAGGAAGTCGGCGGCCTTCGCGCCACCGTCGCCCTCGTCCTTGACGATCGTGCCGGCCGCGCGCGGAGGAGCGGCGGCGAAGTCGACGACCTCGGACCAGGCCGCGCCCAAGCCCACCTGCGCGGGGTCGATCTCGGCGTCGGCCACGGCCAGCGTCTCGACCGGCTTCTTCTTGGCCGCCATGATGCCCTTGAAGGACGGGTAGCGCGGCTCGTTGATCTTCTCGACGACGGAGACGACGGCGGGCAGCGTGGCCTCGACCTTGTCGTAGCCGTAGTCGGTCAGACGCTGGATGGAGATCGAGGAGCCATCGACGTCGACCTTGTTGGCCAGCGTGAGCTGGGCGGCGCCCAGGCGCTCGGCCAGCATGGCGGCCAGCACGCCGGTGCGGGCGTCGGTCGACTCCGAGCCGAGGATGACCAGGTCGAACCCGATCTTCTTCAGCGTCTGCGCCATCGCGTAGGAGGTCGAGAGCGCGTCCGAGCCGTGCAGGGCGTCGTCGCTGAGGTGGACCGCCTTGTCGGCGCCCATGGCAAGGGCCTTGCGGATGGTCTCGGTGGCCTTGCCTGGGCCCATGGTGAGGACGGTCACCTCGCCGCCGTGGGCCTCCTTGAGCTTGAGGGCCTCCTCGACCGCGTACTCGTCAAGCTCGTTGACGACGCCGTCGGCGGCGTCGCGGTCGAGCGTCTTGTCATCGGACCGGAGCTTGCGCTCGGTCGCCGTGTCAGGGACCTGCTTCACGCAGACGACGATGTTCATGGCCGGTGGCCGACCTCCCGTGATCGCATGCTCGGATGAGTGCTGTCCAGACTGCCAGACTGCCCGGGGCGCCAGCTGCACGGCCCCTCGGGTCGTCATGTTACCCATGAGTAGCTTTGACGCAAACCCGCAGTTCGTCCCACCATACCGAACTTTGTTCCGGAGGCCCGCCGCGCCCCCACTGTCAGGCGTTGAGCAGGAAGACCACGCCGACGACCAGCGCGGTCCCGGCGAACAGCGCCAGCGTGAACGGGCTGAACAGGGTGCTCAGCGCCAGCCACAGCGCCACCGCCCCGGCCAGCGACGTGAGGTCCGTCACCATGCGGCGGACCTTGAACACGCCGCGCGAGAGCAGCGCCACCGCCGCGTCGGCCACCACGACCAGCGCGTAGGAGGCGAGCAGGAGCAGCGAGACCTCGGGCAGCGGAGTGCGCGCCGCCGCCGCCAGCAGCGCGACGAACACGCCCGCGCCGACCACCCAGCGCCTGCGGACCTTCTCCCTGTGCAGGGCCCTGGACTCCTCGGCCGGTATGCGGTGCGCGTCCTTGCCCGGCCGCCACTCGCGCGTCGACAGCTCGTGCACGCCCGGCGCACCGAAGTCGCCGCGACCGGCCCCCGACCGCCTGCCGACCGAGAAGACACCCGACGCCTTGAGGAGTTGGTGACGGCGGCGTGCCGTACCGGCGCCTGTGACGCCGTGACGGCCGCGGACGGGCGCGTCGACGCCCAGCACGGCGCAGATCTGCGCGGCCGTCGGCCGCGCCGCGGGGTCGCGCTCCAGGCAGTCGAGCAGCAACGGCTCCAGCCAGTCAGGCACCCCCTCCAGGTCCGCCTCGTGATGGACCACCCGGTAGGCGATCGCCGACAGCGGCCCCGTCCCGTACGGCTGGCGCCCCGTGGCCGCGTAGGCCAGCGTGGCGGCGAAGGAGAACACATCGGCCGGAGCGCCCGCCTCCTGGCCCTCCAGCACCTCGGGCGCGAGATAGCCGGGGGTGCCGATCACCGCGCCCGAGGCGGTGACCGACAGCGAGTCGAGCGCGGAGGCGATGCCGAAGTCGATCACGACGGGGTCGCCGTCGGCCATCATCACGTTGGCGGGCTTGAGATCGCGGTGCACGATCCCCGCCTCGTGCATGGCCAGCAGCGCCTGCGCCAGCCCTTTCGCCAGCCGCCGCAGGTCGGCGACGGGCACAGGGACGACGCCGAGCGGCCGCCCCTGCACGTACCGGGTCACCAGGTACGGCCGCCCGCCCGCGAGGCAGGCGTCGAGCACCTCGGCCACGAACGGCCCCTCGACCAGGCGCATGGTCTCGACCTCGCGCTCCAGCCTGGTTAACGCCGAGTCGTCGGCGGCGACGTGCGGATGGAGGACCTTGACCGCGACCGTGCGCCCCTCGGGGTCGAGCGCGAGATGCACCTCGCCGAACCCTCCTGAGCCCAGCGTGGACAGCAGTCGGTAGGGGCCAAGGTGCTCACCGTCCGGCTCGCTCATCCCTCCATAGTGCCCGGCGCGGGGGCGCGTGACCACGTTATGAGCCGGTTAGGACCACGGTGACAGGAAGCCGAGCCCGAGACTGGTCATGAGTGAGTCGATGAGCCCGGTGATGAGGCCGGTCACGCTGTCCTGGGCGCTGCGGGTCAGCTCCCTGACCACGTCGGAGGGCTGCTCCCACGGGTGCCAGGTCGGCTCCTGGCCCATCGCGAACAGCACCGCGATCAGCGCCGCCGTACCGACGGCCAGGGCGACCGCCAGGCCCGCGCCCGGGCTGCGGATGACGCCGGTCAGCGTGCGGGTCACCGCCTTGCGCGGCGCTCCGCCGCCCGGCAGCACGAACAGGCCGGCGGCGAAGGCGCCCGAGGCGTAGGCCACGGCCTGGTCGCTCTCGATCTTCATCCCGTAGTGCAGCACGCCCCAGACGCACACGCCCCACAGGACCGACAGCGGCACCTGCACCAGCGACACGAACGCCGACTTGATCAGCGCCCATGGCGTGCCGAGCAGGATCAGCGCCGGATCGGCCGCGCTGCTGCCGCGCAACTGTCGGCGCGAGACGAGGTCGCCGAACAGGTACTCGCCCACCCGCAGCACCAGCACGATCACCACGGCCACCGCGGACGCCATCACCGGCATCATGACCGTGAGCGCGACCAGCAGCGTCAGCAGCAGCCCCGCGATCAGCGGATGCCCGACGCGGTATCGCGGCCGGGCGGCGGGCGGCGGCGTGTAGGGCCGCGGCTGGGTGGCCGGGGCCGGTGGTGGCGTGTACGGCCTGACCGCGGCCTGCGGCGGCGGGGCGAAACCCGCCACCCGCTGGTCGGGGTACGGCGCGGGCGGCCGGTACGGCGGCGCGTTCGCGGGCACGTACGGCGGCGGCTTGGGCTCCTCACGATGCCGCTGTTTCGGCTCCTTGCGCGGTTTGTGCTCAGGCTTGGGCGGCTTGGTGTATTCCACCGGCGGCAGCAGGTCGGAGTAGCTGTCGTCGCGCCCGAACGTCTTGGTCTGGCTGGGCGGCCCCAGCACCCGCGTGCCGCTCGGCGGCGTCTCGTTGAAGGCCGTCACCGACGGGTCGAGCTGCCGCGCCGACCGCAGCAGCTCCTGCGCGTCCGGCCGCGCCTGCGGGTCGACCGCAAGCGCCCTGGCCAGCCAGCCGCGCAGCCATCCCGGCGCCTTGTCGAGCTGCGCCCTGCCTTCCATGATGTTGAAGCAGATGACCTCGAACGTGCCGGTGCCGAACGGCGGTGTGCCCACCGCGGCGAAGAACACCGTCGAGGCCAGCGCGTGCACGTCGGCCGCCTGCGTGATCTCCGAGTCGCGGATGATCTCGGGCGCCAGGTAGCCGGGCGTGCCGACGAACATCCCGGTCTGCGTGAGCCTGGTCGCGTTGACCAGGTGCGCGATGCCGAAGTCGATGACCAGCGGCTCGCCGTCGACCAGCATGACGTTGGACGGCTTGAAGTCGCGGTGGACGACGTCGGCGGCGTGGATGGACACCAGGGCCGCGCACAGCCCCTGGGCCAGCCTGATGAGCTCCTGGGCCGACAGCGGCCCGTCGGTGAGCACCGTCTCCTCGAGCGTGCGCCCCGGCGCGAACCTGGTCACGACGTACGGCTGGCCCCCGACCAACTCGGCGTCGAGCACCTCGGCCACGTGCCTGCTGCGCACCCTGCGCATGGTCTCGACCTCGCGGGTCAGCCTGTCGCGCGCCTTGAGATCGGCGGCCACGTGGGGGTGCAGCACCTTGATGGCGACCTCGCGCCCCTCCTCGTCGATCCCGAGGTGGACAACCCCCATGCCCCCCTCGCCGATCTTCCTGACGAGCCGGTAGGGTCCGAGACGCTCGGGCGCCTGGGTGTTGCCGGTGCTCATCTACTCATCCCCCTCCTTGGTCCGCCTTTCCCCTGAGGTCCTGGAGCTGGTCCGTGACCGGGCTCACGCTGACCGGTGCCCATACAGACTGTCTGCCCGTATTCGGCACCGTGCTATACGCCAGGACCAGGGAAAGCGCGGCTCCGACCGCGAGCACACCCGCGACCCCCATGGCAACCGTACGCGACGGAACCAGGGACGCGAGCGTCCTGCGCATCTGCCGTCCCGGGGCCTCGACGCCGGGACCGGCGCAAACAGTCCAGAGCGCGATCGCTCCGCCCCAGGCCAGCGCGTTGCCCAACGGCATCCGGGTCAGCACGGTGAGCAGCAGCGTCACCGGCAGGCCGAGGATCAGCGCGTACGGCACGAGCGCGAGCGTGATGCCGATCGACTTCAGCAGCGCGGCCGGCTGGGCGAAGACCCTGATCACGTCGGCCGCCGCGGCCGACGTCGGACGCCTGGCGTTGAGCTGTGGCTGGGCCAGGTCGGCGGCGCGCAGCAGCACGGCGAACGGGATCGCCACCGCGCTCACCACCACAGGCGCGAGGACGGCCAGCACGATCATGATGATCAGCAGCATGGCGCCCGCGACGCCGTACGCCTTGGAGCGCTGCAACGCCAGGCCGGGACGCGAGCCGGGGATGCGGGGCTCGCGCCACGTCTCGGGGTCCTGCGTGCCCTGGTGGGGCGGCTGCTGACGGCCCTGCTGGGGCGCCGCCTGGTAGGGCTGCTGACCGTAGGGCGAGGGGAAGTCGGGCGAGTCGGGGCGGACCCTGCGCGTGGGGATGTCGCCGTCCCTGTGCGGGTACGGCGACGCCTGCGGCGGCACGGCCTGGTAGCCGCGACCGCCCTGCGCGCCTGCCTGGCCGCCGGAGGACGGGAACCCGCCCGGCCCCTGCTGATGACCGGCGGAGGGGTGGCCGGTGCCCTGGCCCGCGGGCGGCGCGTGGTGGTCGGACGTGCCCTGGGCAGGCCACGGGCGGCTGGACGGTGGGTCAGTGGCCGCGCGGGTCGGCACGTCCCACGGCTGGGACGAGGCCTCCTCGCGCATCTGGCGCAGCTCCTCGGGACTCACCCGGCGCGTCGGCCACGGATCGCCACCGGTCGTCGTGGGCTCACCCTGGGAGCCTGGCCGCCCCTGCTGACCAGACTGCTGGCCGGGATGGGGGCCGGACTGCTGACCGGGATGGGGGCCGGGCTGACCGCCGGGACCCCTGCCGCCCTGCGGGCCCGATCCGGTGCCGCCCTGCGAGCCCGGACCCCTGCCGCCCTGCGGGTGAACCTGGGGTGCCTGGTTGCCGCCGCCGGGGTGCTGGCCGCCCGTGCCGGACCCCTGCGCGCCGGGCGGCATGCCCTGGCCGCCCGCGTTCGGGCCGACCGCCTGGTTGGGGCCTGCCGTCTGGTTCTGGTTGCCGGTCGCCGGGTGGGCGGGGCCCTGGTCGCCGAGCAGCGAGACGAACTCCCTGCTGCCGGGGGCGGGCCTGCCGTACGAGGACGAAGGCGACGGCTGCCCGAGCGGAGGCCGCGCGGGCGGGATCGCGGGCGTGGGCACGTCGGCGGGGTCGGTGAGCTGCTGCGAGCTGTGCCGGTCGGGGCGCGGCATGGTGGAGATCTCGTCGGCCACCTTGGCCGACGCCGGCAGCAGCCGCGCGGTCTGCTCGGCCAGCTCCGGGGCCGTGGGCCGCTTGGCGGGGTTGCGCTGGAAGGCGGCCTTGAGCAGCGGCTGCAGCTCGCGCGGCGCCGCCGACACGTCGGCCTTGCCCGCCGTGATGTTGTAGAAGATCATTTCCAGCGTGCCCTTGCCGAAGGGCGGCTGGCCGGTCGCGCCGAACAGCAGCGTGCCCGCCCACGCGTGGATGTCGACCTCGGGGCCCGCCTCGTGGCCCTCGATGATCTCGGGCGCGAGGTAGCCGGGAGTGCCGATGAACATGCCGGTCTGCGTCAGCCGTGTCGCGTCGACCGCCTGGGCGATGCCGAAGTCGATCAGGACGGGGTCGCCGTCGAGGATCAGCACGTTGCCTGGCTTGAGGTCGCGGTGGATCACGCCGACGGAGTGGACGGCGGCCAGCGCGGACGCCACCCCGTGGGCGACCCTGACCAGCGCGGGCAGCTCCAGCGGCCCGTCGTGCTTCACGATCTCGTCGAGGGGACGCCCGGGGACGTAGCGGGTCACGATGTAGGGCCGGTGGCCCGTCACGTCGGCGTCGAGGACCTCGGCGATGTACTTGCTGCGCACCCGCCGCATCGTGTCGACCTCGCGCGAGAGCCGCCGCCTGGCGACATCGTCGCCGGCGACCTCCGCGCGCAGGACCTTGACCGCCACCTGCCGTCCCTGCGGGTCGACAGCGAGGTGGACAACGCCCATTCCGCCTTCACCGAGCCGCCTGAGCAGCCGGTAAGGGCCTAGTCGGTCATCGTTCATGGCATGAAGCACCATACCGGCTCAAACCCCACCCCAGAGATGAACCTCGAGGTCACATTCCCACGCATGTGTAACGTCTGAAATGCCCCCATGGGTTTCCCAATCATCGGTATCGCATCGGTTTCAGTTCGCCAGATCCAGGACCTCCGCGGTCTTCAGCGCGGCCAGCGTGGCTCCCGACACGGCCAGCTTCGATCGCCGCACCCCGCTGCCGATGACCACCTCGGGATGCGCGGCCACCCGGCTGTCGACCAGGATCGGCCAGTCGTCGGGCAGACCGAGGGGGGTGATACCTCCATACTCCATCCCCGTCAGCGCGACCGCATCGTCCATGGCGGCGAAGCTGGTCTTGCGCGCGTCGATATGCCTTCGCACCACGCCGTTGACGTCGGCCCTGGTCGTGGCCAGCACCATGCACGCGGCGTAGCGCACCTCGCCGCCGCGCCTGCCCGCCACGACCACGCAGTTGGCCGACGCGTCCATCGCCACCCCGTACCTGTCACAGAAGGCAGCCGTGTCGGCCAGGTCAGGGTCGATCTCGGCCACGCGCACCTCCTCCTCCATCTGACGTACGGCGAGCGCCACTGGTTCGGCGAGCAGGTCGAGCCGGTCGAGCGCGGGAACCCAGTGCAAAGTCATGACCAGGACCCTACGCCTCACGCGGACCTGACGGCTCGCCGGTGGAGCTGGGTCACGGCGCTCCTGGCCGACTCCATGGCGCCCGCCTGCCAGGCCACCAGGTGAGTCAGCCAGTCACCCGCGAAGTACACCCTTCCCGAGGGACGTTGCAGGAGAGTGAAGGACGAATCAAAGGACGGCCAGCGAACCCAGCCGCCCTGCAGGTGCGGCTGGCGCTCCCACGCGATGGAGACGCTCGACAGCAGCTCCGAGCGGTACTTCTCGCCGTGGATCTTCTTGCCCTGGGTGAGCGCCCTGCTCCTGCGGTCCTCGGGGGTCAGCGAGCCGTACAGCTGGGCGGGGTCGCCGTAGTTGTAGTAGCCCACGAGCAGTCCGCGACGGGCGTGGTAGTCGTGGGAGGGATACCAGATGTGCGCGATGTCGAGATCGGTCTCGGTGACTCCGCCATAGATGCGGTCCTCGAGCTCCCACCAGCGACTGCCGTACTCCAGCCCGATCTTGCCAGCGGCGACCGGAATGGGGGTTTTAAGGGCAGTAGTTACCTTTTCTCCGAGATTGTGGAAAATCTTCGCCAACACGTGCGGAGGGAGCGTGGCCACGCAGTAGTCGGCGGTCAGCTCGCCCCCCTCCCAGGTGACGGTGACACCCCGGTCGAGGCTCATGATCTTGGTGACCTTGGCGCCCGTCCTGATGCGGTCGCGGCCGACGGCCTCCGTCAGCTTGGCGACGATCGCGTCCATGCCGCCGACCGGCTGGAACATCGGCGTCGCCTGGTCGTAGCCGAAGTCGTTGGTGATCGCCCTGTCCACGCCCGCGGCCAGGACGTCGTGGACGCTGCGGGGTCCGGCGAGCTCCGTCCCGTCGTCCATACCGGGATAAACGGTGAACCCGCGTCGCTCCGAGCCTTCGTAGGCGAGCTTGGGCCCGAGGTCGCCGAACCTGCGCAGGAACTCCAGCAGCCGCTCCTGGTCGTCCTTGGTGAGCCTGCGGTCGAGCGTGCCCTGCTGCGTGGCCTTGGCCAGCAGTTCCGCGATATAGCCGTACATGTCGGCACGGGCGGTCTTGTTGCGGACCGTCCGGCCGTTGGTGTGGACGTAGGCGGCGGCGTTGGTGTTGACGAAGGTCTCGATGGGGATGCCGAGCTCGCGGCAGTAGTCCATCGTCACCATCCACGGCGCGATCCTGCCGGGCCCCGCGTTGAAGTAGACGCCCTCGCCGAACCGGACCTCCTGGACGGGACCGTTCACCTCGCCGAGGCGGTCACCGCCGCGCAACGTGAGGTTGCGCCCTCCGGTCCTGTCGCTCGCCTCCAGCACGGTGCAGTCGTAGCCCGCCTTGCCCAGCTCGTAGGCGGCCGTCAGCCCGGCCACGCCCGCGCCGAGAACGACCACGGACGCGGCGCCCCTGCCCTTGAGCGTGAAGTCCCCCTGCCGGGGCGGGGTGAACGCCTTGTCCTGCTCCGACGGGGCCAGCCCGAGCGCGCCCATCGCCGCGTACATCGCGCCCGCGCCGCTCGCCGCGCCGATCCCGACCAGCAACCCCCGTCTGGTGAGCGTGGCCCGATCAGCCATACGGGCCGCTGCCGCAGGCCACCTGCCCGCCGATCGTCGCGAACAGCCCCATCAGCGCCATGATCTCGGTGAAGTCGTCCGTCACGAACTCGATCTCCCGCGGTCCCGTCTGCTTCACCCCCGGGATCAGCGCGCAGGCCGCCGCGATCGCCGTGGAGTTCCACTCCACACCCAGCGTGTACGGCCGAGCCGCAGCGTAGGGCGTGAAGTCGGTCAACCTGTCCAGCGCCCTTGCCGCGCCCTCACGAATGCGTTCCTGGGCCACGCTCGGCGGCAGCAGCTCGGCGGAGAACTTGTCGATCCCCCTCTTCACCGCGACCGTCTCGACCTCGCCGAGCACGTCCCCGGCCTCCTCGCCGACCGCCTCGTCGCCCGTGACGAGCACGACGGGCACCCCGTGGAAGCCCGCGCAGGCCGCGACCAGCCTGGTCTCACCGCACGGCTCGCCGTTGAGCAGGACGTTCTGGATCTCCTTGCCCATCCAGGTGTGGTTGAGCACGCCGTGCTGCACCCCCGCTCGGGCGTGGTAGCCGACGAACATCGCGGCGTCGAACGAGGAGTCGAGACCCTGCGCCATGCGCTGCGACTTGCCGGGGCCGCGGATGAGGGTGGCGCGCGGGTCGAGCAGGTCGATCCGCAGGTTCTTGGTGGAGCCGTGGGCGTCGTTGACCAGCACGCTCGTGGCGCCCGCGGCGAATGCGCCCTCGATGGCGGCGTTCGCGTCGGCGGTCATGAGCTCGCAGCCGCGCTCGTAGCCGCGCTTGCCCGCGTGCATCTCCTCCGGGTCGGTCAGCCCGGTCACGCCCTCCATGTCGACCGACAGGTAAACCTTCACCTCAGCGTCACCTCTCAGTGCCCCAGGTCTCAGTGCCCCACGTCTCCACGCGCCGGGTCTGCGCCTCGTCCATGAACCCCACCCGCGTCGCCATGAACTCCGCCACCTGCCCCCGCCACACCCCGGGGATCTCGTCGATCGCCGGTCGGTAGCAGTGGTCCAGCCACGCCGTCGACTCCTCCGTCGCCCGGAGGTACTGCGCCGCCTTCGCGAAAGGCGTCCGCTCGATCCCCGGAACCCGCGCGCAGCCGTACTCGATCATCTCCTGCCCGCCGTACGGCGGCGGCTCCTGCCACTTGCGCGCCACGGGACGGCTCGCGGTGATCGGCGTTTCCATCGGCCGGCGTTCGACGGCCGCCTGGATGAGCTCCTTGTACAGGCACTTCCCGCACGTGCGGCAGGGCCCTCCGGTGCCCCGCAGACACCACCTGACCTGCTCCTTCAGCGGCGACTCCAGCGCGATCCGCATCGTGACAGCCTCGCTCACCCCGCCCACCGGCAGCACGATGTGCACGCCCGCCGCCGCGAACAGCCGCCCCCACGCCCCGTGCGGCGCCCACATGAGGTTGTCGGGGGTGTAACGCAGCAGGTAGCGGTCGCCACCCAGCCAGCGCGAGCCCAGCTCGTAGCCGAACGCGAGCCCGCCCAGGTCCATCTCGTCGGCCAGCAGCAGCGCGCCCGCCGCGACCGCGTGGTGCTCGGGGTAGCCGGGCCTCGGCTCGGCGAGCGTGAACTCGAGGTCGGACTCGACCGTGGTCACTTCACGTCCGGTCTGTACGGCGAGCTTGGCCAGCACGTCCGACCGGTAGTGCGGCCACCGGTTCGGCACCCGCCGGTGCGACACCCGCCTGAAGTGCACGAACGGAGCGTCAGGGAAGATCGTCGCCGCGGCCACGGAGTCGGCGCCGCCGCTGTAGGAGATCGCCAGCCTCCGCCCGGCCGCCCGCGCCGTCCCTCCGACGGGCCCCGCCTCGACCCCCCACCCGTCGTGCAGCGCCCGCGCCAGCTCCGGCGAGACGGGCCGGTCGAACGTGATCCGCCTACGCGTCCACGGCGCCACGATCGTCCAGGCGGCCACCGCCCACAGGTCGTCGTGCGCGTCGCCCGGCACGCCCCTGATCTCGCAGGAGTTGGTGGCCAGCTTCACCGGGTGGTCGTCGGCGGCCCTGCCGGTGATCTCGTCCTCGGGGTCCAGCCTGAAGGTCAGCTCCCCGCCGTTCCACCTCACGCGCACGAGCGCTCCCTGAGCTCGTCGATCGCCTGCCAGACGAGCACCTCGTTCTGGAGCACCTTGTCGAGCGCCTGAGCGGTCTCGAACGCCAGCCGGTGCGCCTCCTCCGCCTTCGGATCGGGTGTGGGCGCCTGCGGCCTGGGAGCGGTCCTGAGGCGCTGCACCTCGGCCTGGAGCGTCGTCACCTCACGGCGGAGCGTCTGGACCTCCCACAGCGCGTCCTTGATGTCCTGCCGGTGGTCGGCGACCGAGATGTAGCGGGAGTCGAACCACGAACGCACGGCCTTCCTCAGCCGCGCCGGGACCAGGACGCGCATCATGAAACGCCACGATAGCGGCAATCCACCTCACCCCTGGGCCGCCTGCTTCTAGGTTGTCTCCGACAGACCTGTCCCACGGAGGAGGCGCCATGCGGATCATCGCCAAGGGGCAAGTCACGATCCCGGCATCCATCCGCGAACAACTCAATCTTCGCAAAGGAGATGAGGTCGACTTCATCGTGGAAGGCACCACGGTCATGATCGTGCGCGCCGAGGACGCTCCCACCCGTGGCGAGCGGATGGTTCGCCGCCTTCGCCGTAGCGCACCGTTGGCCATGGGAACCAACGAGCTCATGGAGATGCTCCGCGGCGAGGAATGAGGTCACTCGAAGACGCCCACCTGGTTTCGGTGGTCCAGTGACGCACTGGCCCACCGAAGAACGGCGGCGCGAAGCGTTCGCCTGGCCCGACTTCTCCATCGGCGCTCACGCTGCTGTGTGTGGGCATCGGCTTCTCACCCGGGACGACAGGAGATATCGAACCTACTTCTCCACGCTGCTCCTGACAGCCCCGAACTCGACTGCCCCGTCGTCTTGACGACCGGGCTGCGGGAACCAGCCTGTGGATAACGTTCGCGTGGCCGATTCAAGGCGGCGGTCCACAGGCGCCGAACGGCCTGATCGCGACGGCCGCCCCCTGCGGCACGTCGCATCGGCGGGCGGCTCCGCCGTGCGACATATCTACTGGAAGCGAGACACGAAGCGCCGCTGCCACGGCGTCTCCACGGCGCGCGGGGCGTAGTGCTTCCTGACGTAGGCGACCGCCTCGCGGTTCGGCACCCCGTCGAGGACGGCGATGCAGGCCAGCGCGGTGCCCGTTCGCCCGTGCCCACCGGCGCAGGCGACCTCGACCCGCTCGGACGCCGCACGCGCCCAAGCCTCGCGCAGCGCCTCCCCCGCGGCGACCCGGTCGGATGGCAGCCAGAAATCCGGCCAGCGCAGCCAGCGGGCCTCCCACTCGACCTTGGGCGGTTCGTGACCCAGCAGGTAGAGCCCGAAGGCGGGCTCCGGCCCCTCCGGCGTCGGACGGCGAAGGCCGCGTCCGCGCACGAGCCGCCCCGAGGGCAGCCGCAACACGCCGGGCATGGCAGGTTCCCAGAGAGCTGTCACGACATGATCGTATTGCGCCCAACCTCTGGGCCGAAAGGCAGCTTCGGCGCCCCTGTTGAGTCTGGCGAGACCATCGAGAGGCATGCTGGCGCTTCTCAGGAGGTGCCCAGCTGCGACATCTCGGCCAATCTCTTGGGGGTCAACAGACCACGTGCATCATCGGGCATACGGCCCTCATGGAGGTCACGTGGTGGATCCAGGCTGAGCACCGAGGCCATCTGTCGGGCAGCCGACACCCCATCACGACGGCCTTCAGGCGCCGCGCGACACGACCCGTCCTGCCACCGACCTAGGTAAGCGGCCAACGTCGCCGGGGGTGTGGGGGCCGGCAGGAACCCACCCGGGGGCCTCGGGGGCTCGGCCCCCCGACGAGGGGAGCCCGAGCCCCACAGAAGCGCGAAGCGCGCCATGGGCGAGGCCCATGCCGTTACGAGGCCGACTTGGGAGGACGGTCAGCGGCCGGTGAACTTGGGCTTGGACTTCTCGGCGAAGGCGCGCATGCCGATCTTGGCGTCGTCCGTGGCGAACAGGCCGGAGAACTGCAGCCGCTCCACCTCGAGCCCCGTGTCCAGGTCGACCTCCAGGCCGTGGTCGATGGCCTGCTTGGCGGCGCGGAGCGCGACGGTGGGGCCGCCGACGAACGTGGCCGCCCACGCCAGCGCCGCCTCGTACACCTCGGCGTCGGGGACGACCTTGTCGACCAGGCCGATGGACAGGGCCTCGGCGGCGGTGACGTGGCGTCCGCTGAAGATGAGGTCCTTGGCGCGTGCGGGGCCGATCAGGCGGGGAAGGCGCTGGGTGCCGCCCGCGCCGGGGATGATGCCGAGCTGGATCTCGGGCTGGCCGAGCTTGGCGCTCTCGCCCGCCACGCGGAAGTCGGCGCAGAGGGCGAGCTCGCAGCCGCCGCCGAGCGCATAGCCGGTGATCGCGGCGATGACCGGCTTGCCGATGCGGGTGACCGCGGTGAAGCAATCTTGCAGGGTCCTGGAGTGGGCGGCCATGTCCGCGTAGGACATGTCGGCCATTTCCTTGATGTCGGCTCCGGCGGCGAAGACCCGCTCTCCGCCGTACAGGATCACCGCCTGGACGTCCTGGTCGCTGTCGACGGCGCGGGCGCACTCGGCGATCTCGCGCTGGACCTGCCCGTTGAGGGCGTTCATCTTCGGACGATCGAGCCTGATCGTGGCGATCTGGCCGGACACCTCGACGCGTGCAAACTCACCCATGGGCCGACCCTATCCGGCGGCGGGGAAGAAGAGCACGGGGCCGTCCACGCCGACTTCGACCATGTCGCCCACCTGGTGGAGTTCGGCGCCCCTGGTCCTGGCGCGGATCACGACGCCGTCGTCCATGCTGACGGTGACGGCGGCGTCGTGCCCGAAGAACTCCACCCTGGCCACCCGTCCTGTCGGTTTCATGGGTACGGCGGGGGCCGCCAGCGTGAGCTGTTCGGGACGGAGAGCGACGAAACCGGCCCCCGCGACGCCGTTCGACCGCTGGCGCAGCTCTCCCAGCACGCAGGAGGCCACCCCGCCCGTCGAGACGGCGTCGAGCACGACCGCCTCCCCCACGAACGTCGCCACCCCGAGGTCGACGGGCGCGGCGTACACCTCGGCGGGCGTGTCCGACTGCACGATCACGCCGTCGCGCATGACCGCCACCACGTCCGCCATCGACAGCGCCTCCTCCTGGTCGTGCGTGACCAGGACGGCGGTCGCGCCCGCCCGCTTCACGGCCGACCTGACCTCGTCGCGCACCACCCCGCGCAACGACCGGTCCAGCGCGTTGAAGGGCTCGTCGAGCAGCACCACTCCCGGCCGGGGGGCGAGCGCGCGGGCGAGGGCGACGCGCTGCTGCTGACCGCCGCTCAGCTCGTACGGCATGCGCGAGCCGTACCCCGACAACCCCACCAGCTCCAGGCACTCCTCCACCCGGGCCGACGACTCGGCCCGCGACGACCCAGACCGAGACGACCCAGACCGCGACGACCCTCGCGGCAGCCCGAACCCGACGTTGCGCGCGACCGACAGGTGCGGGAACAGCGCCGCCTCCTGCGGCACGATGCCGACCCGCCGCTTCTCCGGCGGCAGCGAGGTGACCTCGCGACCGCCGAGCGAGACCGTCCCCGCGTCGGCGCGTTCAAAGCCTGCGACGATCCGCAGCAGCGTCGTCTTACCGCACCCCGAGGGCCCGAGCACGGCGGCGAGGCTGCCCTCCCGCACGGTCAGCGAGGCGCCGCGCAGCACCTGGGCGCCGCCGAACGCCTTCACGATCCCCGAAACGGTCAGTCCGCTCATGTCTCCCGCCTCCCGAGGAGGAATCCTGGTATCGCCGCCAGCAGCATCAGCAGCGCGGCGTAGGGCGCGGCGGCGCCGTACGAGCCCGAGCCGGTCTGTGTCCACAGCTGGGTGGCGAGCGTGTCCATGCCGGTGGGCCGCAGCAGCAGGGTGGCCGGCAGTTCCTTCATGGCCGTCAGGAAGACCAGCGCCGTGCCCGCCGCCACGCCGGGCAGCGCCAGCGGCAGCGTGACCGACCTGACCGCGCCGAGCGGCCCGCGGCCGAGCGAGCGCGCCACCTCTTCGAGGACGGGCGGCGACTGCACGACCGAGGCGCGTACGGCGCCGACCGCCGCGGGCATGAACAGCACCGCGTACGCCAGCACGAGCAGCGGCCACTGCTGGTAGAGCGGGTAGGCGTAGCGGACGGCGAAGAACACCAGCGACAGCGCGATCACGATGCCGGGCAGCGCGTGCCCCACGTAGGACGACTGCTCGACGAACCTGGCGGCCCACGACCGGTGCCTGGCCGCGATGATGCCGACGGGTACGGCCAGCGCCCCGGTGAGGAGCGCCCCGGCGGCGGAGACGCCGAGCGTGGCGGCCACCGAGGCGCCGAGGTCGGCGGGGTCGAGGCCGCGGGAGGAGCCGTCCGCGAGCCAGTAGCCGATGCTGACCAGCGGGAATCCGACGGCGAGCGCGGCCACCGCCAGCGCCCATCCGGTGCCGAGGGCCTTGGCCGCTGGCGTCATGCGCACCACCGTCCGCCGCCTGGCCGGGGCGCCGCGCAGCGCGTAGGCCGCCTTGCCGCGCGAGCGGGCCTCACCCAGCACGATCAGCAGCGTGATCAGCACCAGCAGCAGGCCGAGCACGGCGGCGGGCGTCCGGTCGAAGGAGGCGCGGTAGGCGGTGTAGATCTGCGTGGTGAAGACGTCGAAGCGCATGATCGAGACGGCGCCGAACTCGGCCAGCACGTACATCGCCACGAGCAGCCCTCCGGCCGCCGCGGCGGGGCGCAGCTGGCGGACCACGACGGCCGTGCGCCCCCTGCCGAGTGAGAGCGCCACCTCCTCCATCGCCGGGTCCATCCGTGCCAGGGTGGCCGTGGCGGGCAGGTAGACGTAGGGGTAGCAGCAGAGCGTGAGCACGAGCGCCGACCCCCAGAACCCCGAGATGCCCGGGTAGAGGGCGATCCAGGTGTAGGCCGCCACGTACGACGGCACCGCCAGCGGCAGCGCCGCGAGCACCCCGAAGACCTTGCGCCCCGGCAGGTCGGTCCGCACGACGAGCCAGGCCAGCGACAACCCCACCACCACGCACGACACCGTGACGAGCGCCGCCAGGCCGACGCTGCGGACGGCGAGCTCCGCCGTACGCGAGCGGAGAAGGGTAGCGGCGAAGGCGGGCAGCCCGCCCTCCGCGGCCCGCACGACCAGGTACGCCACGGGCGCGAGCGACAGGCCCGCGGTGAGGGCCGCGGGGACCAGCAGGGCTGCGGGGATGCGGCGGGCCACCTGGACCAGGCCCCCTAGACCAGGCCCACGTCCTGGAGCAGCTTGAGCGTCTGCTCCAGCGAGTCGAGCTTGCCGAGGTCGACCTCGGGCACGTTGAGCGTGTCGAGCTTGGGCAGCCCCGGCTCGGGCGCCACGCCCGCGATCAGCGGATACTCCTTGGTCTGGGTGGCGAAGTACTGCTGGGCGTCGGTGCCGAGCAGGTAGCCCGCGGCCTTGCGGGCGGCGTCGGCGTGCTGGGCGTTCTTCAGCACGCCCACGCCCGCCACGTTGACCAGCGCGCCGGGGCCGCCCGGCAGGTAGGCCAGACGGGACGGCACGCCGTTCTGGCCGCGTTCGGCGACCTTCTCGTACCAGTAGTAGTGGTTGATGAGGCCGAGCTGGAGCGTGCCCGCGTCGACCGCGTTGAGGATCTCGACGTTGTTCGGGTAGCTCTGGGTGCCGTTGGCCTTCATCGCCTCCAGCCACTGCCTGGCCTTGTCCTCGCCGTCGAGCACCCGCATCGCGGTGACGAACGCCTGGAACGAGGCGTTCGTGGGCGCCCAGCCGACCTTGCCCTTCCACGCGGCATCGGTCAGCTCGAACACGCTCTTGGGCGGCGCGGCCACCTTTCGCGGGTCGTACACGATCACCCTGGACCGCCCCGACACGCCGACCCAGGTGCCGTCCGCCGCGCGGAACTTGGCGTCGACCCTGCCGAGCAGGTCGTCAGGGAGCGGGGCGAGCAGGCCGTGCTTGGACAGCGCGCCGAGCGCTCCCGCGTCCTGGGAGAAGAACAGGTCGGCGCGGGTACGGTCGCCCTCCTCCATGATCTGGGCGGCCAGTTCGGCGCTGTCGCCGTAGCGCACCTGGACGTCGAGGCCCGTGGCCGTCTTCAGCTTCTCCAGCAGCGGGCCCACGAGGTTCTCGTTGCGGCCCGAGTAGACGACGAGGGCGTCGTCGTCGAAGCTCTCGCCCTCGGCCCCACCTCCACAGGCGGTGAGCATCGCCATGGGAACGAGGAAGGCGGCGACCAGCCTACGCAGTGACATGGGATTTCCTTACCGTGAGCACAAGAACGAGAGCGAGGGCGAGCCACGCCAGGTGGTAGGGCCAGAAGAGCGCCCAGCCCTGCCGGTAGTCGGGCAGCACGAGGCGAAGAGCCTGGTAGACCGGGGAGCCGGTGTCCTCGAACCCGGAGACCCAGGTGATCCTTCCCGCGAGCCCGTCGGCGAGCAGCCAGCCGTAGGTGACCAGGCCCGCGGCCCCGAGCAGCCCGGCCAGTGCCTTCACGGGCCTGGGCGCTTTCGTGAGGTAGACGAGAACGAGGAGTACGGCCAGCGGGAGGGCGACGACGAGCTGCCGGCCCGGCCACCAGTACCCGTGCATGGTCAGCGCGACGAACGTCGCGGTCAGCCAGGCGGCGGCCAGCGGCAGGAGCAGGACGGGCTGCCTGGGCCTGCGCAGCGCCAGGGCGACGGCGGGCAGCAGGAGCAGCCAGGCGGGCTGCCACGCGGCCAGGCCGTAGCCCCGGTCGACGAGCAGGCCGAGCAGGCGGAAGGCGCGTCCGGCGTAGTCGGGGTCGAAGCCCATCACGCCGAACTCGCCCGACTGCTGGAAGTGGTCGCCGCTGGCGTAGACGGTCCAGCCGCCCCAGACGAGGCGGTGGACGGCGAGGTAGGCGACGCCCATCACGGCGAACCCGGCCAGCAGCGCCTTCGACCTGGTGCGCCAGAGGCCGAGCAGGGCGATGACGGCGGCCACGGGGGCGTACTTCACCGACAGCCACGGCAGGAGTGTGACGACGAGACCGAACGCCCACAACCCACCCGCCCGCGCAGGACGAACGGGGCGGGCGGGCCAGGCGGTGAGGAGGGCGATCGCGGCGAGCGTCAGCAGGGCGGCGGGCAGTTCGGGGTAGACCTGCTGGCCGTACACCGCGAAGGGCGCGCTCGCGCAGGCCACCGCCACCCCCGCCGCCGCCAGCCGGTACGGCACGCCGAACCTGCGCACCGCCGTCCACATCATGAGGGCCGCCAGCAGCCCCGCCATGAGCGCCAGCGTCGCCTTCGCCGCCACCCATCCGCCGAGCCCCATCGGCACGGCCAGCAGCAGGGGAAGCAGCGGATCGTGCGGGCTGATCTGCGTGCCGTCGTCGCGCACCTCGGTCTGCACGGGCAGCGCCTGGCCGCCCCACGGCGCCCACCTGCGCTCGGCCAGCTCGTCGCTGATGTCGAGATCGAGGTCCTCGTAGATCGACAGGGCGGTGAGCAGGTACTGCGGCTCGTCCACCGCGACGTGCGCCCCGAAGCCGGCCCGCACGCCGATCCCGAGCAGCGCGGCCACGGTCGCGAGGACCGCCACGCCCGCCATCGCCCAGCGCGGGCCCGCCCGAGCCGGGAGGGACCCGGGGGCCCGGTCACGGGCCTCCGCGCGGGTCCGCGCCGACGTCATGCCGCCCCCGCCAGTACGCCCGACGCCGCGTGCTGCCGCCTGACCACGTCGAGCAGGTCCGTCTCGGGCGTCCAGCCGATCAGCGAGCGCAGCCGCCGCGTGTCGGCGAGGGAGTCGCCGGGCTCCGCGCGGGGAGCGGCCTCGACGGCCAACCTGACCTCCGTGCCGGTCACCGCGGCGACGGCCGCCGCCATCGAGCGCAATGAGTGTCCCCGCCCGGTGCCGAGGTTGACCACGCCCCGCGTCCCCATCAGGTCGACGAGGGCGCGCGCCGCCTGCCGTACGTCGGTGACGTCGCGGGTGCGCTCCAGCGAGCCGAGCACCCGCAACGGACGGCCCGCCAGCGCCGCCTCCAGCCAGACCGCCAGCGCCATGTCGGCCCGCTGCCCCTCGCCCGCGACCGTGAACGGCCTGACGATCGTGGCCTGCCGCCCCGCGCAGAGGGCTTCGAGCCTGGCCTTGCTGCGGGCATAGCCGCCGAGGGGGCGCAGCCGGTCGGTCTCGGCGCTGGGCCGTCCGTGGCGGGCTCCGCCGTACACGGAGCTGGAGGAGGCGACGACCACGGGCACGCGGCGCGGCACGGCGGCCAGCACCCTGGCTCCGGCGAGCACGTTGTCGCGATGGCGGCGCCAGGCGATGCCGGGGCTGTCGTCGCGCACGCCGGGGCATCCGGCCAGGTGGTAGACGGCGTCGGCGGCTTCGAGGGCGGCTCGGACCAGCTCGTCGTCGTCCAGCAGATCGGCCGTCAGGACGGTCAGCCCCGGACGGGGCGGCTGCGGGACCCTGTCGACCCCGATCACCGTCCGGCCCGCCGCGAGGAGCGTCGCGGTCAGCGCCCTCCCGATGAACCCGGCGGAACCGGTCACGACCACCGTCACCTGCGCACCCGCCTCTCGTCTGTGACAGCAGGTAAAGGTAGCCTAACCTCACTCAGCCTGACCTCCAAGGATCCCTGCGAGGCTCGTCATGGCGAAGGCACTGCGTCGCACCGTCGGCGTCGTCGTGCTGGGCGTGGCCGTCTGGTATCTCGCGGGCGTGGTCTCGGGCCCTTCGCTCGCCTCGGCCGCCCGCGCGCTGCTCGCCGACCCGCTCGGCCTGGCCTTCGCGATCCTCCTGTACGGCGCGGCGTTCGCGCTGCGGTCGTGGGCGTGGACCTGGGTGCTGCGGGGACTGTCACCCGGGCAGTCGTGGGCGGCGATCCACGTGTCGCTGCTCGGCAACCACGTGCTGCCGTTCCGCCTGGGCGAGGCGCTGCGGGTGACGTCCGTGCTGCGCAGGACCGGGCTGGCCCCCGCCGAGGTGATCGGCTCGGCGGTGGGGGCCCGCTCGGCGGACCTGCTGGCCGTGCTCCTGCTCGCCCTGGTCGCCGCGCCCGCGCTGGTGTCGTCGGCGGTGGGCTGGTGGGTGTGGCCGGTCGCGGGCGCGCTCGCGGTGTCTGCGGTCGTCGGCTTCGCGGTCGCCTCCCAGGGACTGCGGGCGGTCGGGGTGTTCGGGTGCGCCGCGCTCGCGTGGGTGCTGGAGGCGGCCGTCGTCTACGAGGTCGCCAGGCTTGCGGGAGCGAACCTGACCGCCGCGGACGCGGTCGCCGTCACCGCCGTCACCATCGCCGCCCAGACCGTGGCCGTCACCCCCGGCGGGTTCGGCTCGTACGAGGCCGCCGCCACCGCCGCCATGGTCGCGCTGGCCGTCCCGTCAGGAACGGCGTTCGCCATCGCGCTCCTCACCCACGCCGTGAAGACCGCCTACTCCCTGGTCGTCGGCGGCGTCGCGCTGTTCGCCCCCTCCCCCGGCTACTTCGGCCGGCTGCGCCTCCCCCGGCGCCTTCCGCCCCGCCCCGTCCCGCGTGCCGTCCCCTGCTACGCGCCCGTGGTCGCCTTCATCCCCGTCTTCAACGAGGAGGCCACGATCGGCGAGGTGATCAGGCGGCTGCCCACGTCGGTGGCCGGCAGGCCCCTTGTCGCGCTCGTCGTGGACGATGGCTCCACCGACGCCTCCGCCGTACGGGCGAGGCAGGCGGGCGCCCGCGTCCTGCCGCAGCCGCGCAACCTGGGTCTCGGCGCGGCGGTACGGCGCGGCCTGGCCGAGGCGGCGCGGCTCGGCCCGGCCGCCGCCGTCTACCTGGACGCCGACCTGGAGTACTTCCCCGAGGACCTGGACACGCTCGCCGCGCCGATCCTCGACGGCAGCGCCGACTATGTGGTCGGCTCCCGCTTCGCCGGGACGATCGAGCGGATGCTGCCGCACCGCAGGTTCGGCAACAGGGTGCTGACGGCGTGGATGCGCCTGCTGACCAGGCGGCGCGACCTCACCGACGGCCAGAGCGGCTACCGGGCCTTCTCCCCCGCCGCGCTCGAGGCCGCCGAGGTGATCCACGACTACAACTACGCCCAGGTGCTCACGCTCGACCTGCTGGCCAAGGGCTTCGTCTATCGCGAGGTGCCCATCCGCTACGCGTTCCGGCAGAGCGGGCGGTCTTTCATCACACTCGGGAAATACCTCCGCAAGGTCATCCCCGCGGTGCACCGCGAGCTCAACACCTGACAACCGCAGACATGGACAGACCTGGGGTTACCGGTGAGCGTGGCGCCGCCTCGGTTCTGTCGGTGGTTGCGACTATAACGACAGCAGAGAGGAGCACATCATGCAGAAGATCACCACCTTCCTCTGGTTCGACAACCAGGCGGAGGAGGCGGCCAACCACTACGTCTCCGTCTTCGGCAACTCCAGGATCGTCGAGGTCACGCCCATGGTCGTGACCTTCGAGCTCGAGGGCCAGCGCTTCATGGCGCTCAACGGCGGCCCGCAGTTCAGGTTCACCGAGGCGATCTCCCTCTACGTCGACTGCGAGACGCAGGACGAGGTCGACGAGCTGTGGGCCAAGCTCACCGCCGACGGCGGCGAGGAGAGCCAGTGCGGCTGGCTCAAGGACAAGTACGGCCTGTCATGGCAGATCATCCCCAAGGCCCTCCCCAGGCTGCTCGGCGACCCCGACCCGGCCAGGGCGGAGCGCGCCATGCAGGCGATGCTCAAGATGTCCAAGATCAACCTCAAGGAGATGGAGGACGCCGCCAACGGCTGACGGCTCAGTCCTCCACCACGTGTTCGGCGAAGCGGGCGCGGGCCGCCATCCACGCGGCCGCGTCCCAGCCCTCACCCGGACCCCGGCCGGTCAGCGCGTCGACGGCGGCGTAGGCCATGGCCATCGCGTGGTGGGTGTTGTCGTGGGCGAACAGGCCGAGCCTGCCGAACGTGGTGACGTGCGGCACCCGACCCGCCCAGGCGTCGAGGCCGGCGAGGTGGTCGGCGTAGCCGGTGCGGTAGACGGGGTAGACGTGCGGCAGCCGCCTGACCTCCACGCCCGCGAGCCGCAGCGGCGGCAGCCCCGTCGCCGACAGGCAGTCCTTGATCAGATCGTCGTAGGAGTGCGCGGTCCAGACGGGGTCGCCCACCTGACACGGGATCTCGAAGCACAGCACCGTGCGGTCGGCCGGGTCGGCCGCGCTGACCCGGTAGTTGGCGGGCTCGGAGATCCTGGTGACGGGCGTCTCGGGCCCCGGCAGGTAGTGGGCGTCGTACGGTGACCAGCGCCCGCCCTCGTGCACCGCGTAGACCAGCACCATCGCCCTGAACTCCAGCTGGCGCGCCGCCGCCACCACCTCGGACGCGGGCCCCGGCCGTACCAGCCCGGCCAGCGCGGGCATCGGGATCGTGGAGAACACGTGACCGGCGTCGAGCCGTCCCGCGGAGGTGTGCACGGCCACCCCGGAGGGCCCCGGCACGAGCGACTCGCAGGCCGTGCCCAGGCGGAGGTCGGCCCCGGCGGCCACCGCGGCGTCGGCCATCGCCTCGACGATCTGCCCGAACCCCCGGCGCGGATAGTAGAAAATCTTCCCCTGCCCGTTCGGCGACCCGCGCAGCACCCTGCGGGCGATCTTCCACGGGCTGTCGGCGGTGACCCGCCTGCGCGCCTGGTCGCCGTCGATCTCCTCGCCGGGCAACCCCCACAGCTTGACCGCGTAAGGCTCGTACAGGCAGCGGTAAAGCGTCGGCCCGAGGCTCGCGCGCAGCAGCCCCGCGAACGAATCGTCCCCTCCGCGCGGAAGGACCGCGTCGCGCGCGATCCCCGCCAGCATCCGGTACGGCAGGCGCCGCGCCAGCTCGCCCGGCCGCAGCGGGAACCCCACGAAGCGGTCGCCGACGCGCAGCCGGCCGTTGCGGGGCCGTACCTGGAGATCGTCGCCGAGCAGTCCGCGCAGGTCGGCGAGCAGGTGCGGCGGCGTGGCGGGATGCAGGCGGTGACTGCCGTGGTCCACACTGATGCCCGCGACCTCGAGGCCGGCCGACAGCCCGCCCACCCGCTCGGAGCGCTCCAGCACGGTGACGCGCACCCCGCGCAGGGCCGCGCGCCAGGCGGCTGCCAGGCCCGAGGGGCCCGCTCCGAGAATCACGAGTTCCATGGCGCGGCCACCCTATCCGGTGAAGTCCTGAAAAATTTCTTCTCATCCCTCTTCTAGAGGAAGGAAAATGTTGAGACGCTGACTCCCGTACGGCCCCCCAGTCAAGGAGTCTTCGATGCGCAAAGCGTTGGCGGTCGCGTGCTTTTTACCGCTACTGATCCCCGCAGGGGTCGCGCAGGCCGAGGCGCCGGAGGACCGGCAGCAGGCGTTCGCCGCGGCGGCCGAGACCTACCAGGTGCCGGAGAGCGTCCTGCTCGGCGTGTCCTACCTGCAGTCGCGCTGGGACGCCCACGCGGGCCAGCCCAGCAACGACGCGGGGTTCGGCCCGATGCACCTGACGGACGCGGCGGCCTTCACGGGGTCCAACCACCACGGTGAAGGCGAGGAGGACCCGCGCGGCGACGACACCCGCCCGCTGGCCCTGCCCGTCGAGCCGCCCGCGGCACCGACGGACATCCCCGCCTCGCTCAGGACCATGGAGAAGGCGGCGGCCCTGACCGGCGAGTCGCACGAGATGCTCAGGAGCGACCCCGCGGCCAACATCCGCGGTGGCGCGGCGCTGCTGGCCGACTATCAGAAGCAGCTCGGGGCGCCGCTCAGCGACGACCCTGCGCAGTGGTACGGCGCGGTGGCCCGCTACTCGGGCGCCACTGAGCAGGAGGCCGCCAAGTTCTTCGCCGACGAGGTCTACTCGGTCATCGCCGAGGGGGCCGCGCGCACGACGGACGACGGACAGCGGGTCACGCTCACGCCGGTGCCGGGGCTCGGCAAGATCGTGGAATGGCTGGAGAAGCTGGGGCTCTCGCTGCCCCGCCGCGACGGCGTGGAGTGCCCGCGCTCGATCTCCTGCGAGTGGATCCCCGCGGCGTACGCGGAGCTGCCGAACGACGACTACGGCCACTACGACCTGGCGAACAGGCCGCAGAGCCAGAAGATCGACTACATCATCATCCACGACATGGAGGGCTACTGGGCGCCGTCCGTCAGGCTGAACCAGGACCCGACGTGGCCCGGTAGCTGGCACTACTCGGTCCGGTCGAGCGACGGTCACATCGCGCAGCAGATCAAGACCAAGGACGTCGGCTGGCAGGCCGGCAACTGGTACATCAACGCCAAGTCCATCGGCATCGAGCACGAGGGCTTCCTGGCCGAGGGCAGCACCTGGTACACCGAGGCGATGTACCGCACGTCGGCCAAGCTCGTGCGCTACCTGGCCATGCGCCACGGCGTGCCGCTCGACCGCGCGCACATCCTCGGCCACGACAACGTGCCCGGTACGCTGCCGACCACGGTCAGGCGCATGCACGAGGACCCGGGACCGTTCTGGGACTGGGCGCGCTACTTCGAGCTGATGGGCGCCCCGCTGCACCAGTTCGGCGGTCCGCGGTCCGGATCCGTCATGATCAAGCCGGACTTCGCCACCAACAAGCCGTACTTCTACGGCTGCGACCGCAAGAACCCGTCGGCGGCCTGCCCGCCGCTGCCCGCCTCCACGGTGTGGCTGCGCACCGAGCCGCGCGACGACGCGCCGCTGGTCAAGGACATCGGCAAGCACCCCACGGGTGACTCGCTGTACAGCGTCTACGACCACAGCGCCCGCGCCACCACCGGCCAGCGCTACGCCGTGGCCGAGCGGCAGGGCGACTGGACGGCGATCTGGTACCTCGGGCAGAAGGCGTGGTTCCACAACCCCGCCGCCAAGCCGACCGCGGTGCCGTCCATGGGACTCGTCGTGACCCCGAAGCCCGGGCTGGCGACCATCCCCGTGTACGGCAGGGCCTACCCCGAGCAGGAGGCCTACCCCGCGGGCATTCCGTACCAGGCGGTGACGCCGCTGCAGTACACGTTCTCGGCCGGGGAGAAGTACACGCTGGCGGGTCCGGCGGCCACCGAGTACTACCGGGCGGTCACCTTCGACCCCGCACCGCACACGGTCGTGCGGGGCAAGACGCGGTACCTGGAGATCCAGTTCGGACACCGGGTGATGTTCGTCAAGGCCGACGACGTCCAGGTGTCGTTCCAGTAGACCGGCGCTTCACAGGGACCTCGCCCATCCGGGCGGGGTCCCCTGCCTTTCTCCACCCGCCTTCGCCACCCGCCCCTCTTCTGGGCGACCGGCTTGTGCCCCCACCTCGGGCTCACGTGGCCTGGGTTTCAGCGTTTGCGGGTGAAGTCGGCGACCGCGCGCCTGGTGCTCTGCAGCGCCTCCTGTGAGGTGTCGAACGTGCGCTGCGCCACCCCCACGAACACGCAGTCGACGACCAGCAGCTGGCTGATCCTGCTGGCCAGCGCGCCCGGCCGGAACTCCGTCTCCCGCCCCGCCGAGATCAGCACGTGCTCGGCCAGCTCGGCCAGCGACGAGCGGGGGTTGTTGGTGATGGCCACGGTCGTGGCCCCCGCCTCGCCCGCCATCCGCAACGGCTCCAGCACATCGGGCGTCTCGCCGGAGGTGCTGATGCCGATCGCGACGTCGCCATGCCTGAGCAGGACGGCGCTGGTCAGGGCGAGGTGGGCGTCCTGGAAGGCGTGGCTGGACAGGCCGATGCGCATGAGCTTCTGCGCCATGTCCTGGGCGACCAGGCCGGAGGCGCCCACGCCGTAGGAGTCGATCCTGCGGGCGCCCGCGATGGCGTCGACGACCAGGCCGAGCCGTTCGGAGGTGAGCTGGGCGACGGTGTCGTTGATCGCCTCTGACTCCGCGCGCGACACCTTGAGGATGACCTCCGACAGCGGGTCGTCGGGGGCCAGGTCGCCGGGGACCAGCCGGTCGGGCTGCGCCGCTGCAGCCGCGAGAGCCAGCCTGAGCTGCGGGTATCCGGCGAACCCGAGCAACCGCGCGGTGCGCACGATCGTCGCCTCACTGGTGCCGGAGGCGGCCGACAGCTCGGTGATGGTGCTGCGGGCGACGGTGGCGGGGTCTTCGAGGATGAGCCTGGCCACGGTCTGCGCGGCGGGCGTCAGCGACGGAAGGACGCCGCGGACGGTGGCCACGAGTGTGTCGGCCCTGAGACCGTTCCGGGTGTCTTCCACATACCGATTATGGGGCCTGGACGGACGGACCCATCGCTGTCGGACGTCCTTCCCACAAACCGTCAAACCACGACCCAACCTGGGACGCGGGCCAGGGTCCCCTCGGGACCTCTTGAGAAGCAGCCGAGGGTACTTGGGTCGTAGGGATCGGCCAGGGTCCCTCGGGGCCTCCTGAGAAGCAGCCGGGGGTTCTTGGGTCTTAGGGATCGGTGGGACGACGCGGGCCGGGCTCCCCAGGGGGCGCGGAGCCCGGTGGCAGGCCGGGCTCCGCGGCGGGGGGTCAGCGGAGAGTGCCGTTGGTCATGCCGGCGGGCTCCTCCGGCAGGGCGATCAGGCCGAGCTCGGCGGGCGCGGCCATCAGCGGGTGGGCGGGGACGGCGCGCACGGTGTAGCCGAACGCTCCCGTGCTGTCGAGCGGCACCTTCCCGGCGAAGTGCGCCTTGCCGTCGTCGTTGGTGCCCTCCAGGCTCATGGCCAGGTAGTTGGGGTTCAGCAGTTCGTCGTGCGGGCCGACCTTGCCGTACGCGGCCTGGACCAGCAGGTCGGACGGGTCGAGCTCGCCGAGCGCGAGCGTCGCCCGCAGGTCGAGGGCGGCGCCGACCTCGGGTGTGTCGCCGACGCCCGAGGCCTCCACGTGCTCCACCCTGACGCCCGGCCACGCCTGGGCGACGCGCACCCGCCAGGCGGCGAACGTCTTGGCGGGGGCGAAGGAGTCGGCCGACAGCGCGCGGGCCGAGACCGCGGCGGGCGTGTAGAGGTCGACGACGTAGTCGCGCAGCATCCGCCCGGCCAGCACCTTGGGTCCGAGGGAGGTGAGCGTGTGGCGCACCATCTCCAGCCACCTGCGGGGCAGGCCGTCGGGCGCCCTGTCGTAGAAGCGGTCGGAGACCTCGTGCTCGATGAGGTCGTAGAGCGCGGCCGCCTCCAGCTCGTCGCGCCTGTCGGGGTCGGCGACGCCGTCGGCGGTCGGGATCGCCCAGCCGTTGGTGCCGTCGTACCACTCGTCCCACCAGCCGTCGCGGATCGACAGGTTGAGCCCGCCGTTCAGCGCCGACTTCATGCCCGAGGTGCCGGAGGCCTCCAGCGGGCGCAGCGGGTTGTTCAGCCAGACGTCGCAGCCCTGCACGAGCAGCTGGCCGAGCGCCATGTCGTAGTCGGGCAGGAAGACGATGCGGTGCCGCACGTCCTCCTCGTCGGCGAACCTGACGATCTGCTGGATGAGCTTCTTGCCGCCCTCGTCGGCCGGGTGGGCCTTGCCCGCGATGAGGATCTGCACGGGCTTGTCGGGGTCGAGCAGGAGCTCGCGCAGGCGGGCCGGGTCGCGCAGCATGAGCGTGAGCCGCTTGTAGGACGGCACGCGGCGGGCGAACCCGATGGTCAGCACGTTGGGGTCGAGCGCGTCGTCGACCCAGGTCAGCTCGGCGTCGCTGGCGCCGCGGGCGCGCCACGAACGGCGCAGCCGTACCCTCGCCGCCTCGACCAGGCGCTCGCGCAGCAGCCCGCGGATCGACCAGATGTCGGCGTCGGAGATCTTGTGGACGCCCTCCCAGCCCTGCGCCTTGTCGATCAGGGACGGCAGCTCGCGACCGGCCAGCTCCATGATCTCGCGGCCGACCCAGGTGGGGGCGTGGACGCCGTTGGTGATCGACCCGATCGGCACCTCGTGCAGGTCGAATCCCGGCCATAGCTCTTTGAACATCTCCCTGCTGACCTCGCCGTGCAGCTCGGAGACGCCGTTGACGCGCTGGGCCAGGCGCATGCCCATGATCGCCATGTTGAAGCGGCCCGGCTCGCGCTCGGCGCCCAGCGCGAGGATGCGCTCGACGGGCACGGTGGGCCAGGCGTTGTCGCCGCCGAACTGCCGCTCGATCATGTCGGAGGGGAAGCGGTCGATGCCCGCGGGGACGGGCGTGTGGGTGGTGAAGACCGTGCCGGCGCGCACGGCCTCCAGCGCCTCGTCGAAGGACAGCCGCGACTCGGTCAGCTCGCGGATGCGCTCCAGGCCGAGGAATCCGGCGTGACCCTCGTTGGTGTGGAAGACCTCGGGCTCGGGGTGTCCGGTGATCTGGCAGTAGGCGCGGATCGCCCTGACGCCGCCCACGCCGAGCAGCAGCTCCTGCATGAGCCGGTGGTCGGTGCCGCCGCCGTACAGGCGGTCGGTGACGTCGCGCGCGGCCGCGTCGTTGTCGGCCACGTCGGAGTCGAGCAGCAGCAGCGGCACCCTGCCGACCTGCGCCACCCACACCTGCGCGTGCAGCGCGCGGTGGTCGGGCAGGCCGATCCTGATGTGGACGGCGGTGCCCTCCTCGTCCTTGAGCAGGCTGAGCGGCAGGCCGCCGGGGTCGAGGCTGGGATAGTGCTCCAGCTGCCAGCCTTCGGGCGACAGCGACTGGGTGAAGTAGCCGTGGCGGTAGAGCAACCCCACCGCCATGATCGGCACGCCCAGGTCGCTGGCCGCCTTCAGATGGTCGCCGGCCAGGATGCCGAGGCCGCCTGAGTACTGCGGGAGGGCGGCGGCGATGCCGTACTCGGGCGAGAAGTAGGCGATCGCCTTGGCGGCTTCCGGCAGCGTCTGGTACCAGCGCGGCGCGGTCATGTACTCGCGCAGATCGTCGGAGGCGTCGGCGAGGCGGCGCAGGAAACGGCGGTCGCCGGCCAGCTGGCGCAATCTGGCGGGGTCGACGGCCCCGAGCAGCGCGACGGGGTCGTGCCCAACACGTTCCCAGACGGCCGGATCGACCTCGGCGAACAGGTCGGTGGTCTCTGGATGCCACGACCATCTGAGGTTGTGCACGAGCTCGCCGAGGGCGGCCAACTCCGTGGGCAGGACGGTGCGGACGGTGAACCTGCGGATAGCTCTCACGATTCCGACCCTAGGTGGTGAGCGGTGGTGGACAAGGCGTAGTCCCGTAGATCGATCACTTCCCTCTCACAACCCTTCCATGAAGAGGCATTAACGGGGACGATTGGGGCACTCCCCACTTTGAACCCGAAACACCGTCCCGGGATGGCGTCCTCAGCTTCACGCGTGAAGGTGCGAGGATCGTCATTGCGACAGTCGGCCACTCGACCATGAGAACAGGACGCGATGATCGGTCGAATTCCCATCACGGACATCTTCCCAGTTGTCGACTGCGGGCAGTGGCCCGCCAAGGCGGTCGCTGGCGAGACCTTCGAGATTGCCGCGACCGTGTTCCGCGAGGGACACGACGCGGTCGCCGCGGGGGTGGTGATCACCTCTCCCGAAGGGAAGCGTGGCCACCTGAAACATATGCGAGAGATCGCCAAGGGCACCGACAGGTGGACCGCGCGCGTGTCGCTGCCCAACGAGGGCGACTGGTCGTTCAGGGTCGAGGCGTGGAGCGACCCGATCGGCACGTGGCTGCACGACGCGGAGATCAAGATTCCGCGCGGCATGGACGTCGACCTGATGTGCGAGGAGGGCGCGCGGCTGTTCGAGCGCGCCGCCCGTGCCGTACGGCCGGCCGACTGCCCCGCCCCGCACGCGGGCAACGTCACGCGCAACGGCAACGGGACGCTGAAGACGAACGGGACGACTGTCCTGAAGACCGGCACGGTGCAGGCGAGCGCGCTCAAGGTCGGCGCGGAGCTGAAGCCCGCCGAGACCTGCGGGCACCGGGCGGCGCTGCTGGGCGTGGCGGCGACGCTGCGCGACGAGGGGCTCGATCCCAGAGCGCGGCTGTCGATCGCGCTGATGCCGGAGACCGCCGCGATGCTGGAGGCCCATCCGCTGCGCGACATGCTGACCAGGAGCAAGCCGCACAAGGTCAGGGTGGAGCGGCGCCGGGCGCTGTTCGGCTCGTGGTACGAGTTCTTCCCCAGGTCGGAGGGGGCGATCGTCGACGAGGGCGGCATCTCCAAGTCCGGCAACTTCCAGACCGCCGCGAAGAGGCTGCCCGCCATCGCCCGCATGGGCTTCGACGTGGTCTACCTGCCGCCGATCCATCCGATCGGCTCGACGTTCCGCAAGGGGCGCAACAACACGCTCACGCCGGGCCCCGACGATCCCGGCTCGCCGTGGGCGATCGGCTCGGAGGACGGCGGGCACGACGCCGTCCATCCCGACCTGGGCACGATCGACGACTTCGACGACTTCGTCGGCAAGACCCGCGAGCTGGGCATGGAGGTGGCGCTCGACTTCGCGTTGCAGTGCTCGCCCGACCATCCGTGGGTCAAGGAGCATCCCGAGTGGTTCACGATCAGGGCCGACGGGTCGATCGCCTACGCGGAGAACCCGCCCAAGAAGTACCAGGACATCTACCCGGTCAACTTCGACAAGGACCCCGAGGGGATCTACGCCGAGGTCAAGCGGGTGGTCAAGTACTGGATGAGCCACGGGGTGCGGATCTTCAGGGTCGACAACCCGCACACCAAGCCGGTGGCGTTCTGGGAGCGGCTGCTGGCCGACATCAGGACGACGGACCCCGATGTGATCTTCCTGGCCGAGGCGTTCACGCGTCCCGCGATGCTGCAGACGCTCGCCAAAATCGGATATCACCAGTCATACACATACTTCACCTGGAAGAACTCGAAGTATGACGTGGAAACGTATTTTTCGGAATTGTCGCACGACACGTCGCACTTCCTGAGGCCGAACCTCTTCGTCAACACGCCCGACATCCTGCACGAGTACCTCCAGCACGGCGGTATGCCCGCCTTCAAGATCCGGGCGGTCCTGGCCGCGCTCGTGTCACCTACCTGGGGCGTCTACTCCGGGTACGAACTCGCCGAAAATATCCCGGTACGTCCGGGTAGCGAGGAATACCTCGACAGCGAGAAATATCAGTACAGACCACGCGACTGGGCTGACGCGGAGCGGGAGGGTCGCACTCTTGCCCCGTTCATCACGCATCTGAATTTGTTCCGAAGAGCGCACCCGGCACTCCAGGAATTGCGTAATCTGACGTTCCACAGGGTCGACCACCCAGACCTGGTCTGCTTCTCCAAGCGGCTTCCCGGCGCCTACGACACGGCCACACGACGGCACGGACTCGGCGACGTGGTCCTGGCGGTCGTGAACCTGGACCCGCACAATACTCATGAGGCGACGGTCGATCTCGACCTGCCCGCTCTCGGTCTCGACTGGAACGCCGAGTTCGTCGTGGACGACGAAATGTCTGGCGAGTCGTACCGGTGGCGGCAGAACAACTACGTGCGCCTCGACCCTCATATCAATCCGGCGCACGTCTTCACCGTGCGAGCGGCTCATCGGTAACACAGCGATCGGGGAGTCCAATTTGTCCGACACCGTGAACTCCGCTGCCATCCCGAACACCTTCGACGAGGACAAGCCCCGCGATCCCCAGTGGTACAAGCGGGCCGTCTTCTACGAGGTGCTCATCAGGGGCTTCGCCGACTCCAACGGCGACGGCACCGGCGACATCAAGGGGCTCACCAGCAGGCTCGACTACCTGCAGTGGCTGGGCGTCGACTGTCTCTGGCTGCTGCCGCTGTACGAGTCACCGCTGCGCGACGGCGGCTACGACATCGCCGACTTCATGAAGATCCTTCCTGACTTCGGCGATCTCGGCGACTTCGTCAAGCTGGTCGACGAGGCGCACAAGCGAGGCATGCGGGTGATCGCCGACCTGGTGATGAACCACACCAGCGACGCCCACCCGTGGTTCCAGGCGTCACGGCACGATCCCGAGGGCCCGTTCGGCGACTTCTACGTCTGGTCCGACACCGACGAGCCGTACCGGGACGCCCGGATCATCTTCATCGACACCGAGACCTCCAACTGGACCTACGACCCGGTCCGCGGGCAGTACTACTGGCACCGCTTCTTCCACCACCAGCCCGACCTCAACTACGAGAACCCCGCGGTTCAGGAGGCCATGCTGGAGGTGCTGAGGTTCTGGCTCGACCTGGGCATCGACGGGTTCCGCATGGACGCCATCCCCTACCTGTTCGAGGAGGACGGCACCAACTGCGAGAACCTGCCCAGGACCCACGCCTACCTCAAGCGCGTCAGGGCCGAGGTCGACCGGCTCTACCCCGACCGCGTGCTGCTCGCCGAGGCCAACCAGTGGCCCTCCGACGTGGTCGAGTACTTCGGCGACCCGGTCAACGGCGGCGACGAGTGCCACATGGCCTTCCACTTCCCGCTCATGCCGCGCATCTTCATGGCGGTGCGCAGGGAGTCGCGCTACCCGATCTCCGAGATCATGGCCCAGACGCCCAAGATCCCGGAGAACTGCCAGTGGGGCATCTTCCTGCGCAACCACGACGAGCTCACGCTCGAAATGGTCACCGACGAAGAGCGCGACTACATGTACTCCGAGTACGCCAAGGACCCGCGCATGCGGGCCAACGTCGGCATCCGCCGCCGCCTGGCCCCGCTGCTGGAGAACGACCGCAACCAGATCGAGCTGTTCACCGCGCTGCTGCTGTCGCTGCCCGGCTCGCCCGTGCTCTACTACGGCGACGAGATCGGCATGGGCGACAACATCTGGCTCGGCGACCGCGACGGCGTCCGCACGCCCATGCAGTGGACACCCGACCGCAACGCGGGCTTCTCCGACTGCGACCCCGGCCGGCTCTACCTGCCGGTCATCATGGACCCGATCTACGGCTACCAGGCGATCAACGTCGAGGCGCAGCAGAAGAACGCCGGTTCGCTGCTCCACTGGACCAAACGGATGATCGACATCCGAAAGCGGCACCCGGTCTTCGGCCTGGGCGAATTCATCGAACTCAACTCATCCAACCCCAGCGTCCTCGCTTTCGTGCGTGAACTGGGCGATGATCGCATTCTGTGCGTGAACAATCTCTCGCGGTTCCCGCAGCCCGTGGAGCTGGATCTGCGTAGGTTCGTCGGCGTCTCGCCCGTGGAGACGATGGGCGGGGTGCCATTTCCCCCGATTGGCGAACTTCCGTATCTTTTGACGCTCCCTGGGCATGGTTTCTACTGGTTCACCCTTCCGCCCGCCGTACCCCAGGAGGAGTAAGTCGTGCTTGAGGACCTCCTTGCCCGCTGGATCACCCATCAACGCTGGTTCGCGGGCAAGGGGCGCCCTCTGGACGAACTCCGCATCGAATCGAGCACCACCCTGGGCGCCGTCCAGGACGCGCAACTGCACCACCTGGTCCTGTCCGTACGGCAGGCCGACGCGCGCGACCGTTACCAGGTCCTCCTGGGCATCAGGGCCGACCTGCCCGACAGGCTCAGGCACGTCCTGATCGGCACCGCGCAGGACGGCACCCACGTCTACGACGCCGCCCACGACTCCGCGCTCACCCACCTGCTGCTCGAAGGCATGGCCGAGGCGCAGGACCACGGGCCCATCAGGTTCCGCCACGTGCGCGGCGCCGAGATCGACACCACGCAGCGCAGCCTCGTCCTCGGGGCCGAGCAGTCCAACACCTCGCTCGTGTACGGCGACGCCTACATCTGCAAGCTATTCCGCCGCCTCATCCCCGGCGTCAATCCCGAGCTCGAAGTGGTCACCGCGCTGGCCGAACGCGGCGCGCCGCACATCGCCAGGCCGTACGGATGGATCGAGACCGACCTCGACGGCCACCCGACCACGCTGGCCTTCACCCAGGAGTTCCTGTCCACCAGCAGCGACGGCTGGGACCTGGCGCTGGCCAGCGTCCGCGACTTCTACGGGCAGCTCGACGACATCCGATGCGACGACGCGGGCGGCGACTTCGCCGCCGAGTCCGAGCGCCTCGGGGCCGCGACCGCCGAGGTCCACCGGCAGCTCGCCGCGGCCTTCCCTACCGACGTCGTCGAACCGCACGAGGTCAAGCGGATGGTCGAGGGCTTCCGCCGCCGCCTGGCCAGGGCGATCGCCGAGGTACCCGAGCTGGCCGAGCACGCCGAGATCGTGGAGCACGCCTTCCACCAGGTGGAGGAGCTGACGGGCGAGGTGAAGGTGCAGCGCGTCCACGGCGACTACCACCTGGGCCAGGTCATGCGCACCCCCGCCGGATGGTTCGTGCTCGACTTCGAGGGCGAGCCGGGCCAGCCGCTCGACGAGCGCAGGGCCCTCGCCTCGCCGCTGCGGGACGTGGCCGGGATGCTCCGCTCCTTCGACTATGCCGCGGGCCACCTGCTGGCTGACCGCCCCGACGGCGCTTCCCTGCTGCCCAAGGCGGCCGAGTGGGCCACCCGCAACAGGTCGGCGTTCCTCGAGGGCTACTCCGACGGCGGCGTCGAGGACTCGGCGCTGCTGCGGGCGCTGGAGTACGACAAGGCGGTGTACGAGGTCGTCTACGAGGCCCGCAACCGCCCGTCGTGGCTGCCGATCCCGCTGTCTGCCTTCCGCTGAGGCAACTTGGGCGTTTCCCCTCCGGAGCGTCACGAGAGCACTACTCTTCGCATGCATACAAAAGCGAAGAGTAAGGGGGCGGCATGCGGCGAGGTCGTGTGTTCGCGGCCGCGGGGCTGGGCACGGTCCTGCTGAGCGGATCGCTCCTGGTGGCCACCAGCGGTGACGGGCCCGAGGCGGCGCAGGCCGTCCAGCAGTCACCCGCGCCGGGAGACCCGCTCACACCCGAGGAGATCGCCCGCGCCGGCGAGATCGCCACGGCGACCAAACACCAGAAGGCGGGGCAGGCCGAGCTGCTCTACGTCGAACGCGACGACGACAAGGACGCCGAGCAGTCGCGGCGGGCCGAGGCCTACCTCTACGACTACGCCGCCGACGCGGTGATCGTCAGGACCGTCGACCTCGGCGCCGGCAAGGTGGTCGAGGAGGCCAGGGGCAGGGGGGTGCAGCCGCCGCCGTCCAGGCGGGAGGAGCTGCGCGCCGCCGAGCTGCTGCTGGCCCACCCGAGGCTGGGCGCGGGAGTGCGCCAGTCGTTCAGGAAGGCGGCGGGCAGAGAGCTCGCCTCGCCCTCCGACCTGGCGCTGCGCGGGCTGATCTACTCCCCCGAGCGGGGGCCGTGCGCGACGCACCGGTGCCTGCGGCTGTTCGTGCGGCTGCCCAACGGCACTTTCCTCGACACCAGCCGCATCGTCATCGACCTGTCCGCCAAGAAGGTCCACACCCTGGAGTGGTGAGTTGATCCTCCGTCTCATGCTCGCCGGCCTGCTCGTCGCGCCCCCCTTAGTGGTCGCTGCCCCCTTGTCGGTCGCTGCCTCCGCACCCGCCGCGCGGCCGTGCGGCTCGCCGTACCTTGTCGACAAGACGCTGCCGAACGGCGCGCGCTGGCGGCTGTGCTGGGAGATGCGCACGATCGAGGGCCTGACCGTCACCAAGGTCGCCTACACCCCCAAGGGCAACCGGTCGATCAGCGTGCTGCGCAGCG
Organism: Nonomuraea sp. NPDC059194; assembly: GCF_042754765.1. Taxonomy (NCBI): domain Bacteria; kingdom Bacillati; phylum Actinomycetota; class Actinomycetes; order Streptosporangiales; family Streptosporangiaceae; genus Nonomuraea; species Nonomuraea sp. NPDC059194. The sequence goes on along the minus strand of NZ_JBHZBH010000022.1, from coordinate 45,418 downwards.
GGGCCCTGGCGCAGATCCACGTCCCGTACGACAGCGGCGAGCCCCGCTACCACGACATCGGCTCGCTCGGCTCGGCCGCGATCGCGCTGACGGCGGCCGACTGCCCCGGCGGCGAGCTGGCAAAGAGCAAGGTGTGCGTGACGACCCGCCCGCGCGGCCACGCCCACCTCAAGGACGGCTGGGGCGACGAGTCGCAGCGCGAGTCGGCGCAGGGCCACGAGCTGGTGGTGCTGGCCGCCTACCAGGTCGGCTGGTACACCTACATCTCCGAATGGGTCTTCGGCGACGACGGCTCGATCACCCCGAGAGTGGGCGCGACGGGCTCGCTGGCCGGCACCACCACCGCGCCCAAGCATGGCTGGCCGATCGGCGTGGGACGCAAGCACTTCGAGGAGTCCCACAGCCACAACATCTTCTGGCGGATGGACTTCGACATCGAGGGCAGGGCGCGCGACGTCGTCGAACAGTACGACGTCGCCGGAACCCGCACCAAGAAGCGGTCGCTGGTGCGCACGGTGTTCCGGCGGGAGACCAAGGCGGTCAACAGCAGGATGCGCTGGTGGCGGGTGGTGGACCCGCGCGTCAAGAACGCCGACAGGCACCCGGTGTCATGGGAGATCAACAACTCCGACAGCGCGGAGTACCGCGGCCCCGCCGACGAGGCGTTCACCCACGCGGACGTGTTCGTCACGCAGTACCGTGCGTGCGAGCGGCTCGCGACCGAGAACGTGGCGCCGAGATGCGGCACGTCCGTTGACCGCTACACCAACGGGGAGCGGGTGACCGATCCGGTCCTGTGGGTGAACGTGGGCTTCCACCACGTGGCCAGGGACGAGGACGCCGACCCGATGCCCATCCACTGGCAGGGCTTCCGCATCACCCCACGCGACGTCACCGCCACCAACCCCCACTGACCTTCTTGGGGTACGGCAAAGCAAGGCCCCTCTGGGTACGGCACGCCCTCGGAAAGGCAAGGTCCCTCGCCTGACGGCTCGGGGCCGCGCTCCCCCGAGGGCTCCCGCCCCCGTTGACCACGCGCCCCGGGATCCCGAATCGGGGATCAGCGTCGGCGTCGGCGGGTTCGCCGTCGAGGAGACCAGGGAAGGCGCCGGGTATGCCCCATCGATGATCAAGGTAATGTGGGGTGACATGTCGGACCGTCAGCAACTGATCCTCGAAGCGGCCCTGCGGGTGATCGCCCGCGACGGCGTGCGTGGCCTGCGGGTGGAGAAACTGGCCGCCGAGGCCAAGGTGTCGACCTCGCTGATCTACTATCACTTCGAGAATCGGGCCGGTCTGATGCGTCGCACCCTGGAGTTCGTCAGCCAACGGGCGGGCCGCTACACCAGCGAGGCGCTGGAGCGGGGCGGGGATGCGCGGACCCGGATCGAGTTGCTGCTGTCGCTGGAGTTGCAGGACACCCCCGCGGTCCGGGAGAACAGCTCCGCCTGGGGCGAGCTGCGGGCCAGCGCCACCTTCGACCCCGACCTGCGCGAGCCGCTGCAGGCCGCCACCCGTGAATGGGTCGGCGACCTGATCGACCTGATCGCCGAGGCCCGCGCCGCCGGTCTGGTCTCGGCGAAGGTGGAGCCGATGGACTCCGCCGAACGGCTCACCTCCCTGGTCGAGGGGTTGAGCGAGCGGTGGCTGAGCGGCACGATGAGCCTGGAGCGGGCGCAGCAACTGCTGGCAGGGGCGATCGACATCGAGTTCGATCGCCCCTGAAGCCCGTGGTCAGGGCTGTGGCTCCTGCATGGTGACGCAGTGCGCGCCACCGCCGCCGTTGCCGTACAGGTTGTCGAGGTTGAGCTGGACCACCGGGCGGCCGAAGGCGTTCGCGATCGCCGTCTTGGCCGCCGCGTCCTTGGCGGTGTCGCCGAACTGCACGGTGATGACGGCCTGGTTGGTCACCGTCCAGTTCATGTAGGAGCTGAGGAAGTCCTTGCGCTGACCGGAAGGGATGCGGGGCAGCATGTCGGGACCCTCGATGGTCAGCACGTGCAGCCTGCGTCCCCGGGCGTCAGTCGCGTTGACCAGCGCGTCGTGGATGGCCTGCGCGTTCTCGGTCCACACGTCGGGGCGGACCGCTCCCGCCAGCTGCACCATCACCACGCCGGGCGCGATGTAGCGGGCGGTGCCGTCGATGTGCCCGTCGGTGACGTCCTGCCCGGTGACGCCCGGCACCCAGATCATCTTGCTGGCGCCGAACCTGGACAGCAGCTCGGCCTCGATCTGGGCGCGGGTCTTGCCGGGGTTGCGGTTGGGGTTGACCCAGCAGCTCTCGGTGGCGATCAGCGTGCCGTCGCCGTCGTACTCGATGCCGCCGCCCTCGCCGACCACACCGGCTTTGGCGAACGGCAGGCCGAGGTAGCCGGCCAGGTTCTGGGCGATCTTGCGGTCGTTGTTGTAGGCGGAGGCAGGGATGCCGTAGAAGCTGGTGGCGTTCTCTCCCCAGGCGTTGAAGTTCAGGCCGAAGGCGTCGCGCCCGCCGGCGCCGTCGACGCGGAACATGGGGCCGGAGTCGCGGATCCAGCAGTCGGAGACCGGGACCGAGCTGATGACGGTGACGGTGGAGCCGCACATCGTGCGCGCCCTGGAGGCGTTGGCGGAGCCGTTGGCACACATGATCACCGGCTCGTACCTGGCGATCTCCTTGGCCAGTTTGGCGATGTCCGACTGGACCTTGGAAAGCAGGTTGCCCCAGATCGTCGTGCTGTGCGGCCAGGACATCCAGGTCCGCTTGTGCGCCACCTCCTCACCGGGCACACGCCAGGTGGCGGCGTGGGCCGGCGCGGCGTCGCCGAGCACGTGCGCCGCGGTCAGTCCGGCGGCGGCCAGGCCGGTCCGGGCCAGCATCGCCCGGCGGGTCAGGTCGTTCATGCTCCTGTTTCCTTTCGGTGGGGGGTGGGAGCGCTCAGTGCCGTGGTGCCAGCAGGCCCTCCTCCTGGACCATGCGCCGCTCGGTAGCCAGATCCAGACTGCGGGCGAAGATCAGGTAGAGGCCGCCGGCCACGGGCAGGCCGACCAGCAGCGAGTAGTCGACGCCGCCCAGCGTCTTGGCGATCGGGCCGGTATAGAGGCCGACGATCACCATGAAGGGGGTCATCGCGGCCAGTCCGATCAGGTAGGCCAGGTTGCCGCGCCAGCCCCAGCGGCCGTAGATGCCACGGGGGTTGAAGATCTCTCGGACGACGTACTGGCCTTTGCGGACGAAGAAGTAGTCCACCAGATTGATCGCGGTCCACGGGATGAACAGGTAGGTCAAGATGACCACGACGTTGGCGTAGAACCAGTTGAACTGCTCGACGCCCACGAAGTTGGCGATCGAACCCACCGTGATCAGCATGATGGCGATGGTCACGGCCCGGATCGTCCGGGTGGGCCGAACAGGGCGGAAGGAGTCGGCGATGGAGATCATGGTGAGGCTGCCGCCGTACTGGTTGATCGCCATGATCGACAGCAGCCCGATCAACAGGGTGACAATCGCCAGCAGCCCGAACCCCTCTGCCAGGCGGTCGGCCGCCAGCTTCAGCGCGGCCACAGGGGTGGTGCCGGGCGGTGCGGCCGCCGAGACCACCGCGCCCAGGACGAAGACCCAGATCCCGGAGATCGCACTGGGCAGGTAGGTCCACCAGAAGGCGCTGCGGACCGGTATGTCGGGGCGCAGATAGCGCGAGTAGTCCGACACGTAGGGCGCCCAGCCCAGCTGAAAGCCGGCGACGAAGACGAAAACCAGCATGAAGGTGGTCAAGTCGAACGGCCCGGGGGCCCAGATCCCGGCCGGAAGCCCGCCGCTGAAGAGGGCCGCCCCGCTGATGACTGCCATGACGACGACGAAGGGCCAGGTAAGCCACTTGTTGACGGCGTGGATCCAGTCGTAGCCGAACAGCGCGATCACGGTGGCGATCGCGGCCGACAGCCCATACCCCAGCCCGTTCGGGATCGAGAACAGCGTGTTCATCGCATCGCCGGCCAGCAACGCGTCAGAGGTGTTGTAGCCGATGTAGTTCACCAACGCGAACACCCATACGGTCACCGCCGCCCCGATATACCCGAACTGCGGCCGAGACTGCAGCAGTTGAGGCAGGCCCAGCTGCGGGCCCTGCGCCGAGTGGAACGCCATGAAGAAGGTGCCGAACAGCGAGCCCAGCACGGTGGCCACCACTGTCCACAGCAGCGAGGCACCCATGGACAGCGTGACCACGCCCGTCGCGAACCCGGTGAGGTTGAGGCTGCCGACGAACCAGATGGCACCCAGGCTGGAGACCCTGCCGTGCCGCTCCGACAACGGCACCCAGTCGATGGAGTGCCGTTCGATGGCCCGGCGATGCCGACCCGCTCCTTCGCCCGCTGGTAACGACCCGTGCGCGTCCTGCGCCGCCTCAGTCATGACAGCCTCCTGCACCGAGCCCGCACGCAGCGGGAGCCTTTCGATCTACGAACGCATACTGACTGAAAATTCAGTCCACATCAATGGGGAAACTGACTAAAAATTCAGACACAAACGATCGGACGACACGGGCCAAGAAAGACGCTCGACTGGGATACCCCAGCCGAGCGTCTCGTTGTGCTTCTCGCCGCCGGCAACCAAGCCACTGTGTTGCGACGACCCCTAGAAAGAGCCCTGCCGTACCAGGCCCTTTGGCTATTTCAGGTTGTAGATCGCGATGCCGTGCATCTCCTCATCAGGGAAGTAGTAGCCGCCGCCGGACAGCTCGAGAGCCTTGTCGAAGCCGTAGACGTCGCGCGGCAGGCCGACGAGCTCGTCGTTGCCGTCGCCGTCCAGGTCGGACTTGACCATGGTCACAGTGGCCAGGTCATCGACCCTTGCCCAGTAGTCCGGATAGTTGTTCCCGGCGGTGAGCACCGCTGGATCGTAGGCGTAGAACCCGCCGCCGGATGTCGTGACCAGCGCCTGGGTGCCGCTGTCGGCCTTGGCCAGGTCGGCGTCGAAGACCGGGGGCAGGTAGAGCCGGTCGTGCACGCCACCAGCCGCGTCGATCAAGGTGGTGGAGACCGCACGGGCCTGCAGGAGCCCCAGGTCGGTGCGCTTCCACCCCCAGTTCGTCCATAGGCCGCCGTTGACCGTGGAGGTGAGCACCTTGCCGGTGGCGCCGTCGCGGAGTTCCACCAGGTTCGGCGTCCAATCCTCCCGCTTGAGCCAGACGAAGATCACCTGACCTCGTGAGGCGAACACGCCGTTCCACGGCTGGGCGGCCTGGAAGAGGGCCGGGTCCTGCGTGACCTGCCACAGCACCTTTCCACGCCGGCCGTCGAGCGCGACGCCGCCGATGACGGGCTTGTCGGCCAGGTAGGTGCCGGGCGTGTTGTAGCTGGCGTAGACCCGTCCGCCGTCGATGGACAGGCTGCCGAAGTTGACGTCCTTCACCGAGTAGCTCCACAGCCGGTGACCCGAGCCGGTGTAGGCGCGCACGCTGGTGGTCGGCACCACGATCTCCGCCCCGCGGCGCCCGTCGAGCTCGGCGGTGGCGAAGGTCCAGACGAACCCGTCGCCCTCGATGCGCTCTTCGACGTGCCCGGTGCGGGCATCCAGCACCAGCGTCTGCGTGGTGGCGGCGACCACGACTTCCTGGCGCCCGTCGCCGTCCACGTCGGCCAGCTCGATCTTGTGGATCGCGCCGGGTGTGACCGTCCGCCACAGCACCTTGGGCTCGCCGTTGAGCGCCTTGCCGTCGAAGGCGTAGACGGCGTGCGACTGGCCGCCGGCGATCAGGTCCTTGGTCCCGTCGCCGGTCAGGTCGGTCGTCGCGGCGCTGCTGAGGTCGGCCATCAGCGGCGTCTTGCCCGTGTCGCGTCCGCTGCGCAGGCTGTAGCGCACGAGGTTCTGCTCGGCGGTGACCGTCAGCACCTCCTCGTCGATCACGGTGGCGTGGATGGGCGAGCCGACCACGCCGCGCCGCTCCCAGTCGACGTCGCCGTCGCGCACCTCGAGTGCGGTGAGCGCGGTCTGCCGCATCAGGCTGCGGTTGTCGGCGCTGCCACGCTTCTCCATGGTGTGCGAGCTGGCCAGCACCCGCTCGCCCGCGCTTTGCAGCCCGAAGAACATCGGGCCGTCTTTGTGATAGTCGGGCGCCCGCTTGATCGTGTGCGACCAGCTGCCGACCAGGCGGACCGTGCTGGAGTTGACCCAGAAGTAGGGGTCGATGGTGGCCTCGTTGACCGCGTACCGGCCGGGGCCGGCCACGCGCAGGTGCAGCGGCAGCGCGTTGATCCGCGACTCGACCACCTTCTTGGCGCCGTCGGCGAGCGCGAAAGTCACCACGTCGTAGCGGACCTCCTTGCGCAGGTCGTTCTGCTCCAGCCCGACCAGCACGCCCTTGGCGGCGTCCAGTCGGATGGTGCGCGGGAAGCCACCGGTGCTCGCGGTGTCCCACTTCTTGGCGCCGTCGGCGATGTTCACCAGCAGCGTGTGGGAGACGCCTGCCGTCCGGTCTGTCCAGACCGCGGCGACCTGACCGGTTCCTGCTGGTTCGAGGGTGTTCCAGTAGGTCGGGCGTGAGCCGCTGGCGATGGTCCACGTGGTGGCCGTGGTCAGGGCGCCGTTTTGTGCGGTGAAGCGGTAGCCGTACAGGGTGCTGGTGTAGCCGGCCGGTGTCTGCCGGTTGACGCCGGACTGGTCGGAGACGATCAGGGTGCCGTCGTGGATCAGCACGTGCTTGGCGTCGACGAAGAGCTGCTGCCACAGCGTGGCACCGCTGGCGCTGTCGAGCACCACGACGTAGGTCCCGCTGTTGTACGGCACGCCGGGCAGCACGACGGGGCGGTTCCTGCCGACGTTGAGCGCGACGGCCACCTCGGGCTTGCCGTCGCCGGTCAGGTCGCCTACCGCGTAGCCACGCTCGGAGGAGCCGGAGTACGGCCCGATGACCGAAAAGCCCATCGGCACCTCCAGCGGCCTGATCACCGTGTCCCACGGCCGGACCGGCTTGAGCTGCCAGACGTCGTAGAAGGAGCCGTTGGTGCGCCGCCAGAGCTGGTCGCCCTTGCGGTCGAGCGCGGTGATCATGCCGGTGCTGTGCACGACGAGCTGGCCGCCGCGGGTGCCGGGCAGCTCGGCGACGGCCGCCATGCCTTGCGCCGTCTCGAAGAGCTGCTGGCGCTCGATCGTCACACCCTGGTTCTGCGCCTGGGCGTCCTTGGACTCCTTCGGCTCCTGCCCCTGTGGGGCGGGGCCGATCGACAGGCGCTTGTCCAGCTCGGCGATCTGCGCGTCGGTGAGGCCCGTCGCGGCGGGCTGCTCCTGCGGCACGGCGGCGCCGGGGGTGAAGCGGATCGCGGTGCGCTCGCGCAGGGCGGCCTCGTTGAAGGAGTACTGCAGAGCCACGCCGCCGCCGACGTTCTCCACCCCGACGGTGGCGCTCGCGCCCTTGCCGACCTCGCGGTACTGCAGGGTGAAACCGCCCGCCTTGTCGAAGACCACCTCGAAGGTGACACGCTCGCGCGTGCCGTACACCGTGGCGTCCCGCCACTCCACGACGAACTTGTCACCGTGGACCTCGGTGTAGACCTCGTCGGTCACCAGGTCGTCCCAGTAGGCGTAGATCGCGCCGTTGGGCTGCTCGGCGGAGGGAACCGCGGTGTTGTCGTAGTCGCCCAGGCGCGGCTGGAGCAGATTGATCACACCGTTGGTGGTGAGGTGGAGCTTCTCATACGGCTGGCCGTACACGGTGACAGGGAAGGGCGGGGTGATCGTGAGAGCGTCCTCGTCGCCGGTGAGCGGCACTTCGGTGCGGCCCTTGAGCCAGGCGTAGTCGGCGGGCGCGCAGCTGTAGCCGCCCACGGCGTCGGCCCGGGCGGGCAGGCGCAACGTCAGGCCGGTGCCGACGGCGATCTTCTGGGTCAGCGTGCCGTTGCAGAGCACGGGTGCGGCCGGGCTGACCTGCAGCTCGTACTCGCCGGTGGCGACCGTGGGGAAGCTGAAAGCACCACGGCCGTCGGTCGTGACGGGCGCCAGCGGGGTGCCCTTGACCAGCACGCTCGCGCCGGGCAGCGGCTTGCCGGTGAGGTCGAGCACGGTGCCCGACAACACCTGGGTGGCCAGTGGCTGCAGCGCGAAGTCCTGCACGGTGCCGGTACGCCGGCCGATCTCAACCGTGGCGGTCGCGGCGCTGTAGCCGTAGCCGCTCGCGGTCAGCGTGTAGGCGCCGGAAACGAGCTGGACCTTGTAGGTGCCGTCGGCGTTGGAGACGGCCGTGCGCGGGTTGGGGCCTTCGGCGGCGATGGTGACACCGGCCAGCGGCTTGCCGGTCGCGGCGTCGGTGACCTTGCCGGACAGGTCGCCGGTGTCGCCGCGCGGCGCCTTGTCCACAGCGGCGTGCGCGTTGAGCAGGCCCTCGCCCCAGATGTTGTTCTTGGCCGAGGTGCCGCCGCAGCGGGTGTCGTCCACGTCGCTCGCCGTCGAGTCGAGCAGCGCGCGGGTGCCGGTGATGTCACCGACCAGCGAGGGAGCCGCCGACCAGACCAGCGCGACAACCGCGGTGACGTGCGGCGTGGCCATCGAGGTGCCGTTCAGGGCCTGGTACTTGCCGCCAGGCATGGACGAGCGGATGTTCACCCCGGGCGCGGTGATGTTCGGCTTGGTCTCGCCGCCGAAGCGGGAGGGGCCGAAGCCGGAGAACGACGCGATCTTGTCGTTGGCATCCGACGCGCCGACGCCGTAGGCGGCGGTGTTGTCGCCGGGCGAGTGCGTGGTGGAACACGTGATGCCGTTGCCGTCATTGCCCGCGGCGAAGGCGGGGAAGATGCCGGCGGCGACCCAGGCGTCGATGATCGACTGGTACCAGGTGTTGCCTCCGCTGCTGCCGCCCCAGGAGTTGTTGACCACGTGCGGGGCCAGGTCCGGGCGCGGGTTGAGGCCGTTGGCATCGGTCGGCGCGAGCATCCACTGGCCCGCCTTCAGCAGCGAGCTGTCGCTGCAGCTGCCCGATTCGCAGCCCTTGGCGGCGATCCACTTGGCGCCGGGCGCGACACCGAGGCCGTCCGCGCCGACCATGGTGCCCATCACGTGGGTGCCGTGACCGTTGTTGTCGCAGGGCCCTGCGCCCTGGCAGATCTTGGCCGGGTCGAACCAGTTGTAGTCGTGGCTGAACTGGCCGTTGCCCAGGTTGCCGCGGTAGGCGGCGACGAGGGCGGGGTGGTCGTACTGCACGCCGGAGTCGATCTCACCGATGACGATGCCCTCGCCGCGCACCCCGAAGTCGGACCACGTCTGGTCGGCCTTGACCTTCTGGATGTTCCACTCGATCGCCGCCGCAGCCTGAAGCTGGGAGCCGGGCTTGGGCTCGGGCAGCTCGGTGCTGCGCTCCGGGACGATCTTCTCGACCTCCGGGAGCTCGGCGATCTTCTGGGCGAGCGCGGCGTCGCCGGTGACCTTGACGGTGTTGGCGATCCAGAAGGGCTCGTACGGCACGCGGGCTTCGTCTAGCAGCTTGCGCAGGCCGCGCTGGGATAACTCGGCCGTGGAGGTGAGCGCCTGATAGGCAGCAGTGGCCTTGTCGCGGTGCAGGTCACGGGCCTGCGCGCCGGACAGGTCCGCCTTCGCCTTGAGCTGGACGAAGTAGGTCGTGGACTCGCCGGCCGCGACCGTGACATCCACCTTGGCCGCCGGTTCCGGCGCGGGATCGGCGTGAGCCGGCAGCGGGCTCAGCCCGGCCAGCAGGACCAGTGCGGCGGTGACTGCCGCACGTGTGATGGGCATAGGAGGGTCTTTCTGTGGGAGGGGTGCTGCGTGGCACCCTGCACCTCAACCCCCATTTGCCACAATGTCACCAGATGTCTGCTCCTGGCCATTGACCGGTATCAGTCATACTCTCTGCATGCTCGAGGAAGTAGGTGTGCCAGAGCCCGCCGAGCGGCTCTATCGGGCCCTGCTTCGCGATCCGGGCCAGAGCCGCGAGGAGCTGGCCGCGGTGGCCGCACCGGCCCCGCTCGACGAACTGCTGGCCGCCCTGGCCGGGGCGGGCCTGGTCGCCGATGCCGGTGATCCGCATCCCGCCGATCCGCGGGTGGCGGTGCGCGCGCTGGTCAGGCAGCGGCAGGATTCGCTCGACCAGGTCACGGCCGCGATGGGTGAGCTCGTGGCCGACTTCACCGAGGGGGCGCAGCGCACCGGCGGGCTGGTCGAGGTCGTCAACGGGGAGCGGGCGCTGCGGGCCTCGCTGGTGGACATCACCGCTTCGGCCCGGCAGAGCGTCAGCGTGCTCGATGCGCCGCCGTACCTGGACGTGAGCGTTTCCTCGGCCTCGGAGCGGGCGTTGCTCTCCAGAGGGGTGACGAGCCGGGCCATCTACGCCATCTCCGCGCTGGAGGTGCCGGGGTATCTCGACACCATTCAAGCGATGATCGCCGGGGGCGAGGAGGCGCGGGTGCTGCCTGCCGTACCGCTGAAGTTGATCGTCGTGGACGGCGCGCGGGCGCTGCTGCCGCTGTCGGTGCGGGACGGCAGGCTGACCAGCGGCGTCCTCGTCCAGCCCTCGACGCTGGCCTCGGCGCTGGCCGCGCTGTTCGACGCGCTGTGGGCGCAGGCGGGTCCGGTGCCCGGCCAGCTCGACGGCCCCGAAGAGCTGGACGCCGTTGACAGGGAGCTGCTGACGCTCCTGGCCTCGGGGTTGAAGGACGAGACGATCGCCCGCAAGCTCGGCGTCAGCCCCCGCACGCTCGGCCGCCGCATCACCCGGCTGCTGGAGCGGCTGGGCGCGACCAGCCGCTTCCATGCCGGGCTGCAGGCGGCCAGGCGAGGGTGGATCTAGAGCGGGCTGAGCTCGACGCCCAGTCTCCGTTCCCGCACGAGCGGGTTCCCCGTGGTGGACAACCTAAAGATCACTTCGGCTGCGTTCAGGGTTGCTTCAGGTACGGCGCGCCAGTCTCGAGCCATCACATCAAGCACCTGCACCAAGGGGGATTCCATGGTCAAGCGGCGTATCGCGATTCTGGGCGTGATGGGCGGCCTCGCCCTGTCTGCCATGGCCGGCCCCGCGCTGGCCGATCACCGTCCCGTACCGGTGACCGCGAGCACGAGCGCCGGACACGGCGAGATCATCGACTCCGGCCCCGCCACCTGGGACAGGCCCGCCCACACCTGGGACAGGCCGGCCCACACGGCGAAGATCCGGAAGGCGAAGCGCACGGTCCAGGTCGTGGGTGCGCACAAGGCATGCGCAGTGCCCACGATTGCGGGCAAGGCCCTGAGGAACGGGCACGCCGCTCGGGCAACGGCCGCTACGCGCTGGACCGCGAAAGCGGAAACGCGGCTGCGCGGGGGGACTGTGAAGACGACAGCAGCCATCCCGCGGTAACGAAGGTCGCATGCGAGGGTCGAGGGTGTACGCGGCCGCTGGCTGCCTCGACCCTCGCACGAGGCTTCAGGCGCGTTCAGGTTCGCTTCAGGAAGCCCACGGGAAGGTGAACCGGCTCGCGGGCCCGCACCGCGACGAACCCCGATAGACGAACCCGCGACGAACGGGCCCGCTGCACGGTTGCGCCGCGGGTCTTCTTCGTGCTGCCTCACTCATCCCCCTATGACTGACGAGAAGGCCCCATGATTCACTCCCATAGATCGCTCGCGGCCATGGTGGCCGGCGCAGCTCTGCTGGCCGTTATGACCGGTTGCGCTTCGACCGGTGATGCGCAGCCATCGGCGGCTCCCTCCGTGGACCCCCAGAACAAGCAGCGCCAGAACCAGGCCCAGCTCGCCGCCTGCATGAAGGGCAAGGGCTTCACCTACCACCCGGTCGTCTCCACGCGGGATATCCCCGAAGAGCAGAAGAAGGAGATGTCCGGCGACTACGAGGCCATGAAGAAGCACCGGAGCAAGTACGGCTTCGGCTGGGCCGCCTCGATCGTCTACCCGAACGACCCGGGCGGGCGCATGCTCGCCCGGACCGTTGAGGCCCCGGGCGACGACCCGAACTCGAAAGTCATCGCCGGGCTGTCGAAGGCGCAGCGGGACGCCTACTTCGCCGCGATGGACACGTGCATGCTGGAGATGCTCAACAAGGCCACCGGCCGCAAGATGACCTCCATGCAGGAGGCGGCGAAGGCCCAGTCCGAGATGATGAAGCAGGCGATCAACCGCGAGGTGAACGGCGACGCCCGCCTGGTGGAGCTGGCCGGCCAGTTCGCCGACTGCCTCAAGGGCAAGGGCTACACGGTCACCTCCCAGCAACCCGTCGAGATCGCCAACAGCACCGAGGGGCCGTTCGGGCAGGAGTTGAGCAAGCTCGGCGAGAAACCCACGCCCGAGCAGGCCCGCCCTCTCCTGACGCGCGAGATCAAGGCCGCGCTGGACGACCTGGAGTGCGGCAAGGAGTTCTACGCCGCCTACCGGCCCAAGCTGAACACCGTCTACGAGCAGGCCGGCCTGTTCGCGGGCATGGGCGTGGCCATGGCCGTCGCGGGATAGCTCCTGGGAGCCCGCCGCTTCCACCCCTCACTCCATTTCCATCGAAGCGAGTTCAGTATGCGCAAGTTCAGGGCGTCCGCAGGCGAGCCGGCCGCGGAGCCCGGCGGACCCGGCGGTCCAGGCACAGCCAGGAAGGGCGCCTCGAAGGCCGGTCTCTCGAGGAACAAGGTACTGGCCGGTGTCGTGGCCGCAGTGGTGGCGCTCGCCGGCATCGGCTGGGCGGTGGGCGCGGATCTGCGCTCCCCCGCCGACCAGTTGGCCGCGCGCCGCCCGCCGAAGCCGTCCCTGGTCACCGCGCCGGTCGAACGGCGGAAGCTCACCAGCACCGTCACCGTCAACGGCACGCTCACCTACGGCTCCCCTCTGCCGGTCACGCTGGCCGGCACGGTCGGCGTGACCGGCGCCACGGGGGGAGGCGGCGGCATGGGCGGAGGCGGCGGCACGCCCCAGCGCGTCACCAAGGCGCCCCAAACCGGCCCGATCCGCGAGGGTGACGTGCTGATGCAGGTCAACGGGCGGCCGGTGTTCGCCTTCCGCGGGCGGCTGCCGATGTACCGGCCGCTGGTGCCGGGCACCGAAGGCGACGACGTACGCCAGCTGCAGCGCGCGCTGCGCCGCGAGGGCGTGCGGGTGCCTGTGTCGGGCGTCTTCGATGCGGCCACCGTCACCGCGGTGAAACGCTGGTACGCCAAGCGCGGCTACCAGGCCCAGGAGCCTGACATGGAGGCGCGTAAGAACCTGCAGACCTACCGCGAGACCGTGCGGAACAGGCAGGCCGAGCTGGCCGAGGCCCGCAAGGCGCTGGATGAGGGCCTCGATGTCCAGCCGCTCAAGCTGCGCCTCGACAACGCCCGCCGCGACCTGCACTCGGCCGAGCAGGCGCTGCGGGAGGCGCTGCGGCAGGACATGACCCCCGATCAGGCCGCCAAACTGACGAGCCTGCGGCAGACCGTGCGCACCGCCGAGGAAGCAGTGCTCGCGGCCGAGAAGGAACTGAACGAGGCCAGGGAGCAGAACAACACCCCGCCGCCCTCGCCGCCGCCCGCGCCGACGCCGTCCGGCACACCCTCTGGCACCCCGCCACCACCTGAACCACCGCTGCCCACCCCCACACCGTCCCGCTCGACGGACACCCGCCTGCTGGAGATGAAGCTCGCCAACGCCCGGCAGGCCCTGTACGAGGCCCGCAAGGCCGTGGACGACTACTTCGAGCAAGTCCGCGATGAGCAGGACAAGCGGCTGGAGGAGCTGCGCAAATCGGTGCGCACCGCGAAGGAAGCCGAGGCCACCGCCAAGCAGAGCCTGCGCCGGGCCCGGGAGGTCTCCCCCCTGCGGATGAAGGTCAGCAACAGCGCCGCCGGCCTGGCCGACGCCCGCGACATGCTGGCCGAGTTCCTCAAGACTTACGGCGTCAGCGTCCCGGCGGGCGAGGTCGTCTTCCTCCCGACGCTGCCGGCCCGCATCGACAAGGCCGAGGTCAAGCCCGGCGACACCATCGAGTCCAAGGTCGCCACCGTGACGAGCTCCGCCTTCGCGATCACCGGGTCGGTGGACGCCAAGGAGGCCAAGCTGCTGCGTCGGAACCAGAAGGCCACCATGGAAACCCTCGACGGCACCCTGCTGCAGGCCAGGCTCACCGCCACCGGGGAGGCCGCCCGCGTCACCTCGCAGGACAAGAAGAAGGACGAGAACCAGGACACCCCGCCCGGCACCGGCTCGGTGCCGATCCTGCTCACTCCCGACACCGCCAAGGGGCTCAAGGCGCTGGTCGGCTCGTCGCTGACGGTGCGGATCTCCGTCGGCTCCACTGAAGGGGAGGTGCTGAGCGTGCCGGTCGCCGCCGTCGTCACCTCCGCCGACGGCCGCCCCCGGGTACGGGTGGCGCTCGACGGCGACAGGACCCGCGAGGTCGAGGTGCGCACCGGGCTGACCGCCGACGGAAATGTGGAGATCACGCCCGTGCAGGCCGGCACGGTCAAGGAAGGCGACCGGGTCGTGGTGAGCGATGCCTGAGCCCGTCATCGAGCTGACCGGCGTCTGCCGGGAGTTCCCCGCCGACCCGCCGGTGCGCGCGCTGGACGACGTCACACTGCGCGTCGACCACGGCGACTACGTGGCCATCATCGGCCCGTCCGGGTCCGGCAAGTCCACTCTGCTCAACATTCTCGGGCTGCTGGACCGGCCGAGCTCGGGCTCGTACCGGCTGGACGGCATCGAGACCACCGCCCTGCGCGACGGCGCGCGAACCCGGCTGCGCGGCGCGCGCATCGGGTTCGTCTTCCAGTCCTTCCACCTGCTCCCCCACCGGACGGTGGCGGAGAACGTGATGCTCGCCGAGGTCTACGGGCGGCACCCGCGCCGCGGTCGCCTGGCCCGTGCCGAGCAGGCCCTGGAGCAGGTGGGCATGGGACACCGCACCGGTTTCCGGCCGGACCGGCTGTCGGGCGGCGAACGCCAGCGGGTGGCCATCGCCCGCGCCCTGATGGCCCGTCCGTCCCTGCTGCTGTGCGACGAGCCCACCGGCAACCTCGACAGCCGCAACACCGAGGCCGTGCTCGACCTGTTCGACGGGCTGCGCTCCCAGGGCCTGACCATCCTGGTGATCACACACGAAGACGAGGTCAGCGCCCACGCCAAGCGCCGGGTGCGCATCGGCGACGGCATCCTGACCGAGCAGGGGTGAGCATGAACATCCGCGATCTGTGGGCCGAGTCCCTGGCGGGGATGCTGGCCCGTCCCGTCCGATCGGCCCTGACCACCCTGGGCACCGTCCTGGGGATCACCACGCTGGTGGTCACCATGGGCATCGCCGCGACCGCCGGCAACCAGATCGTCGGCCGCTTCGACGAACTGCTGGCCACCAGTGTCACCGTCGAGGTGCCGCAGAACAGCCGCCAGGCCCTGGTGTCGTGGGAGGCCGCAGCGGAACTGCGGCGGCTGCGCGGCGTGCTCTCGGCCACCGCGCTGGCGCAGAGCGACAAGAGCTCCAACCTCGTCGTGACCGCCAACAACCTGCTCGACCCGACGCAGGTGGCCGGGCAGACCCTCGCCGTCGTCGCGGCCACCCCGGACCTGCCGGCCACCACCCGCGGCAGACTGCTGACCGGCCGCTTCTACGACGCGGGCCACCTCACCCGCGGCGACCGGGTCGTCGTGCTGGGCGAGCAGGCCGCCGCCATGCTCGGCATCACCCGACTGGACCACGCGCCGGCGGTGTTCATCAACGACCGCGCCTATACCGTCATCGGCATCATCGGCGGCCTGCAGCGCGAGCAGGTCCTCGCCAGCGCGATCCTGGTGCCGCCCACCCTCGGCCCCGACTTCGGCCTGAAGAACGTCACCCGCGTCCTGGTCGGCACCCAACTGGGCGCCGCCGAGCTGATCGCCCGCCAGGCCCCCCTCGCCCTCAGCCCCAACCACACCGGTGAACTCCAGGTGATCGCCCCGCCCAGCCCCAAACGCGCACGCGACGGCGCCCAGGACGACGTCAACGGCCTGTTCCTCGTCCTCGGACTGGTCTCCCTGGTCGTGGGCGCGGTCGGGATCGCCAACGTCACCCTGGTCACCATCATGGAACGCGTCGCCGAGATCGGCCTGCGCCGAGCTCTGGGAGCCGCCCGCCGCCACATAGCCGCCCAGTTCCTGCTGGAGTCCAGCCTGATCGGCCTGGCCGGCGGAGTGATCGGCGCCAGCCTGGGCACCGTCGCCGTCGTCGTGGTCGCGGCCGTCCGCCACTGGACCCCGGTGCTGGACATCCGCCTGGCCCTGGCCGCCCCCGTGGCCGGCGCGCTGGTCGGGCTCCTGGCCGGCCTGTATCCGGCCTTGCGCGCCGCCCGCATGGAGCCCGTCGACGCCCTACGCTGACCGGCGACCCGCCGGGAAGGAGTTGTTCACAGAGCGTCGAGGTCGATGGCCTGGGCGAGGGCGTCGTAGCCCGCGTCGTTGAGGTGGATGCCATCCCCGGAGTCGTATCCGGGCCGGAGTGCGTCGTGGTCGGCGGGCTGGCGGACGACGCGGTCGAAGTCCACGACGTGGTCGTAGGCGCCGCTGGTGCGGATCCAGCGGTTGACGCGGTCGCGGACGGCTTCGGCCTTGTCGCTGTAGGCCAGGTCGGCGTTCTTCATGGGCATGATCGTGGCGCCGATGACGGTGAGGCCCTTGGCCCGGGCCGCGCGGATCAGTTGCCGGTGGCCGGCGATGAGCCGGGTGGCGGTGGCCTGCTGGGGCTTGTTCCATTCGGCGAGGTCGTTGACGCCTTGCATGATGATGACGGTGCGGACGCCCAGGCCGCTTGGCCCGTATTCCGCGGAGTCGGTCAGGAGGCGGTTGCCGCCGAGGCCGGCGTTGATGACGGCGAGGGGGCGGGGCGGGCAGCCAGCCGTTCGGCGAGTTGGTCCGGGTAGCGGTTGTCGGCGCCGGGGGTGGAGCCGACCCCGTCGGTGAGCGAATCGCCGAACAGGGCGACTGCCGCGTTACGGCTGCCGCTGACCTCCACGCCGGTCAGGCAGTACCAGGAGTTGCTGGTGTCGGTGAACGCCGTGGGGTCGAGGTCGGTGAGTTGGCGCACTGGACCAACTCCAAGCCCAGCCGCATCTCCCATGCGGTCAACAAGCTCGAACAGAGCGGCTGGGTACGCAGGAAGCACTACAAGGGTGACCGGCGCGGCTGGCTCGCCGTACTCACGGACGAGGGCCTGGCCGCGCTGCAGGCCGCGACCCCGCACCACGTGGAGAGCGCGCGTGCCCACCTCATCGACCTGTACATCAGCCAGGTCCTCCTCGATCACTTGACCGCGGAGGAATAACGTTCAGGCCCGCGTGCGTGCCAGCCGGAGAGCCGCCACGACCCTGAAGAACCTTCGCACCAGGTCTTCGGTCAGTGGCGTTCCTGGCGGGGCATGACCACCTCGCTCACGATCAGCTGGACGGCGGCAGCGACCGGAATGGCCAACAACGCCCCCACGATGCCGAGCAGGGCTCCGCCGATGAGGGCGGCGACGATGGTGGCGGCAGCGGGCACGTCGACGGACGATTTCATCACCTTCGGCGCGATCAGATAGTTCTCGATCTGCTGGTAGACGATGAAGAACACCAGACAGGCGATGGCGACGGGAACCGAGACGAACAGGGCCACCACGATGGCGACAGCGGCGCCGATGCCGGCGCCGATGAGCGGGATCAGGTCGGTGACCGCGACGATGATGGCCAGGGCCAGCGCGTACGGCACGCCGGCGATGGACAGGAAGACGAACGTCGTCACGCCGGCGATGAGCGAGATGAGCAGGTTGCCGGCGACATAGCTGCCGATTCGGTGGAGGATCTCGTCGCCGAGCAGTTGCACCCGCGCCCGGCGGGACTTGGGGATGAGCCGGTAGCCGGTGCTGGTGATGGTGCGAAGCGCGGCCAGGAAGTACAGGGTGAGGATGAGCACGGTGAGGGCCGAAAAGACGGCGCTGACCACGATGCCGGCGGCCCCGAGCAGCCCGCCGAACACCTGACGGCCGAGATCTCCGCTGATCAGGTAGGACTGCAGGCGTTCGAGCAGGCCGAAGCGTTGGTCCAGGTCACGCACCTGGGGGTGGCTCTGCAGTTGGCCGATGTAGGTGGGCAGCTGTTCGACGAACTGCCCGGTTTGCTGCGACAGCGCCGGAATCACCGCCACGCCGAACCCGGCGAAGAAGACGATCACTGCGGCGAACACGGCGGTGATCGCGCCCCAGCGTGGCAGGCCGCGCCGCTGCAGCCAGCGCACCGCTGGATCCAGGCCCACGGCCAAGAACAGCGACACGGTGATCAGGACCAGCATCGAGGCGGTCGCCGTCAGTGCCTGGACCAGCAGCCAGGCGGCCAGGACGCCGAGAGCGGCGGTGAAGCCGAAGGTGAACGGGCTGCCGCCGAATGCTCGGCCGGGCTTGCCGAAGGGGAGGACGTCCGCCGTCTCCGTGCGCGGCCTGAGGTCGGGTGAGCCGGCGCCCCGGCCGGTGGCGGGCGTCGCGGCCGGCTCGTTCGGACCGGGCTCGGGGATGGGGCGCAGGGGCGGAGAGGGGTGATCATCAGACATGGGTGCTCCAGAACATGAGGAGCGACCCCTGCCCTACCAGGCTGCCACCTACCGTCCGGGCGGGCCGACGTCAATGGACGCCACGATGCCACGGGGGTCAGGGCTGGCGGCGGAGGCTCGGGGGCGTTGGTGTGGGAGCCGACGACGATGCTCCTCTGATCCAGATGCGGCGCCCCGTCTGGGAGTGTCCTCCAGTACCACACTCGCCACCGCAATCGAGGATGCCCACACAGGTGGCCGTGGGACGAACCGGGGAGGGCGCCCGTCAGGGACTCTGTTCTGGATCAGGGGTCAGGCCGGCGAGAACCGCGGCAGCGGTGAGCCGCCGGCCCTCGCCGGTCGGGGTCTACATGTGGATTTTCCGATCAGTTGCGGGCCAGCACGGTCTCGTTGTGATTCCTGCCGCTGAGCGATGACTCGCCAGGGTTGGGCTTAGCCACGGCGGCGTCGGCGGCGCTGGTGGTGGCGGCCATCGCGCCGGACGCAAGAACGAGCGCCAGCACCGCCGCAGCGGTGAGCCTGCGGCCGTTGCCGGTCTCGGCGTGGTTTTCAGCTGTGGACATGTGGGTTTCCCGTCGTGTGTTGTCGGTCGGACCTGCCGAAGGGTGCACTGCCGGCAGGGCAGCGCGATTCCTCACGCTTTGTATCGAATTCGCCTTGAATATCCCTTTCGAGCGGCTTGCAAGGGCGCTCGCCTGACGTGCCAGCCCAACCACACGACGAAACCTGACGACGGCCAGCCTCGCGCGGATGCCCTGGTGTCGATCACCATCGGGGGTGGGGGTGTTCACCGCATTCGGCTCCGATCCACCGGATCACTTCCGGCCGCCTCCGCGATCTAGCCGGCCGCTGCGATTTCCCCTGCGGTGATGGGCCGGAAGGTGGGCAGTACCGCGAGGAGGAAGCTCTCTGATATCTCGTCGTAGCCGCCTACCTGCACCAGGGCGTCGCCGTGCCTGGCGTACACGGGGGTGTAGCCGTTCTCCAGGCGTGTCGCCCAGACGCCGGGCGCGATCTGCCGGCACGGCGTGACCGCTTTCCAGTTCCAGTCCGGCATGGGATCGGCGCACGCAGCCTCAGGGGAGGCCGCGGTGGCCGGCCTGATGTACACCTGGACCGACCGGCCACTCCACTGAGCGGCGGTGGGGTAATAGGTGAGGCCGATCATCTCGGGCAACCAGATCTCGTCCATGGAGGCGAGCCGAAAGTTCGGAATGGCTGGAGCGACCAGCGGTATTCCCGAGCTCTCCACGGCCCTGGCGAGTTCAGCCGTCCGGATGGCTTCGGCCACCAGCGGAGCCGTGCAGAAGGCGAGAGCGACCGTCCCCGCTGCGGCGACGCGGACGATTCTGTTGCCCGGAGCGCACAGCCACGCCGTGAGCGGAAATCCGATCACGGCGGGGACGGCGAGGCTGACAAGCGAGTCGGGCAACCACCGCATGCCCGAAGCCATGACCATGTCGAGCGCGAACATGACGAACGGCGCGGACACCCCCACGATCGGCCAGCGCGGCAGCCTCGCGGCCCAGCCCAGCAGGAACGCGAGTGGGAAAGGCGCGAGCATCATCGCCCCCACCCCGGTGAAGTCGTCGTCCGGATCATGAGGCCAGAAGACCAGGATGAGAACCTGGACGATCCCGATCGCCGCGCCCGCCAGGACCGTCTTGAGTAACACCGGCATTGCGTGATTCTTCCCTACGGGCCGGGGCGAAGGTCAAGCAAGCGGTGAACGGCGATTGCGCCTGGGAGAGGTGGACGGCCGAAGTTCCGCCCTGGGCAGACACCGACCATGCGCTACGTACAGCATGTCGGTGCAGGTCAGTTCCCTGGCCGGGTGATCAGGTATTGATCTGAAGGACCCAGACGGACACGTGGTCGGCACCATGCGTATAGACGACGCGGAACGTTTCCGCGCGCAGCTCGAACGCGCTCGGAATGCCACCGTAAGGACGGACCCCCAGCGGTTCGGGCTCCTCCGTGAGGTCGAGCAAAGTATCGATGATCACAGCGCGCAGGCCGGGCGCCACTTGGTGAAGGGCCACCCGTACAGCGTCGGCGAGATCGAGCGCCCGCTTCAAGAGCGGTCGCCGGGGACGGGAAGACCGTAGTCAGAGTACAGCTGGGCGGCACTCTCGTAGCGGTGCATCCGCATCTCGCCTCGCTCGCGGGAGGCGATGGCCTCGCGGACGCGGCCAATCTCTCGCTCCTCGCGGAGCCGGAGGAGCTCCTCATACTCCTCTTCGGAGATGAGAACGGCGCGCTCGTCTTCAGAGCGACTGATCGTGGTGGGCTGGTGGCCATGCACGGCGCGGGAAACCAGGACGCCGAGCTTGTTGCGCGCCTCCACGATGCCCAATGAGTCAGTCTTCATGCCTCTCATGATACGTGCATGATGTACAGAACGCACACCATGGATACCGATGCCTCAGGTTGCCGCATCGGAGGGCCTCGCTCCATCCGCTCCCATTGACCGTGCGACCCGGGATCCCGGGGGTGAGCGTCGGCCTCGGCTACGCGGCCCTCGGCACGGCCGTCGCGCACGTGGAACCGGCCGGGACCGCGGCAGCCGGAGGCGTCAATGAGGGGTCGTAGGCGGCAGCCTCGCAGGGCGGTGGGGGCGGCGGTCCTGTCGGCCGGCGGCCCCGGCTGGAGCTTCGCCATCGCCACACTGGCGGCCCTGCTCGCGGCGGGAGGCGGCCCGGCGAGTGGGCGGGAGGCAGCCCCGGGAGGTCGCCTGACGGGTGGCGCGGGAGGGGCGCCAGGCTTGGGGTCTTCGGGTCTTACGGTCGGACGGGCGCCGTGACGGCGGGGACCGGAGTCCTGCTGGGCGCGCGCCCGCGACGGAGGGCACCACGCTGGGACGGAGGCGCCAGACCGGCTTGCCGTACAGGAAGAAAGATCGACACGGGCGGCCGGTGTGGCTGCCGTGCGCTCAGGGCGTCGGTGGCTAGCATGGCCAGGATGGCGATCATCGCGCCTGCGCCCGGCGGCGGGTGGGTCGCCCGCAGGTCGGACACAGATCACCATGATTAATCCGATTTTTCTGAAATGCCCGTCTCCAGAATTCGCATGGCGAGAGCGGGCAAGGGCATGGGTTGGAAGGTCGCTGTAGGGCAGGGTGAGAGGCATGCCGATGAGGACAGAGCTCGACCGTCTGGCGGGCGGGGCGCACCACGACCCGCATTCGATTCTCGGAGCGCACCTGGGCCAGGACGGAGTCACGTTCAGGACGCTGCGTCCGCTGGCCGAACAGGTCGAGGTGGTCATCGACGACGAGTCGCGGCCGATGAAGCATGTCGCTCACGGTGTGTTCGAGACGACGGTGACCGGCCTGGACAAGGTCCCCGACTACCGCCTGCGGGTGCGCTACGGCGGCGGTGAGCCGTACGAGATGCGTGACCCCTACCGGCACTGGCCCACCCTCGGCGAGGTCGACCTGCACCTGATCGGTGAGGGCAGGCACGAGCGGCTGTGGGAGGCGCTCGGCGCGCGGACGATGCGCCACGAGGACGTCGACGGCACCGCGTTCGCCGTCTGGGCGCCCAACGCGCGCGGCATCAGGGTCGTCGGCGACTTCAACCACTGGGACGGCGTGGCCCATCCGATGCGCTCGCTGGGCCGGTCGGGCGTGTGGGAGCTGTTCGTGCCCGGCATGGGCGAGGGCGAGCGGTACAAGTTCCAGGTCCTCGGCGCGGACGGGCTGTGGCGCGACAAGGCCGACCCGATGGCGCGCAGGACCGAGGTGCCGCCGCAGACGGCGTCGGTGGTCGACCAGTCCTCCTACGAGTGGGGCGACGCCGACTGGATGACCGAGCGCGAGCGCAGATCCGCGCGGAAGCAGCCGATGAGCACCTACGAGGTGCACCTGGGTTCGTGGCGGCCGGGTCTCGGCTACACCGAGCTGGCGACGCAGCTGGCCGACTACGTGCAGGAGATGGGTTTCACGCACGTGGAGTTCCTGCCGGTGGCCGAGCACCCGTTCGGCGGGTCTTGGGGCTACCAGGTGACCTCCTACTACGCGCCGACCGCCCGGTTCGGCACTCCCGACGAGTTCCGTCACCTGGTCGACGCGCTGCACCAGCGCGGCATCGGCGTGCTGCTCGACTGGGTGCCCGCGCACTTCCCGATGGACGACTGGGCGCTGGCCCGCTTCGACGGCACGCCGCTCTACGAGCACGCCGACCCCGCCCGCGGCGAGCATCCGGACTGGGGCACCTACGTCTTCGACTTCGGCCGCAACGAGGTGCGCAACTTCCTGGTGGCCAACGCGCTCTACTGGCTGAAGGAGTTCCACATCGACGGGCTGCGGGTCGACGCGGTCGCCTCGATGCTCTACCTCGACTACTCCAGGCGCGAGGGCGAGTGGACGCCGAACGTCTACGGCGGGCGCGAGAACCTCGACGCGGTGGAGTTCCTCAAGGAGATGAACTCCGTCTGCTACCGGGAGGCACCGGGCATCTCCACGATCGCCGAGGAGTCGACCGCGTGGCCGGGCGTCTCGCGGCCGGTGCACCTGGGCGGGCTCGGGTTCGGGTTCAAGTGGAACATGGGCTGGATGCACGACACCCTCGCCTACCTGCGCCACGAGCCGATCTTCCGGCAGTACCACCACCATCAGATGACGTTCTCGCTGATGTACGCCTACAGCGAGAACTTCGTCCTGCCGCTCTCGCACGACGAGGTCGTCCACGGGAAGGGCTCGCTGCTGGGCAAGATGCCGGGCGACGAGTGGCAGCGCTTCGCGCAGCTGCGGGCGCTGCTGGCGTTCATGTGGGCGCATCCGGGCAAGCAGCTGCTGTTCATGGGCGGGGAGTTCGGCCAGGGGTCGGAATGGTCGGAGGAGCGCGGGCTCGACTGGTGGGTGCTCGACTTCGACGGGCATCGCGGGGTGCAGAAGCTGGTGCGCGACCTCAACGCCATCTACCGGGAGACGCCCGCCCTCTGGGAGCAGGACACGACGCCTGACGGGTTCAGGTGGATCGACGCCGACGACGCGCCGGGCAACGTCTTCTCGTTCCTGCGGCTGGGCGTGGACGGGTCCGCGGTGGCGTGCGTGGTCAACTTCAGCGGGAGTGCGCACGAGGAGTTCAGGCTCGGCCTGCCGTACGGCGGGCGGTGGGAGGAGCTGGTCAACACCGACGCCTTCGACTACTGGGGCAGCGGGGTGGGCAACCTCGGTTCGGTGGAGGCGTTCGAGGAGTCGCACCACGGCCTGCCGTACTCGACGACGCTGCGGGTGCCGCCGCTGGGCGCGATCTGGCTGAAGCACACCCCGGCCGAGATTTCCACGGAAGGTCCCGACCCTCTGGGCTAAGCGGACAAAGCTCTCTAGACTCCGAGATCACCACCCCTCGGAGGACGTGTGCGATTTCGACGCCTGATCGTGTGCTCGGTCCTGCTGGCCTTACTTCCCGCCGCTCCCGCGGTCGCCGGTGAACCTCCCGCCACTCCGGCGCCGTCGCCGACCTCCGCGGTGGCCTCCGTGGTGGCAGAGGAGAAGCTCGAAGAGGGCTTAGCCGTCACCGAGGGCACCGCCAGGGTCATCGTCGAGCTCACCGACGCCGCCCAGTCCGCGCCGGTCGCGGCGCAGGCCGCGGCCGAGGACGCCCAGGTGGTGCTGCAGCCGGCGACCCAGCCTGCCGCCCAGCCGTTCATCGTCGTCGAGGGCACCGCGCAGGAGCTCGCCGCGCTGGCCGAGGACCCGCGCGTCGCCTCCATCCACCTCGACCGCGCCTACCCGCCCGCCGCCATCTCCAGCCTGCCCGTCATCGGCGCCGACAAGGTCCACGCCACCGGCGCGACCGGCGCGGGGCAGGCGGTGGCGATCCTGGACACCGGCATCGACCGCGACCACCCCTTCTTCGGCAATCGGATCGTCGCCGAGGCGTGCTTCTCCTCCACCGAGTACGACGGCGTCGAGTCGCTGTGCCCGAACGGCCAGAGCCAGATGGTCGGCCAGGGCGCCGCCGACGCCGAGACCCCCAAGTGCCTTGCCGGCAGCGAGAACCTGTGCGAGCACGGCACCCACGTCGCGGGCATCGCGGCGGGCGGCGGTGGCGTGGCCCCCGGGGCCGGCATCGTGGCCGTCCAGGTGTTCAGCAGGGTCAACGACGAGGACGTGTGCGGCGCGGCGGCCTGCCTGATGGCCTTCGAGTCGTCGCTGCGCCTGGCCTTCGACCACGTCGCCTCGCTCGCCCCCACCACGCCCATCGCGGCGCTGAACCTCAGCCTCGGCGGACGGCTGTCCGACACCACGTGCGACAGCACCGAGGAGGGCCAGGTCTTCAAGGCGAAGATCGACGACCTGCTGTCCAAGGGGATCGCGACGGTCGTCGCCGCCGGCAACGAGTACTTCGCGGGCACGTCGTTCCCCGCGTGCGTCTCCTCGGCCGTCGCCGTGGGGGCCAGCGACAACGGCGACCGGATCGCCGACTTCTCCAACACAGGAGCGCTGCTGGACCTGTTCGCGCCCGGCGTGGAGATCGAGTCGTCGGTGCCCGACGATGTCATGGCGACCCACAGCGGCACCTCGATGGCCGCCCCGCACGTGGCGGGCGCGCTCGCCGTACTGAAGGCGGCCTTTCCCGACCAGCCGATCGGCGCGCTGGTCGACAAGCTGAAGACGACCGGCAGGCCGTTCGCCTACCAGGTGAACGGCGCCGAGGTGATCACGCCGCGTCTGGACCTCGCGGCGGCCATGACGGGGGCCGCGCCGCAGCCCACCGCCACCCAGAGCGCCCCCGCCCCCGCTCCCAACCCCGACCCCGCGCCCAACCCTGAGCCGTCGGCGAGCGGCCCCTCACCCGTCCCCTCCGACGAGGATCCGCAGACGGGCGAGGATCCGGCCGATCCGCCAGGACCGACTCCTGTTCCGCTGCCGACGATCACGGTGACGGTGACCGTCACCGTGACGCCTCCCGCCGCGCCCGCCCCCGTGTGCACCCGTGGTACGGCAGGCACCGCCATGAGCGCCAAGCAGTGGGCCGTGGAGCTCTACCGCGGCACCGGACAACTGTCCGACGAGACGCTCACCTGCTACCTGAAGCTGGCCCACAAGACGAGCAAGGTCTTCCCCGAGCTGACCAAGGCCTCCTCGCTCGGCAAGGCCTATCGGGTGCTGAAGGCGTCGAAGGGCGCGCGGGCCGGTCTCGACAGGGCGCTGCTGACGGCCTGGCTCAACTGGGCCCACGGCGCGACCTCGTCCCTGGAGAAGGTCAACGCGGCCGAGAAGGTACGGCTCGGCTCGAAGTCGAGCGCCGCGCTCAGGAAGGCCGCCACCTCGCTCGGCGCGTAGCGCGTGTTACCCAAACGACACATCCCCTCCCTTCTGACAACAAATGTCACATCTGTACACTCAGGCCACATAAATTGGATCACCCCCCTCGGAGGCACAGTGAGACTGCGGTCTCTCCTGGCTGCTGCGGCCACCCTCGCCGCCGTTTCTGCCGGGCTCATCCAGGCTCCCGCGCAAGCCGCCGCGGACGACCCCATCAAGAAGATCGACCCCGCGGTCCGGATCAGTGGCACGCACCGGGCGATCGTCCAGGTGCAGAGCCCCGCGCAGGCCAAGTCCCTCGCCGCCAAGGCCGAGTCCGTCGCCCCCAGCGTCGAGAACGTCGCCCCGACCCCCGAGGCGCTCGCCGGCCGCCTGGACTTCTTCGTCTACGAGGGCACCGTCGACGAGTTCAAGAAGATCGCCGGCCAGACCGACGTCGTCTCCATCCGTGAGGACCACCTCAACTCGCCGAACCTGGTGAGGAGCACCGCCATCATCGGCGCCGACAAGGCCCACGCCGCCGGCGTGACCGGCGCGGGCAAGGCGGTGGCCGTCCTCGACACCGGCATCGACGGCGACCACCCGTTCTTCGGCGGCCGCATCGCCGCCGAGGCGTGCTTCTCCGCCGAGAACGCCGCCGACAGCGCCACCTCCCTGTGCCCGAGCGGCGCGCCGTTCCAGATCGGCTCGGGCGCGGCCAGCGCCACCGCCGACGCGTGCATGAAGGACATCCCACCCGGCGAGGCGGCCTTCGGGATCTGCTCGCACGGCTCCCACGTCGCCGGCATCGTCGCGGGCAAGTCGCACCCCACGCAGCGCGAGCCCTCGAACGGCGTCGCCCCCGGCGCGACCATCGTGCCCGTGCAGGTGTTCAGCAGGTTCGCCAACACCGACTACTGCGGCGGCGCCGAGAACACCCCGTGCGTGCTGGCCTACGACTCCTCCATCCTCACCGGGATGGCCTACGTCAACACGATCGCCCAGCAGTACAACATCGTCTCGGTGAACCTGAGCCTCGGCGGCGGCAAGTACGACGCCGCCTGCGACACCGGTGACGGCGCCGACTTCAAGGCCCGCACCGACGAACTGCTCGCCCAGGGCGTCGCCACCGTCGTCGCCGCCGGCAACGAGGGACACGACGCGTCGGTCTCCTGGCCCGCCTGCGTCTCCAACGTGGTGACCGTCGGCTCCACCGACGTCGAGTACCCGCAGGTCGGCACCCGCACCGACGACGTCTCCTCCTTCAGCAACCGCGGCGAGATGCTCGACCTGTTCGCGCCGGGCTGGCCGATCTTCTCCTCCGTGCCCGACAACAAGTACGCGGGCTTCGGCGGCACCTCGATGGCCGCCCCGCACGTCGCCGGCGCGTTCGCCCTCATGAGGGAGAAGCTGCCCAACGCCTCCGTCGACGAGATCGTCGCCAAGCTCAAGGAGACGGGCAAGCCGATCACCTACACCAGCGCGGGCAAGCAGGTCACCACGCCGCGCCTGGACGTGTGGAAGGCGCTGCCGCACGTCGAGTGCACCGCCACCTACACCAACCGGGCCACCTGGCCGGGCGGGTTCCAGGCGTATGTCACCGTCAAGAACACCGGCAGCCTGCCCGTCAAGAGCTGGAAGGTGAGCTGGAGCTTCCCCGACCAGCAGAAGGTGACGACCCTCTGGCAGGGCAAGCACACCCAGAGCGGGGCCGACGTCACCGTGACGAACGCCCGGTGGAACGGCAAGCTCGAGGTGGGCGCGACGACGCAGTTCGGGTTCAACGGCAAGCTGCGCGGCGGCGCCAACACCCCGCCCGCCACGCTGACCTGCACCGCAGCCTGACCCGCTCCTTTCACCGGCCATGCTCGTTTCTCACGAGCATGGCCGGTGCTTTTGTGCCCGAGGGGCGCGTTCGCGAGCGCTTTTCCGGGTCTGTACGGCACGCCGGGCCGGGCACCACCGTGGGTGCAGGGCGGGCCTCTGTCGAGGGATACGCATCACCGGGAGCGCGGGGCCGGGCGCCGTTACGGAAGGCTTTTGACGGGCGCCGTCACGCGAGGGGTTCAACGGGCGCGGCCACATGAGGGGTTTGACGATCTCGGTCACGTGAGGGCTTTACGGGCGCCGTGACGGCGGGGAGCGGAGTCCTGCTGGGCGGCGCGCCTTCGGCGGACGGGACCGGGTGACCACGGAGGCGCCAGACCGGCTTTGCCGTACCGGATTCCGACGGAGGGCCGAGATGGTGGGGAGAGCGGCGCTCGCGGGGGGAGGGGCGTCGCTTAGGGTGACATTTATGGACGCGACCAAGGTGATCGTTGACAGCGTTGACCGGTTCAGACAGCGGCGGACCGCGCCGCTCGTCCTCGAGCTGGACCTCACCGAGGGGCTGACCGAGGGCCCGCCGACGGACCCGCTCGCCGCGATCCTCTCCATCCGCAAGCCGCGCCTGGCCGACGTGCTGTCCGGCCTCAAGCGGGCCAGGGACGACTCCCGCGTCAAGGCGCTCATCGTCAAGATCGGCGGCGCCCCGCTCGGCCTGGCCATGGTCCAGGAGCTGCGGGAGGCCGTCGTCCGCTTCCGTGCGTCGGGCAGGCTGACGGTCGCCTTCGGGGAGACGTTCGGCGAGTTCGGGCAGGGCACCATCCCCTACTACCTGGCCAGCGCCTTCGAGCGCGTCTACCTCCAGCCCAGCGGCGACGTCGGCCTCACCGGCATCGCGCTCGAACAGCGCTTCCTCAAGGGCACGCTCGACAAGCTCGGCGTCGGCTACGAGGTCGGCAAGCGCCACGAGTACAAGACCGCCGCCAACACCTTCACCGAAGACCACATGACCGACGCCCACAAGGAGTCGTACGGCAGGCTCGCCGAGTCGATCATCGAGCAGGTCGTCGCGGGCGTGGCCGAGGGGCGCAGGCTCGATCCGGCCAAGGTGCGCGAGCTGATCGACAGGGGTCCCTTCATCGGCGCCGAGGCGGTCGAGGCGGGGCTCGTGGACCGCCTCGCCTACCGTGACGAGGTCTACGACGAGGTCAAGCAGGCCGCGGGCGCCGACGCCCACCTGCAGTACGTCGCCCGCTACGCCCGTGCTCTCACCGCCCGCAAGCTGCCGCACCCGACGGCCGACAGCATCGCGCTCGTCCACGGCCACGGCATGATCAGGCTCGGCCGCAGTGGGCGCAGCCCTCTGGGCGGCAGCGGCGCCATGGGCTCCGACACCGTCAGCGCCGCGATCAGGTCCGCGCGCAAGGACGGCCATGTCAAGGCCGTGGTGTTCAGGGTCGACAGCCCCGGCGGCTCCTACGTGGCCTCCGACTCCGTCTGGCGCGAGATCGTGCTCACCCGCAAGGTCAAGCCGGTGATCGTGTCGATGGGGGATGTGGCGGCGTCGGGCGGGTACTTCGTCTCGATGGCCGCCGACGTCATCGTCGCCCAGCCGGGCACGCTGACCGGGTCCATCGGCGTGTTCGGCGGGAAGGCGGTCCTCGGCGGCCTGCTGGAGAAGGCCGGGGTGACGACCGACCTGATCAGGGAGGGCGCGAACGCGGCCATGTTCTCCTCCGTCAGGCCGTTCTCCGCCGAGGAGTGGGACAGGGTCAACGCCTGGCTCGACCGCATCTACGACGACTTCGTGGGCAAGGTCGCCGAGGGCCGCCACCTGACCAGGGAGAAAGCGCACGAGCTGGCCCGCGGCCGGGTGTGGACCGGGGCCGACGCGCGCGAAAACGGGCTCGTGGACGAGCTCGGCGGCCTCGAGGACGCGCTGGGGATGGCGCGCAAGCGCGCGGGCCTGGCGGCGGACGCGCCGGTGCGGACCTACCCCCGGCTGAACCCGCTGGAACGGTTGCGCGGGGCGGAGTCCAGCGAGGACAAGGCGGCGGCGCTGGCCAGGGTCCGGCTGGAGGCCTGGGGGCCGTTCGCCCGGCTCGCGGGTGAGCTGGGGCTGCCCGCCTACGGGCCGCTCCTGCTGCCGGGCGAGTTCGTCATCCGCTAGCGCCTACTCCCCCGTGGCGCCGTCGATGCGTTCGCGCAGGAGGTCCGCGTGGCCGTTGTGGCGGGCGTACTCCTCGATCAGGTGAATGAGGATGTAGCGGTGGGAGTAGTGGTCGCCGCGGCGGTCACGCTTGGCGAGGGCGTCGAGCGGGAGGTCGGCCGAGATCTTGCGGCAGGCCTCCACCTCGGCCCGCCACCCGGCCAACGCCTCGTCGGCTGAGGCGTCGGCCACGTCGAACTCCACGTCGTCGACGTCGCTCCAGTAGACGGCCTGCACGTCCGTGCCCGCGAGGATGCGGCGGAACCAGTAGCGTTCGACGTCCGTCACGTGCCGGACCAGGCCGAGCAGCGACATCGTCGACGGGGGGACCGACTGCTCGCGCAGCTGCGCCTCGGTCAGGCCCGCGCACTTGACCGCCAGGGTCTCCCGATGCCAGTCGAGGAAGGCGGTCAGCAGCTCCCGCTCGTCGCCGGCCGCGGGGGGATCGATTCTCGAATCAGTCATGCGGGCATTCTGGTGCACCTGGTGCATGTCAGGGATCGGGTGACAGTACGTGTTCGATTGTCGTCAAATTCGACCTTACATCTGGATTTGCGCCTAGGTATGATCACCGATCAACGGCCTCGACTCCTTTGGGAGGCAGCATGGAGAAGTTGGATCAGGTAACCGACGACAAAAAGGCCACCAAGAAGATCAAGCTCGAGATCAAGCGACTCGAGAAGGTCGAGACCACCGGGCTTCGTGAGGGTGGCTGATCTCTAACGGATCCACTGGCCGGTCAGGGTGAACCTGACCGGCCTCCCACGTCTTGTGACCCGGAAGGTTCTCGTGCGCGTCCCCCGCATCAAGCGCGTTCACCAGCCCATGACCCTGCCTGGCGATCGCATCATGATCGGCCTCATGCAGCAGGGCATATCCTCCGAGATCCAGGATGACGAGGACGGCTCGATAGCCCGGCTGATCGTCCTCATGGACGGCACCCGTACGGTCGACGAGGTCTGCGCCGCCTTCGCCGAAACCAATCCCGCCGTCGATGAGCAGGATGTTCGTGAGGTCATCTCGGGGTTGATCGACAACGGGTTCGTGGAGGACGCCGGCGTGCCGCTGCCGGTCAATCTCACCGAGCGGGAGGCCAGGCGTTACGAGCCGGCCAGGAACTACTTCGCCTGGATCGACCCGGTTCCGCGCAGCTCGCCGTACGAGGTCCAGTCCAAGATCAAGGACGCCCGGGTCTGTCTGCTCGGCATCGGCGGCACGGGCTCGGCGGTGGCGGCGGGGCTGGTCTCCAGCGGTATCGGTGCCCTCCACCTGGTCGACTTCGACACCGTCGAGGAAGCCAACCTCACGCGCCAGCTCCTCTACACCGAGGCGGACATCGGTCGCCCCAAGATCGACACTGCCGTCGCGCGGCTGCGCCAGATGAACAGCCTGGTCGAGGTCACCGGAAGCACCATGAAGGCAGGCGGATCGGATGACATCGCTCAGCTGATGGACGAGTGTGACGTGTTCATCCTGTGCGCGGACGAACCTCACCCTGACATCATGTTCTGGACCAACGACGCGGCGCTGCGCACAGGCACACCGTGGTTCGTCAGCTTTTACACCGGGCCGATGGCCGTGGTCGGATCCCTGGTCCCGCACCAGACCGGGTGCTGGATGTGCCTGCGGCGCCAGGAGGACCAACGCGAGTTCAAGGCTCACGGCCGCTCGCTCACCGAGGAACGGCCCAACGCCGTGATCGCGGCCAGCGCCAACATCAGCGGGCACCTGTGCGCCCTCGAGGTGATGTACCACCTCGGCGGCCTGCCCGTACAGGCCCGTGGTCGCGTCTTCCACTGGAACTACGGCATGTGGGACCACTCCTACTACATCGACATCCCGCACTACGACGACTGCCCGGCGTGCGGAGCCGAACCGTCGTGACCGCCGTTCCGATCATCGCCGAGAGCCGGATCGGCTTCCACCCGCTGATCGCCCGTCCGGACGACGACGATCCGGATGTCGTGGTGGTGGGCAGGGCGGAGATCGGGGAGTTCATCGAGCTGCCCGCCGTGTACGGCGAGGCGATCCGGCTCCTGCGCGCGGGACTGCCGGTCAGCGCCGTGGAGCAGCGGCTGGCGGCCGAGCAGGACGTGGAGATTGATGTCGCCGAGCTCGTGGAGGCGCTGACAGAGCTGGGCTTCGTCGACTCGGTGGACGAGCGCCGACTGCCCGATCCCGGCGCGGACGCCCCGCGCAGCCACTTCCCGTGGCTGACCGACCGACACGTGAGCTGGATCTTCAGTCGGCCGATGAAGCTCGGATGGTTGCTGGTCGTGGGGGCGGCGCTGGCCACGCTGGTGGTCAGGCCCGATCTGCTGCCCCACTACGAGGACTTCTTCTGGAGCGAGTACGTCGGGCTAACGGTGCTGGTCAACACCGTGATGGTGTCGTTGACGCTCAGCACGCACGAGATGATGCATCTGATGGCGGCACGGTCGCTCGGCGTGCCGGGGCGCATCGGCTTCGGCACCCGGCTGCACAACCTCGTCGTGCAGACCGACGTCACCGCGGTGTGGGGCGTGCCCAGACGGTCCCGGTACCGCGTCTACCTGGCGGGGATGGCCTGGGACGTGTTCCTCATGGCGTCACTGACCCTGCTGATCGCCCACGTGGCCCTGCCGTCACTGACGAAGGCCCTGTTCCAGGCGCTGGTCGTGGCGGTGCTCATGACCATCCCCTTCCAGCTTCAGGTCTACATGCGCACGGACCTGTACTACGTCCTTCGCGACCTGCTGCGTACCCGCAACCTCTTCGACGACGGACTCGCCTTCGCCCGCTACCTGCGCGCCAGAACCGTCGCGCGCCTGCGCCGCCGCCCTTGCCCGGTCGAGGATCCGACCAGTGAACTCGCGCCGCACGAGCGGCGGGCCACCCGTGTCTACTCCGTCTTCCTGGTCGTCGGCGCCACGGTATCGCTCACCGCGTTCGCGCTGTTCGCCGCCCCGATCGCGATCGTCGCGCTGTTCCGCGCGATCGGCGCCATCGTCGACGGCTTCAACGGCGGATCGGTGCTTCCGGCGCTGGACTCCGGGCTGCTGATCCTCATCGAGGGCGCCATCCAGGCGCTCTTCGTGGTGACCTTCGTACGGAGCCATCGGCACTGGTTCAGGCGGCGCCGATCAGCCGATCACATGTCGTGAGCACGAGGGTGTTCGAGGGGCCTCCCGGCTCGGGCGGGCGGTCAGCCGGTGGTCGGCGGAGACATGGCTACACCGGGCGGTAGCGGCCGCGCAGCCGTACGAGGGGAAGAGGGGTGGGGTCGACGTAGTCGACGGTGAGGACCCTGGCCACGAACAGGGTGTGGTCACCCGCGGGCACCACCTGCGACGTCTCCAGCTCCAGCGCCGCCACCCCGCCCTCGACGACCAGCGCCTCGGTGCGCGGGCCGCGGTGGTGCGGGGCGCCCGCGACCAGATGACGGGCGCTCGGCCGGCCCGACGTGGCGAACCGGCTGGCGATGGCCGCCTGACCGGCCGACAGCAGCGAGGCCGCCCAGCGGTCCTGCCGCAGGAGCACCTCGGTGAGGTAGCCGCGGCTGCCGAGGCTGGCGAGCACCAGCGGCGGGTCGACGGAGACGGACATCAGGGCCGATACGGTGACACCGAGGTCGTCTCTGCCATCTCGTACGGTTATCACGGCGACCCCCGCCGCGAGCTGCGCCATCGCCTCGGTGAACTCACTCACCCGACCACTGTGGCACACGGAGATCACGAGGCAGGCAGCACCGCCCCTTCCACCAGCGTGCGCAGCGCACCCAGCGCCTGGTCGGGGTCGACCCGGTCGGGCGCCAGCAGCCACTGCTGGTGGACGCCGATCCCGGCGCCGATGATCGTGACGGCCAGCGCCTCGGCGGACAGCCCGGGCCGCAGCGGCAGCCGCTCCAGCCATCGCCTGCAGTGCTCGCGCAGAGTGTTGTGGATTGCTGCCCGACGGCGGGTACGGCATGAGCAACGCCGGCCTCATCGCCGGAGACGGCGCCTCCCTCCTCGTCGACACCCTCTACGACCTGCCGCTCACCGCCGAGATGCTCTCCGGCATGCGGCCGATCACCGACCGGCACCCGATCGGTCACGCCGTCCTCACCCACGCCAACGGCGACCACACCCACGGCGGCCAGCTGCTGCCCGAGTCGGCGCGCGTCATCGCCGCCGAGGGCACCGCCCACGAGATGCACACCGAGATGGCGCCTGAGCTGACCACGGCGCTGCAGATCATGGACCTCGGGCCGACGCTCACGGCGTATCTGCGCGACCGCTTCGGGCCGTACGACTTCGGCGGCATCCGCCTGCGCGCCCCCGACCAGACCTTCGACCGGCGGCTCGTCCTGGACGTGGGCGGGCGGGAGGTGCACCTGCTCAACCTCGGTCCCGCCCACACCGAGGCCGACACGGTGGTGCACGTTCCCGACGCGGGCGTGCTCTTCGCGGGCGACCTGCTGTTCGTCGGCTGCACGCCGATCGTGTGGAGCGGGCCGATCGCCAACTGGATCGCCGCCTGCGACACGATGCTCGCCCTCGACGCCGCCGTCGTGGTGCCTGGCCACGGCCCGGTGACCGACGCCGACGGGATCCGCGCCGTCCGCGGCTACTTCGGCCGCGTCGTCGAGCAGGCCGACACCGCCTACGCCAAGGGCATGGACGTCCAGGAGGCGGCGTTCACGGTGGACCTGGCCGAGTACGCCGGCTGGCTGGACGCCGAGCGGGTCGTGGTCAACGTCTACCAGCGCTACCGCGAGATCAACCCCGACCAGCCGGTCCTTGACCGGTTCTCCCTCTTCGGCCTGATGGCCGAATGGGACCGGCAGCGGCAGTCGTGACTGAAGAGCTCTCGTCCCTGGCGGGGACACCCCCGGCTCCGGCATCGGCGCACAGGTGCGGACGTCGGCCATCGAAAGGAGATCGTCATGAAGGTAGGCATGGTGGCGAGCCACTACCCCCACGCCGCTCACCGCGAGGAGTTCATCGCACGCGTCCACCAGGTCGCCGAGGTGTTCCGGCGGACGCCGGGCTGCCTTTCGGCTGACTACTGGCTGTCCGCGGACGGCGAGGCGGTGATCTCGACCGTGCAGTGGGAGTCCGAGGAGGCGTCCGCCGCTTCGCTCGCCGCCGTGATGGCGGCGCCGGAGGTGGATCTCGCCTTTGACGAGCGCGAATCACGCCCTCGCGAAATCGTTCGACTCGTGTCGGCCTAGGGCTCTCTTTCTTACGGTTGGCCGCCTGGTCCCCCGTCTTCGGCGTCTCCGAGGTCGCCGCGGTGGGTGTTCTGCCTCTTTGCCGCAGTTTCTCCAAGCGGCGTCATCTTGCCCGCGTTCTTCGGAGGCGTTCTTGCCGCGGCATGGGAGACGGCGGCCACCGGCCCCGCGTAGTGGGGGTCAAGGGGTGAGCAGGGCCTTGATGGCCCGGCGCTCGTCCATGGCCCGGTATCCCTCGGCGGCCTGCTCCAACGGCAGGGTGAGGTCGAAGACCTTGCCGGGGTCGATCTTCCGTTCCCAGATCAGCTGGATGAGCTCGGGCAGGAACCGGCGCACGGGGGCCGGGCCGCCGAGCAGACTGACCTGGGCGAAGAAGAGTTCCTCCCCGCTGAGATCGACGTCGTGGTTGACGCCCACGAAGCCGACGTGGCCACCGGGGCGGGTGGAGCGGATGGCCTGCTGCATCGACTCCTGGGTGCCGACCGCTTCGACGACCGAGTGGGCGCCCAGCCCTGCGGTCAGTTCCTTGACCTTGGCCACGCCGTCGTCGCCTCGCTCGGTGACGATGTCGGTGGCGCCGAACTCCCTGGCCAGCTTCTGGCGCGTCTCGTGGCGGCTCATGGCGATGATCCGTTCGGCGCCCAGTTGCCTGGCGGCCAGCACTGCCATCAGGCCGACCGCGCCGTCGCCGACGACCGCGACCGTCTTGCCTGGGCCGGTTTCGGCGGCCACCGCGCCGAACCAGCCGGTGCCCAGCACGTCGGAGGCGGCCAGGAGGCTGGGGATCAGCTCCGCGTCGGGCATGGCCGGGGTGGCCACGAGTGTGCCGTCGGCATGCGGGATCAGGGCTCGTTCGGACTGGGTGCCGACCAGGGACATGAACACGCGGTGGACGCAGGAGGAGGGGTAGCCCGAGCGGCAGATCTCGCAGGTGCCGTCGGAGGCGACGAACGAGCCGACGACGAACTGGCCGGGTTTGACGTTCTTGACCTCGCTGCCGACCTCCTCGACGATGCCGACGTACTCGTGTCCCATCGGCACGGGCTGGTCGACGGCCTCGACACCGCGGTAGGGCCACAGGTCCGAGCCGCAGACACAGGCCGCCGACAGCCGGATGATCGCATCCGTCGGGGCGGTGATCTTCGGTTCGCCGATCTCCTCCACCCGGACATCGCCGGGGGCGTGCAGCACTACACCACGCATGTCTTTCACTCCTTGAGCCTGTTGTCCAGAGGCTGTTCTGGCCAGCCCACGCCCGCTCGGCGGTGGCGGGATCTGCGAGACCCGCGCACCCCAGGTGCGCCCCGACAGGGCCGGGCATGCTGGCCATACCCATGAAACACGCTGGTCAGGCGGCCAGGAGGCATTCGCGCGGCGGGCACGCGCCCGACGCCACCGCAGCACCCGGTCACCCGTGAGGAGGGGGTGTGGGGTTGGTCAAGGTGGAGGAAATATCCACTAACGGTGGGATTCGGGGCATTTGTGGGTCCCTAGAGTCGGAAGGGATCCCGACGCAAGGAGAGGACCACCGTGGTATTCGACCAGACCTTCCTCCGCGAACTCGTGTCCATGAAGGACGAGGTAGGCGTCATATCGTTGTACACGACCGCCGATCCACGGCAAGAGGCGTCGACCCGGCCCGCCTGGGGCATTCGCCTGCGCAACGAGCTCAGCGACATGCGCGATCAGGTCGCCTCCTGGCCGGACAAGGATCGCCGCGCCGCCGTACTCTCCCGGCTGGAGGAGCTGGAGCCGGACATCCGCGAGCTGGTCGACGCGGCCGAGTCGGGGATCGGGCGGGCGCTGTTCGCCGCCGTGAGCGGCAGGGAGGTGCGCAAGATCTCGCTCCAGGTGTCCATCCAGCACTGCGCGGTGCTGGAGCCGACGGCGTACGTGCGGCCGCTCGTCACCGCGATGGCCACCAGCGCGCCCGCCGGGCTCGTGCTGGTCTCGCGTGACGGGGTGCGGCTCATCGACTACCGGTACGGCGTGGCGGAAGACGTCGCCAAGACCGCCTTCGACCTGGACACCGATGACTGGCGCCAGATGCGCGGCCCCGGTCCCGGCGGATCGAAGCAGACGGACTCCACGCAGGTCGACAGGTACCAGCGGCGGATCGACGACAATCTCAGGCGGTTCCTGCACGGGGTCGCGCCCGAGATCAGTCATCGAGCCACGGCGCTGTCGTGGGCCGACGTGCTGCTGATCGGCGACGCGGCCCTCACCGAGATCGTCGCCGCCGCGCTTCACCCGATGAAGGTCGTGCAGGTGGACACCATCGTGGACACGCTGCCGGCGCCGGAGGTGGCCAAGCACGTGGCCGCCGAGCTGGTCGCCACCCGCGAGCGACGGGACGCGGCGCTGGTCGCTCGGGTGCAGGACGCGGCGCTGTCCGGCGGGAAGGGCACGCTCGGGCTCAACCAGACGCTCGCCCTGCTGAACGAGGGTCGAGTGGACCATCTCCTCCTCGACGAGAACGGCCACTGGAGCGGCGGTCGCGGGAGCGACGGCTACCTCTACTACGACCAGACCCCGCAGTCCATGGCAATTGAGCAGGTGCCCGACCTCGGCGAAAGCATGATCGAGGCGGCCCTGGACAGCGGTGTCTCCGTCACCATCCTCGGCACGGAAGCCGCCCAGCCCCTGGCCCCGCACAAGGGCGTCGCCGCCCTCCTCCGCTGGTGACACCGCGCGCCCTTCAGGCGGATGGTGCGGGCAGCCAGGGCGGCTGCCATGACGGGTACCCGGACAGCAGCGCGTCGGCCTCGGGTGGCCCCCATGATCCCACCGGGTACCGGTGCAACGGGGGCGGGTAGGCGACCAGCGGCTGCATGATCCGCCAGCTTTCCTGCACCGCGTCCTGCCGGGCGAACAGTCGGTCGTCGCCGTTCAGCGCGTCGTACAGCAGCCGTTCGTACGGCGCCTGCGGCACTCCCAGCTCCTTCGCGAAGACCGAGTCCAGGCGCACCGGACGCCACGCCTCGTTCTCGTCCAGCGCCGACAGCTGGAGCCGGAGCCCGGGATCGGGAGCGATGCGCAACACGATCTGGTTCGCCTCCACCCGCGCCGCGTCGGGCAGGAACCGCAGCCGGGGAGTATGCCGCAGCACCAGCCGCACCTCGGTGGCGCGTACCGGCAACTGTTTTCCGGCTCGGATAAAGATCGGCACTCCGGCCCACCGCCAGCTGTCGATCTCCAACCGCAGCGCCACGAATGTCTCCGTGTCCGACCCTGGAGCCACTCCAGACAGCTGCAGGTAGCCGTCGTACTGGCCGCGTACGTAGTGCCGCACGTCGGCCGGCGGCATCGACTTGAGCACCTCGGCTTTCCTGTCCCGCAGATCATCGGCCGAGGCTCCGATCGGCGGGTCCATCGCCACCAGCGCCAGTACCTGCAGCAGGTGGTTCTGGACAACGTCCCGTAGCGCCCCCACCGCATCGTAGAACCGGCCGCGGCCGTCCACCCCGAAGTTCTCCGCCATCGTGATCTGAATGGCCTCGACGCTGGTACGGTGCCACAACTCGGCCATGGCCATGTTGGCGAACCGCAGATACTCGATCTCGATCACCGGCTCCTTGCCCAGGAAATGATCCACGAGCAGGAGCTGCCGCTCGCTGAGCACCTGGTGCAGGCGGTTGCCGAGCTCCCGCGCCGAGGCCAGGTCGTGTCCGAACGGCTTCTCCACCGCCACTCGGCCATCCCCGATGAGGCCGGCCGCATCCAACCTGTCCACGATCGGCGCGAACAGCGATGGCGGCATTTCGAGGTAGTACAGCGGTCGGCGCGCTCCTGCCAGTTGCACCGACAGCGCCTTGTACAGCTGCGGGTCGGTCACGTCGCCGGCCAGATAGGTCAACCGCCTGGCCAGCCGGGCCAACACCGCCTCGTGCACCTGCTCGCCGGATTCCTCGACGGCCGTGCCCATGCGCACGACCAGCTCCTGCGTGGTCAGATGGGTGGCCGCGACGCCGATGATCGGGCAGGTCAGCGCGCCGCGCCGTTCCAATCGATAGAGCGCGGGGAAGGTCATCTTCCTGGCCAGGTCGCCGGTGATCCCGAAGATCACCAGCGCGTCCGCGGCCCACTCGAGCCCGGCCACGTCAGGCCACCGCCGCACCTACGGTGCCACCCACGGGCCGGCCCGCAGCCGGTCCCCGGCCATGTCGCCCATGCAGCGTCATCACGCTTGCCCCCGATCATCCCCCTGCGTACCCGTCGAGCGCCTACCCACGCTTCAGCTACCTCGGGTTCCATCGTCACCCGACGTCGTAGCCCTGGCAACGGGAGTGCGTCCACGGCCGCGGCGTACGAGTTTCCCCATCTGGATGGCGTGGCGTCGGAGCAGACACCGCCTTCCGCGACGCGCAGGCGCTCAGCGCGGCAGTCCACCGCTCCGCCGCCAACGGCACTCTGACCCCCTCCCCTGCTCGAGAGATCTGCCGTTGAGCCCGGCGTAGGCGAATTGCTACTTCAAGTAGTAAACTCGTCGCATGAGGATGCCTGAGCGAGACTTCGGGCCAGGAGACGGTCCAGCAGCCAAGGTGAGCGTCTCTCTGCGGGCGGGCAACATCCGCGCGGTCAGGGCACGTGTCGGAGCCCGCGGGTTCTCGGCGTACGTGGATGCGGCAGTGGAGCGGCAAATCGAGCGCGATCTCCTGGAAGAGGCGCTTCAGGCGAACGAGGCCGCCTCGGGGCCGATCCCGCAGGCGTTGCGCGATGAGGCGGCCGAGCTGTTCCGGAGCGTGAAATCCGCACCCGAACTCCTGGAGGAGGACAGGTGACACGCTCACGGAGCCGGCTGAGTGCGGGCACCGTCGTCCTCGACTGCGAAGGCCTCGTCAAGTGGTGTGCGGCGGACCAGCGAGTGACCGCGATCGTGCGCGAGGCGCAGGACAACGACTTCCGCGTCGTCGTCAGCGCGATTACACCGATCGAGGCTCAGGACGTTCGTGTGAAGAGTGATCGCCTCAAGTGGCATCTCTCGCGGCTGAAGGTCGAACCGGTGACCGAAGACATTTGTTCGCAGGCGATCGAGTTGCTGCGCGCCAACCGGCTTCACGGCCACAAGTACGGCATCGATGCCATTGTGGCGGCCACCGCGCTCCGTGCCGTGAAACCGGCCCTCATCCTGACCTCTGGCGAGGACGACATGAGCAAGCTCTGCGGGAAGACTATCAAGATCGTCAGAGTCTGAGGTTGGCCGTTAGACCAGACCGGGCGGAGTGCGGCGGGACGCCGGCAACCCCGGCGCATCGAGCGCGTGACGACGGGAATGCCACCGTACGTGGCGAAACAGGCAACCAGATCCATCAGGAATGGAGAAGCGTCGGCCACCGAGCCGCACGTAGCGTGAACACCTGCACATCACCATCACGCGAGCTTTCTCCCGCGCAATGACCCGGATGCATCCCTGACCTGGACTTCCCGTACTTCTTTGCGCCAGACATGCCCAACCAGACCCACGACATCAGGAGTGATCGTGACCGACTCTTCCACCCTGGGGATCAAGACCGTGCTGCATCCCGTCTCCGACCTGGCGACGGCCAAGAAGGTGTACACCGCCCTGCTCGGCGTGGAGCCGCAGGCCGACGGGCCCTACTACGTCGGCTACGAGGCCGCGGGCCAGCACATCGGGCTGGTGCCGAACGGTGGGCCGCAGGGCATGACCTCACCGCTGGCCTACTGGCACGTGCCGGACATCGAGGCGAAGCTGGCCGAGGTGACCGCCGCCGGTGCCACCGTGAAGGACCCCGTGCGCGACGTCGGCGGCGGCCGGCTGGTGGCCACCGTCACCGACCCCGATGGCAACGTCCTCGGGCTGCTTCAGGACCGGTGAGGCGCGGGCTGATCGGTTCGTCGTAAGCACCGGCTTCGCCCCAAGGGCCACCTGTATGCTCAAGCCGGTCAAATCACGCCAGGTGAGCGCCCCCGCCCAACAGATGGAGACACGATGAGCATGCCCACGAGGACGGACATGCAGTCGCCTGCGCTGCACGTCGCTGACAGCCACGATGTGATCCGCGTGCACGGCGCGCGCGTGAACAACCTCAAGGACGTCAGCATCGAGATCCCGAAGCGCCGGCTGACGGTGTTCACCGGCGTCTCGGGATCGGGCAAGAGCTCGCTGGTGTTCGGCACGATCGCCGCCGAGTCGCAGCGGCTGATCAACGAGACCTACAGCGCCTTCGTGCAGGGCTTCATGCCGACGCTGGCCCGGCCCGAGGTCGACGTGCTCGACGGGCTGACGACCGCGATCATCGTCGACCAGCAGCGGATGGGCGCCGACCCCCGCTCCACCGTCGGCACCGCCACCGACGCCAACGCGATGCTGCGCATCCTGTTCAGCAGGCTCGGGCAGCCGCACATCGGCTCGCCCCAGGCGTTCTCCTTCAACGTCCCCACGGTCCGGGCCAGCGGTGCGATCACGGTCGAACGCGGCGCCCGCAAGACCGAGAAGGCGACCTTCACCCGCATGGGCGGCATGTGCACGCGCTGCGAAGGCCGGGGTTCGGTCACCGACATCGACCTCACCCAGCTCTACGACGACTCCAAGTCGCTGGCCGAGGGCGCGTTCACCATCCCCGGCTGGAAGTCGGACAGCTTCTGGACGGTGCGGGTCTATGCCGAGTCGGGCTTCGTCGACCCGGACAAGCCGATCAGCAAGTACACCAAGCAGGAGCTCCAGGACTTCCTCTACAAGGAGCCGACCAAGGTCAAGGTCGACGGCGTCAACCTCACCTACGAGGGGCTGATCCCCAAGATCCAGAAGTCGTTCCTCTCCAAGGACCGGGAGGCGATGCAGCCGCACATCCGGGCGTTCGTGGACCGGGCGGTCACCTTCACCACCTGTCCCGAGTGCGACGGCACCCGGCTCAGCGAGGATGCCCGCTCCTCGCGGATCCAGGGCGTCAACATCGCCGACGCCTGCGCGATGCAGATCAGCGACCTCGCCGAATGGGTCCGCGGCCTCGACGAGCCGTCGGTCGCGCCGCTGCTCGCCAAGCTGGTCCACACCCTCGACTCGTTCGTGGAGATCGGGCTGGGCTACCTCTCGCTCGAACGGCCGGCGGGCACGCTGTCGGGCGGCGAGGCGCAGCGCGTCAAGATGATCCGCCACCTCGGCTCCTCGCTCACCGACACCACCTACGTCTTCGACGAGCCCACCATCGGCCTGCACCCCCATGACATCCAGCGGATGAACGACCTGCTGCTGCGGCTGCGCGACAAGGGCAACACGGTGCTCGTCGTCGAGCACAAGCCGGAGGCGATCGCGATCGCCGACCACGTCGTCGACCTCGGCCCCGGCGCCGGTACGGCGGGCGGCACCGTCTGCTTCGAGGGCACCATCGAGGCGCTGCGGGCCAGCGGCACCATCACCGGCCGC
The DNA here is from genome assembly GCF_042754765.1 of Nonomuraea sp. NPDC059194. NCBI lineage: Bacteria > Bacillati > Actinomycetota > Actinomycetes > Streptosporangiales > Streptosporangiaceae > Nonomuraea > Nonomuraea sp. NPDC059194. The sequence goes on along the minus strand of NZ_JBHZBH010000022.1, from coordinate 3,071 downwards.
CATCTCGACGACCGGGCCGCCCTCAAGGAGACGGTGCGGACGCCCAAGGGCACGCTGGAGATCCGCGGCGCCACCCGCCACAACCTTCAGGACGTCGACGTCGACATCCCGCTCGGGGTGCTCTGCGTCGTCACCGGCGTCGCCGGCTCGGGCAAGAGCTCGCTGATCCACGGGTCGATCCCCGCCGGGGCGGGTGTCGTCTCGGTCGACCAGGGAGCGATCAAGGGTTCGCGACGGAGCAACCCGGCGACGTACACCGGGCTGCTCGACCCGATCCGCAAGGCGTTCGCGAAGGCCAACGGCGTGAAGCCGGCGCTGTTCAGCGCCAACTCCGAGGGTGCCTGCCCCGACTGCAACGGCGCCGGCGTCATCTACACCGACCTGGGGATGATGGCCGGCGTCTCCACCACCTGCGAGGAGTGCGAGGGCAAGCGCTTCCACGCATCGGTGCTGGACTACCACCTCGGCGGCCGCGACATCAGCGAGGTGCTCGCGATGTCGGTGACCGAGGCCGAGGAGTTCTTCGGCGCCGGCGAGGCGCGCACGCCGGCCGCGCACGCCATCCTCGACCGGCTCGCCGACGTCGGGCTCGGCTACCTCAGCCTCGGCCAGCCGCTCACCACGCTGTCCGGCGGCGAGCGGCAGCGGCTCAAGCTGGCCACCCACATGGCCGACAAGGGCGGCGTCTACGTCCTCGACGAGCCGACCACCGGCCTCCACCTCGCCGACGTCGAGCAGCTGCTCGGCCTGCTCGACCGGCTCGTCGACTCCGGCAAGTCGGTCATCGTCATCGAGCACCACCAGGCGGTCATGGCGCACGCCGACTGGATCATCGACCTCGGCCCCGGCGCCGGCCACGACGGCGGCCGGATCGTCTTCGAGGGCACCCCCGCCGACCTCGTCGCCGCCCGCTCCACCCTCACCGGCGACCACCTGGCGGCCTACGTCGGCGCCTGACTTCCCGGCGAACTGCGGCTCCACCCGTTGGGCACCCGCCTGCCGGGTGGGGCCCGCTCGACCGGCCTGGCCGTACCAGTCGGTACGGCCAGGCGGCGGCCGCCACCCGCAGGTGCCGTTGGTGCGCGCGGCGGCGGCTTCGGCTCGCCGGCCCTCAGTATTTCGCTACGCTCTGGCAATGGATGCGATCTTCCCGCGCAAGCTGCACGAAGGCGACGTCATACGGGTGGTGGCGCCCGCCAGATCCCGCGCGATGGTGATGGAGCACGACCACACCGGCCTCATCGAGTCCCGGTTCGCCGAACTCGGCCTGACGGTCTCCTACGGCCGCCATGTCGACGAACGGGACGCGCTCGACTCCTCCAGCATCGCCTCTCGAGTCGCTGATCTGCATGAGGCCTTCGCTGACCCGTCGGTGGCGGCGATCCTCACGGTCATCGGCGGCTTCAACTGCAATGAGCTGCTGCCGTACCTGGACTGGGAGCTGATCCGCGCCAACCCGAAGATCGTGTGCGGATACTCCGACATCACCGCCCTGCAGAACGCCATCCTCGCCCGAACCGGGCTGGTCACCTACTCGGGGCCGCACTGGTCGACGTTCGGAATGCGCGATCACTTCGAGCAGACCCTGCGGTGGTTCACCGATGTCATGTTCACCATCGAGCCGATCACCCTGGCTCCGGCCGCGTACTGGAGCGACGATGCCTGGTTCCTCGACCAGGACAAGCGCGAGCTGATCCCCAACGATGGATGGTGGCCGATCCGCCCCGGCACCGCCGAGGGACGCATCGTCGGCGGCAACCTGTGCACGCTGAACCTGCTGCAGGGCACGCCCTCCATGCCTTCTCTCGACGGCGCGATCCTGATCGTCGAGGACGACTTCGAGTCACACCCGGCGACCTTCGCCCGAGACCTGACGTCGCTGCTTCAGCTTCCCGACGCGGCGGGCATCCGGGGGCTGGCCATCGGACGGTTCCAGAACGCCAGCAGGATGACTCGCTCACTTCTGGAGCAGATCATCGCTTCCCAGCCGGCACTGACCGGCCTCCCGGTCCTGGCGAACATCGACGTCGGCCACACCCACCCCTTGGCCACCATCCCGATCGGCGGCCAAGCCAGCCTGACCGTCACCGATGACGAGACGCGCCTGACATTGCACCGCCACTGACAGCCACGGCAGCCGGCGGGCGCAGGATCTCCCGCCGGCCCCGCACCTGGGTGCCGATCGCACCCTGGCAGCCCAGCCCGCGAACTACCTCATAAGCGATCAGGAAGGCAGCGGCTCAATCTCGACGGGTTGGCCCGCATACAACAAAGGCTGCGCGGTGATGACGGCGAGCCCACGCTCTTCGGCGAGAACCACAGCATGTCCTGCGGACACCGTGTACTCCACAGGCGCGTCCCGGGTGACAGTTCCGGCGCGAGTCGCCATGGCCAGCATCACCTCGCCGGCCCGGCGAGCGTGGTCGATACTCAACGGCGCGACCATGGTGAGAGACAGCTCCAGGAGCTCGGCCGCGCGCAGCGGCATGGTCGCCGTGAGCTGCTGGAGCGCCACTGCAGGGACGTGCAACGTCTCATTGGCCTGAACCGCACTGATGATCAGCTGGACTCCGCGCATTGACTTACCGAGATAGATCGACTCGAGCGCGCTGTAGTCGAAGACCAGTCCGCCCAGTTGGTGCTGGGCCCCGGACTCATCGCTCACGCGGCTGCTCCCGACGCGCGCGTACCCGGTTCAGCACCCCTTCTGCCCACTGGGCGCCTTCAGGGTCATCAGCGGCGGCATTCGTGTAGTCGGCACCGAACATCCGCGCCAGCACCGCTGCGTTGTGATCGCGCGCGAGCTTCTCCTCGATCGCGGCCGCCACGAACGCCGACCGGTTGCCCTTGCCCTCAAGCTTCTCCGCGAGATCTTCAGGCATCGACACGGAGATCTTTCTCACGCTGGTCATACCGATGAGCATATCCCGGTACTACCATGGCCGGAAGCGGGCTGTCTCGCACTCGGCGAGATTTGGTGAAGTCGGCCCGAGGCGCGGCTCCGGTCTTTCGACCGGCCCGTCTCCTCGGACCGCTTCCCGCACCCGGCGTGCCCCTCTCAAGGCACCGGG
>NZ_JBHZBH010000021.1:0-150918 GCF_042754765.1 Nonomuraea sp. NPDC059194 | reverse complement strand
GACCAACATCGCCGCCGCCACCGATCATTACCGCAACCATCCCGCCGACGGACTTCAGCTACTTGGTCTCACCACGTGAGAACGCATCAGCCCTGACCTGGACCGGCGCTTGTCACGTCTGCTGCCAGCCGTATTCGCCCCACAACACTTCGTAACCTAACGAAGTACTACTAGGAGGCAGGATGCGGCCACGCATCGTCATACTCTGCTCGGCGGCGCTGATCCTCGGCACCGCCACCCCGGCGTCGGCCGGTCTCGACCCGGGCCGGACCGGGACCAGGTTCGACGTCGTCAACCTGGTCTCCGACCTCAAGGGCAGGGCCAGGCTCACCGATCCCAAGCTGGTCAACCCGTGGGGCCTGGCCATGGGCAAGACGCTGTGGGTCTCGGCCACCGGCACCGGCGTCGCCACCGTCTACTCCGGGGCGGGAAAGAAGGAGGCCACCGAGGTCACCGTGCCGGGCGGCGCGCCCACCGGCCAGGTCGTCAACCCCACCGACGGCTTCACCGTGAAGGGCCGGCCGGCCACGTTCGTCTTCGCCAGCCCCAGCGGCGCCATCACCGGCTGGAACGCCGAAGCCGACGCCAGGAACGCCGTCATCGCCGCCTTCACCCGCGGCGCCGACTACAAGGGCCTGGCCCTGATGAAGACCGAGGAGGGCGCGTTCCTGCTGGCCGCCGACTTCGCCGGCGGCCGCGTCCACGTCTTCGACGACGACTTCAGGCGGGTACGGCTGCAGCGCCGCCAGTTCGCCGACCCGTACCTGCCCGAGGGGTACGCCCCGTTCAACGTCTCGGTGGCGCGCGGCGCGGTCTGGATCTCCTACGCCCTGCGCGACGCCCGCACCGGCACGTCGGTGGCCGGCCGCGGGAAGGGCTTCGTCAGTCGCTTCGACGCCGCGGGCCGGTTCACCGGACGGCTGGCCGCGCGAGGCCCGCTCAACGCCCCCTGGGCCGTGACCGTCGCCCCGCGCGGCTTCGGGCGGTACGCGGGCGCGATGCTGGTCGGCAACTTCGGCGACGGCCGGATCCACGCCTTCAGGAACGGACGGCACCTCGGCCCGCTGCGTGACGGCAACGGCCGCCCGATCGCGCTGCCGGGACTGTGGGACCTGGAGCCCGGCACGGCGGCCAACGGCGGCGAGAACGCGCTGTGGTTCGCCGCCGGGATCGAGGGCGCCCGGCACGGCCTGCTCGGCCTGATCCGCCCCGCGGGCGCCCGCACCTCCCCCTCGCCCACCCCGTCCTCGCTTTCGACGAGCCCCGCCCCCTCCACCCGCGCCTCGGGCTACGGCTACTGACGACGGCTCCCGGCAACGGCTCGTGCCTCCCACGCGGTCATGATTCAGCTGATATGGGTAAGGTGCGGGGCGTGAGCGAGGGAAACTTCAGCGAGTGGCTGCGCGCGCAGTGCGAGCCCACCTGGACCGAGGTCGTCACCCACCCGTTCGCGGCGGCGATCGCCACGGGTGAGGTGGCCGACGACGACATGCGGCGCTACCTCATCCAGGACTTCCAGTTCGTCGACACCTTCACCGCGCTGCTCGGGGCGGCGGTGGCGAGCGCCGACAGCTTCGAGGCGCGGGTGCCGTTCGGGCAGTTCCTCGGGCAGGTCGCCACCGCCGAGGAGAAGACCTACTTCCACCGGGCGCTCGAAGCCCTCGGCGCAGGGGCGGCGCCCGCCGTGCTCGAACCGGTCACCGAAGACTTCCGCACACTGATGGATGAGGCCAGGACCAGCCAGGACTACCCGCTGATCGTGGCCGTGCTGTGCGTGGCGGAGTGGACCTACCTGGGCTGGGCCTCGCGCGCGGCCCAGCCGTACCCGGACAACTTCGTGCACAGGGAGTGGATCGAGCTGCACGAGGGGCCCGCCTTCCGGCAGTGGGTGGCGTTCCTGCGCGGCGAGCTCGACCGGCTCGGCCCTGCCCTCGACGAGGACGGCAGGCAGGAGGTGCTGAGCGTCTTCCGCAGGGCCGTCGAGCTGGAGAAGCGCTTCTTCGACATGGCCGCGGGCTGAGCGGCCTGGCCGCAATATCGAACCACGCTGAGGAGAAGATCGCATGACCGTGTCCAAGGACTCGGAGAACGAGCGGCCGCCGGCCGTTCGCCAGCTCCGCCTCGTCGTCGAGGCGGAGGACTACGAGGCCGCCCTCGCCTTCTACCGCGACGCCCTGGGCCTGCCCGAGCAGGCCGCCTTCTCCGGCGGTGACGGCGCCCGCGTGGTGATCCTCGACGCGGGGCAGGCCACGCTGGAGATCGCGAACCCCGCGCAGAAGCGGATGATCGACGATGTCGAGGTGGGCCGCCAGGTGGCCCCCAAGATCCGCGTCGCGTTCGAGGTCGACGACACCCGGGCAGCCACCGATCGGCTGGTCTCGGCCGGAGCCGAGCAGGTCGCGCCGCCCACCGTCACGCCGTGGCAGTCGCTGAACGCGCGGTTCGACGCGCCCGCCGGACTCCACATCACGGTGTTCGAGGAACTGAGCACCCTGGAAGAACGCGAGTCGCTCGACGGTTTCGGGACCGAGGAGCGCTCCTAGCGGCCGAGCGCCTCGGCCAGGTCGGCCGCCGCGGTGAAGTGCACGCCGGCCATGCCGAGCGCGCGGGCGGCCTCGACGTTCTCCAGCCGGTCGTCGACGAACAGGCAGCGCTCCGGCGCCACGCCCGCCACCTCGGCGGCCAGCTCGTAGATGCGGGGGTCGGGCTTGGCCAGGCCGACGCGGGCGCTGCTGACCACGGCATCGGCGAAGTGGGTCAGGCCGAGCAGGTCGAGGTGTGACTCCAGGGTGTCCATGGCGTTGGTCAGCAGGATCACCGGCACCCGCTCCTGCGCCTTCGCCAGCAGCGCCCTGACCTCCTCGTCCACCCAGAACGGCACCTGGGCGAACTCGGCGGACGCCGCGCGGGCCCGCTCGTCGCCGCCGAGGGCCTCGGCGATCGACTCGACCCACTGCGCCTCGGTGATCTGGCCGAGGGTGGCCGGCAGGATGCGTTCGGGGGCGAAGGCCGTCTTGATCAGCGGCAGGCCGTAGCGGGCCTCGATGTCGGCCTGGGCGGCGTGGTCGAACTGGCGGAGGACGCCGTCGAGGTCGCTGAGCACAGCGTCGTAGGAGGAGGTCACAACCACCCATTGTGCCGGGCCAGCCGGGCCGCCTCGATCCTGTTCCTGGTGTGCGTCTTGCCGATGGCCGACGACAGGTGGTTGCGGACCGTGCTCTCCGACAGGTGCAGCCTGGCGGCCAGGTCGGCGATCGTGGACCCGTCAAGCGCCGCGGACAGCACCTCCCGCTCCCTGCCGGTGAGGGGGTTGTGGCCCGCATGCAGGGCGGCGGCGGCCAGCGTGGGGTCGACGATCCGCTCGCCCGCCACGGCCCTCCTGATCGCCCCCGCGAGCTCCTCGACGGGCGCGTCCTTCACCAGGAAGCCCGCCGCGCCGGCCTCCATCGCCCTGCGCAGGTAGCCGGGCCTGCCGAACGTCGTCAGGATCAGCACCACGATCCCCGCCCTGTGCAGGTCGGCGGCGGCGTCGAGACCGCTGCGTCCCGGCAGCTCGATGTCGAGCAGCGCCACGTCGGGCCGCGTCTCCAGCGCCGTGGTGACGATCGCGGCTCCGTCGGCGACCTGGGCGACCACCTCCAGGTCGTCCTCCATGCCGAGCAGCAGGGCGAGCGCGTCGCGCATCATGCCCTGGTCCTCGGCGATCAGCACCCTGATCACGCCGGCACCGCCACCCTGAGCGTGAAGCTGCCGCCCCTGGCCGCCGCGTCCACCTCGGCGCCCCGCTCGGCCAGCCCCTTCAGCCCGTTGCCCCTGACGAACGAGGCGCCCGCGCCGTCGTTGACGATCTCCAGCACCACCCTGCCGTCCTCGCCCCTCACCGTGATGGCGCACGTGGTCGCCCGCGCGTGCCTGATCACGTTCGTCACCCCTTCCCTGACCGCCCAGCCCAGCAGCGTGTCCGCGTCCGGCGGCAGCCGTACCTCCTCCAGGTCGACCTCGGCCCGCACGCCCGCCTCCTCCAGCGTCAGGCGGGCGGCGGCCATCTCGTCGGCCATGCCGCGCCCACGGTAGCCCGCCACGGCCGCGCGGACCTCGCTCAGCGCCCTGCGCCCGATCTCCTCGATGTCGGCGGCCTGCGCCGCCGCGGCGCCGGGGTCGCGGGGGGCCAGCCTGCGCACCGCCTCCGCCTTGACCACCACCAGCGACAGCGTGTGGCCCAGCAGGTCGTGCAGGTCGCGGGAGAAGCGTTCGCGCTCCCGCGAGACGGCCTCCCTGGCCAGCTCCTGCCTGGCCTCCGACAGCCGCATGGTGAGGTGGACGACGACGCCGGCGATGAAGGTGCCCCACGCGACGGCCGCGACCCCGTCCTCGCCGCCGCCCGCCAGTAGCGTCACCGCCATCGAGGCGACGGTGATGGCCGCCAGCGCGTACGGCAGCGCCCGCCCGCGCACCACGACCCCGCACGCGATCGACACCAGCGGCAGCAGGTACAGCCATTTGCCGCCGTAGGCCAGACCCAGCGACAGCGCCGCCACGGCGAGCAGCACCAGCAGCGGCCACGACCCCAGCCTGATCGACAGCAGGTAGGCCGCCACCACGACCGCCAGCCCCAGCGCACCGCCCCACGTCGGCGCGCTGACCAGCTCGTAGGCGGGAAAGTAGGCCACCGCGACCCAGGCGTAGAACGGGCGCATCCACATCCCCTCAGTATCCAGACGCTCCGATACTGCAGGTCCGCCCGCATCCGCCGAAGGTCCATCGATCCCGGGTTCACCAGGACGAAAGTCCCGGGCATTACCATCGTCCGAGACATGAAAACTCACCAGCTACCGGCGAGTCTTTGCCGGCTGTTCGAGGACGGCGGCCGCGGGCGGTCGCTGTCCTTCGGGCTGCCCGCGGGCGAGGTCGTGTGGCCGGGCGAGACGGCCAGGCGACCGGCCTTCTGGATGAGCGACGAGCCGGCGCCCGACGGGCTGTGGGCGGCGATGCGGGCCGAGCACCCGCACTCGGGGCTGTGGCCCGTGCTGCTCGACGAGTCGGCGCAACCATGGTCGTCGGCGCAGGTGGCGCCCGACTCGCCGGACCTCATCGACACCTTCACCGCGGCCGGGTTCATGACCGAGGTATGGCAGGACTGGGTGGCCCAGATGCCCGCCGAGTCGCTCGCGGAGATCGAGCCGTTCGGGCCGGTCTGCCCGGGGCTGGCCGAGCCGGGAAAGCTGCGCGGCGAGCCTGGACAGGTGGCCGACTGGTACGCGGGGGTGCTGGCCGGGCGCGGCATGCCGCTCGGCCTGGCCGCCGCCCGCAGGGGCGCCGACACGCTCGCCGTGATGGGCTGGCAGGGCGCCCTGCACCACAACGAGTGGATGGTGCCGCTGGCCGCCGTCGTCCGCAGCTGGGAGGAGCGCTTCGGCGCGCGGGTCGTCGCGATGGGCTTCAACACGCTGGAGCTGAGCGTGGCCGCGCCTCCCGTCACGCCCGCCCACGCGATCCACGTCGCCGCCGAGCACTGGGCCTTCTGCCCCGACAACATCGTGCAGGGCCCTGGCGACCTCCACGGCTACGCCGAGCAGATCATCGGCCAGTACTCCTGGTCCTTCTGGTGGGACTGAGCCGGGCCCAGTCCCACCGGCTCCGCTAGTAGAAGACGTGCTCAGGCGTGGGCAGGTCGACCTCCTGCGGGCCGTACCACCTGGTCTGGTCGGCGGGAACCTCGGTCAGCGGCGCGCTCAGCACGAACGGCACGGTGACCTTGCTCCTGGACAGGTCGACGGTCACGCTCGCGCCCGTGGCCGTCTCGGCGCTGTAGGTGGCGTCGGTGCCCGCCAGGACCAGGCCGAGGCGGTGGCCCTTCCTGAAGACGTAGTCCTGCGGCAGCGTGTCCCACCGCACCCTGCCGTACTCGCCCGCCGGCAGCGGGGTCGGAGACGACAGCGAGTCGCGGTTCTGCACGTCGATCCAGCCGCGCGCGACGATCTCCAGCGGGCGGGTGGCCAGGTTCGTCGCCACCTTCCGGTAGCAGCCGTCGTCCTGCGTGCTCGCCTCGCCGTGGCAGTCCTCCTCGGCCAGCGTGGCGATGCCCTGGCCGCGCCGCCAGTCGACGCGGGTGGCCTCGCCGAAGTCGACGAGCAGGGCGGTGAGGTTCGCGGTCGGCCGGTCCAGCGCCACCCGCAGGTCGACCACCGGCGTGCCGGACAGCCGTAGGTCGAGCGGGAGCGCGCCGGTGGTGAAGGCGATCCGGCCCGGCTTGCTCGTGCCGACGTCGGCGACCATCTCCGTCTCCGGCAGCCGCACGTCGGTGAACGCGGCGGTCGTGCCCCTGCGCGCGGGCAGCAGCCCGAGCTTTCCGTCGGCGGCGGGGCGCAGCGGCATCCGCAGCGCCCCGCGCGCCGGCCAGTCACGCTGGGTGATCCACTGCGTGGGCCCCACCTGTACGTCGGCGACGGGCTCACGCATGATCCCGTTCTCCACGCCGAGAAGCCAGTGGTCGAACCACCGGTGCAGCGTGTCCACCCACACCCCGCGCCTGCCCTCGAAGTCGAACGGGTCGACGTGCTGGTACTGGCCCACCCAGATCTTGCGCGGCACGCCCCGCCGGCCGAGCTCCTTCCACCAGGCGGAGAAGTTGTCGGGCTTGACGTTCAGGTCGTTGACCGTGTGGACCACGAACACGCTGGCCCTGACGTTGGCGACGTCCTTCTCGTAGTCGCGCAGCTGCCAGAACGGGTTGTGGTTCCCGGTGTCGTCGCCGTCCTCGGTGTCCATCCTCGCCCGTACGGCGGCGCACCTGGCGTCAGGGTCGGTGTCGACGACGTTGGCCAGCCAGGAGGCGTAGTTGTAGTTGTAGACGACGCCGTTGGAGCGCTGGTAGCGGTACCACGAGCTGATCGCCGAGATCGGGACGATCGTCTCCAGGCCCTCGACGCCCGTGGCGGCCACGGCGTTGGCCAGCGTGCCGTCGTACGACTTGCCGATCATGGCGGCCTTGCCGGTGGTCCAGGTGGCCTCGGCGGGCGAGCCGTCGGCGCGGTAGGCCTTCGCCCGGCCGTTCAGCCAGTCGATGACGGCCTTGCCGCCCAGCACGTCGGCCTGGCCGCCGGTGTCGGGACAGCCGTCGGACCTGGTGGTGCCGAGCATGTCCACGTTGAGGACCGCGTAGCCCCTCGGGACGAAGTAGTTGTCGTAGAACAGCGGGAACTTCACCGGGTCGCCCGCGGCGTCGTAGACCTTCCGCTCGGACTCGTTGCCCCGGCCCGCGTTGTCGTAGTAGGGGCTCTCGTCGATGATCACCGGCACCTTGAGGGAGGGGCCTGATTCCTTCGGGCGGATGATGTCCACCCGCACCCTGTCGAGGCGGCCGTCGGTGTCGCTGTCGATCGTGGACTCGACGTAGACGTGCTCGCGGATGGCGTCGGCATAGGAGAAGACGGGTTGGGAGCGGTCGTTCTCGATGGTGATGGCGGCGTCGATGGTGACGGCGGCTTGCGCGGGTGGCGCGGTGGTCGCGACGAGGGTCAGCGCGATGAGGGTCGCCCGTAAGCGTGACACGCGGGTCCTCCTGTGATCGGGGGGACTCACATGATCGAACGCTCTGATCACCTTTCATAGTGCACCGGCTGGCCGGTATAGTTTCGGGCTGTGCCGAGACCGAGTTCGAGAGAGCGGCTGCTGGACGCCGCCGCCGACGTCCTGCTCACCGACGGAGCCGAATCGCTGACGCTGGAAGCCGTGGCCCAGCGGGCGGGCGTGTCGAAGGGCGGCCTGTTCTACCACTTCCCGACCAAGCAGGCCATGGTCGCCGCCATGGTCGACCGGCTCACCGCCGCCTTCGACGCGGCGCTGGCCGCCGCGGGCAGCAGGCCAGGCGACTTCCTGCGCGCCTACGTCGAGGCCACGATCCCCAAGGCCCGCACCGACGCGCCCGCGGACAGGGTCACCGCGGCGCTGCTGGCCGCGGTCCTCGTCGACCCCGCGGGGCTCACGCCGCTGCGCGAGCGGTTCGCGGCCTGGCAGGCGCGGCTGACCGACGACGGCATCGACCCCGCCGTGGCGACCGCCGTACGGCTGGCCGTGGACGGCTGGTGGGCGGTCAGGCTGCTCGGCCTCGGCGAGCCCGACCCCGGACTGCACGAGAGCACCCGCCGCTACCTCCTGGAGTTGATCGACCGTGCTGAGAACGACTAAGGCCCTCATGCTGGCGACGGACGTCGGGTTCGTCGTGTACTTCTCGGTGACGGGGATGGGGCTGATCCCCGCCGCATGGGCGTTCGCCGACTACGCCAACCCGCTGATGGCCGACTGGAACTGGTCGTTCCTCTGGATTGACCTGCTGGCCAGCGCGACCGGGCTGACGAGCCTGTGGCTGCTGCGGGGCGGCCGGAGCCGGGGGGAGCCGCTGATGCTGGTGTCGCTGGTGCTGACGATGGCCTCGGGACTGATGGCGATCGCGTTCTGGACGTTGCGCGGTGACTTCTCGCTTGCCTGGTGGATCCCGAACCTGTACCTGCTGCTGTTCCCGATCCCCGCCATCGTCAGGCTGACCGCCGCCCCTCGCCGCCCGGCTCCCACGTCAGGCTGACCCCCGCCTCTCGCTGCCCGGCTCCCACGTCGGGCTGACCCCCGCTCCTCGCTCGTCCGCCCTACCTACGTCGGGCTGACCGCCCTCCTTTGCCGCACCGCACCATGTCCAGCAACCCCGCCCCTCGCCCGCTCACCCCATGGCGGGCTGACCCCGGACGGGTCCGGCCGGGGAAGTCCGTAGAGTTGGGGCGGACGAAGGAGGAATCGACGGTGGTCAAGGCAGTGGTGTTCGACGTCGGCGAGACGTTGATCGACGAGACGCGCATCTGGTCGCGCTGGGCCGACCGGCTGGGCGTGCCCAGGCTCGCCTTCATGGGCGTGCTCGGCGGCACCGCCGCTCTGGAGCGCTCGCACCGCGACGCCTTCGAGATCCTGCGCCCCGGACTCGACATCGAGGCCGAGATCGCCGCGTGGGAGCGGGACGAGCCCGACAGCCTGCGCAACCACTTCGACGCCGACGACCTCTACCCCGACGTGCGCCCTGCCCTGCAGGGCCTGCGCGACGCCGGCATCCAGGTGATCATCGCCGGCAACCAGCCGACCAGGGCCTACGACGCCCTGCTGGCCATGGACCTGCCCGTCGACTCCATCCACACCTCCGACGGCTGGGGCGTGGCCAAGCCCGCCCCCGAGTTCTTCGCCAAGGTCGCCGCCGTCGCGGGCAGGCGGCCCGAGGAGATTCTGTACGTCGGGGACCGGCTCGACAACGACGTGCTGCCCGCGGGCAGGGCCGGGATGCGCACCGCGCTGCTGCGCCGGGGCCCGTGGGGCTACCTGCACGCCGACAGGGCGGAGGCCGCGGCCGCCGACGCCGTCATCGATGACCTGTACGGCGTGCTCCCCGCCCTACGCCGCCTCGACGCGGACTGAAGCGCGCCCTGCTCCGACCGGATCAGGGCCCCGGTGCGGCGTGCCCTCGATGTCAGGAACATACGGGTTCTTCGGTGGTTGGTTCCTTGAACGTTTGCGCTGGTCGGCTGGCGTGTGTGGCGGGCGGAACGTGATCGGTGGGAAGACGATGGCGTAGCCGGCATGGCGTGATGTCGGGGTGGCGGGTTTGCTGTGTCCGGCCACGATCCGGATCGGTCCCCCATCGTGATCTCCCGCTTGGCCCTCCAAGTGGCCCAGGCCGGGGTCGAAGGGGCTGGAAAGCCCCTGGGAAGAACAGTCCCGAGCCCGAACGCGCGAAGCGCGCCCCTGGCTAGGGGCTCTCGGGGTCGATTCGTACCGCGCGTTCCTCGGCGGACAGATCGCCCGAGTCGGCGCCCACGTCGTCGCCGATCTCCTCGCTCTCGACGTCGGCCCCCAGCCCCTCGTCGGGCTGCACCAGCCGGTGCTCCTCGCGCGGCGCCCGTTCCCTGTCGGGCGCCTCGCGCCACAGCCGTTCGGCCACGGTGTCCTGGTGCTGGGGGTCGTCCTCCTCGATGACGTGGTCGGCGCCGAGGTCCTCGGTCCAGCCCTCGACCTCTATCTCCTGCTCGTCGCTGAGTCCGTAGCGGTCCGGTGGTGTTTCGGTCATAGTCGGTGCCTACCCGCCACCACGTCGGGAACCCTCGGGTCGGAAACCCTCCGCGAGGTCAGCGGCCGATCGCCGCGCCGATCCGCGCCCGCGGGTCCGCAGCCCCGGCCAGGACGCCGCCGGGCAGCACGTCGATCAGGTGCGCGTGCCCGAACCCGGTCCCGTACGGCCTGGCCGCCACCGGATGGCCGAGCGCGGCCAGCCCGTCGGCCCAGTGGGCGCCCTCCTCCAGTTCGACGACGGTCTCGTCCGGCGACTCCCAGGTGTCGAACCCGGTCCCGCCCGTGGCCAGCCGCCAGCGCGGCGCGCTGATCGCCTCTCCCGGCGTCTGGCCGTGCCGCAGCAGCCTGGTGATGACCTGCAGGAGGATCTGCGGCTGAGCGTCGCCGCCCATCGTGCCCACGACCGCGCGGAGCGAGCCGTCAGGACGGGTGACGAGCGCGGGGGTGAGGGTGTGCGGGGGGCGGCGGCCGGGGCCGTACTCGGCGGGATGTCCGGGCGTCAGCGAGAAGCCGATGCCGCGGTTGTGCAGGTTGATCCCGGTGCGGGGTTCGACGACGAGGCTGCCGAAGCCCGAGGCGTTCGACTGGATGAGCGAGACGCCCATACCGTCGCCGTCCACCGCGCACAGGTACGTCGTGTCGCCCTCGGCGGTCAGGCCGCGCACCTTCAGCCGGGTGGCCGGATCGATGAGCGCGCGCCGCCGGTCGATCTCGGCCGCCGACACCAGGTCGGTCGCGTGCTCGTGCAGGACGGCGAGCCGGTCGTGGCCGGCGATCCTGGCCGCCTCGCCCAGCAGGTGGGCCCAGAGGGGGTGCTCGGGCGCGGCGGGCAGGTCGAGCCCGTCCACGATGCCGAGCGACAGCAGCAGCAGGTAGCCCTGGGAGTTGGGCGGCATCGACCACACGTCGTGGCCGAAGGCCGAAACGCGTAGCGGCTCCACCCAGTCGGCCAGCGGTTCGGCCAGGTCGTCGGCCGTATACTCGCCCGCGCCCAGCTCCAGCAGGCCCTGCCCGAACTCGCCCTGGTAGAAGCCCTCCCTGCCGGAGGCGGCGATCGCCTCCAGCGTGCGGGCCACGCCCGGCCTGGTCATGAGCTGCCCGGGGGTGAAGTCGCCGGCGAAGTCGGGGTGGCCGACCATCGAGGTGATGGGGGCCAGCAGCGGCGAGGCGGGGAAGCCGTCGGCGGCCAGCGCGATCGCGGGGGCGAGCACGGTGCTCATCGGCAGCTTGCCGTACCTGGAGTGCAGGGCGAGCCAGCCGTCCACGCAGCCGGGCACCGGCGCGGACCTGATGTCGTGATGGTGCGGCATGCGGGTGTGCCCCTCGGCCCTGAGCCGGTCGGGGTCGGCGCCCGAGCCCGCGCGGCCCGAGGCGTTGAGCGCGCTGACGGAGCCGTCGTGGACGAGCGCGAACAGGTCGCCGCCGAGGCCGCACATGTGGGGTGCGGTGACCGTGAGGACGGCGTTGGTGGCGATGGCGGCGTCGGCGGCCGAGCCGCCGCGGTCGAGCATGGTCAGGCCGGCGGCGGAGGCGAGGTGGTCAACGCTGCACACCATGCCAGATCGGGCGTATCGGGTGTTTTGCACGGATCCGACCCTACGCGGTTCGCGGGCGAAGAATCCGGACGCCGGTGATCCTGGCCAGCGCGAGCGCGGCCAGCAGCGTGGCGGCCACGGTGCTCACGCCGCCGATCCGCAGGGCGAGCTGGGGGCCCATGGCGTCGCTGAGCCAGCCGAGCAGCGGCCCGCCCAGCGCGCCCGACGCGGCGCTCACCAGGCCCAGCACCGAGATCACCCGGCCGCGCAGCTCGTCGGGGCTGCCGAGCTGGGCCCGCGCGCCGATCGTGGTGTCGATGACGACCGCGCCCGCGGCGATCGGCAGCAGCAGCGCGGCGAAGGTCCACAGCCCGGGCATCAGGCCGCTGAGCGCCTGCGCCACGCTGGTGAGGAAGGCCGTGACCAGCAGCAGGCGCATCGTCAGCCGCGGCCGGCCCGCCGCGAAGACGCCGCCGAGCACGGTGCCGACGGCGAAGACCGTGGACAGCAGGCCGTAGCCGCTCGCGCCCGCGCCGAGCGGTCCGGCCGCCATCGCGGCCATCGTCACCTGGTAGTTGCGGCCCAGGCTGCCGAGGACCAGCGAGAGGGCCAGCAGCACCAGCAGCCATCGCGTGCGCAGCACGTAGCGCAGGCCCTCCCTGATGCCGTTCGCGTCCGCGGGGGCCTGGGCGAGCTCGTACATCTCAGAGACGCGCATCGCGGCGATGGCGGCGATCACGGCCAGGAAGCTCAGCGCGTTGATCACGAACAGGCCGCCGGGCCCGGTGACCGGGATCAGCACGCCCGCCAGGCTCATGCCGAGGATGCGGCCCGCCGAGTTGACCACCGAGCCGAGCGACATGGCGTTGGGCAGGTCGGCGGGCGGGACGACCTCCGCGCCGAACCTGCCGAGCGCGGGGCCGCCGAGCGCGGTGACCAGGCCGCCGGCCAGCGCCACGTCGTACACGGGAAGGACGGAGGTGACCCCCGCCATGGCCACGATCGCGAGGACGACCGCGAGCAGGCCCTGCGCGATCTGGGAGGCGACGACCACGGGACGGCCGCGCAGCCGGTCGGCGAGCGCGCCGCCCCACAGACCGAAGGCCAGCGTGGGCAGCGCCTGGAGGACGAGGGGTTAGATTTCCTTTTGTGTCGTATATCACGTTTAAGCCGTGATGAGCGGTTCTTCCCGGCGGACGAGAGCCGCGTAGCGGCCGTCCAGCGCCATGAGCTCCTCGTGGGTGCCGCGCTCGGCGATCACGCCCGCGTCGAGGACCACGATCTGGTCGGCGCCGCGGACGGTCGACAGCCGGTGGGCGATGGTGATCGTGGTGCGGCCGTCGGCCAGCGCGTCCAGCGCCTCCTGTACGGCACGCTCGGTCTGGTTGTCCAGCGCGCTGGTCGCCTCGTCCAGGACGAGCACCGGCGGGTCGCGCAGCAGCGTGCGGGCGATCGCCAGGCGCTGCTTCTCGCCGCCGGAGAAGCGGTGGCCCCGCTCGCCGACCACCGTGTCGTACCCGTCGGGCAGCGCGGCGACGTGGTCGTGGATCCTGGCGGCGCGGGCCGCCGCGACCAGCTCCTCGTCGCTCGCGTCGGGTTTGGCGAAGCGCAGGTTGTCGGCGATCGAGGCGTGGAACAGGTAGGTCTCCTGCGAGACCACGCCCACGGTCGTCGCGAGCGCCTCGAAGGTCAGCTCGCGCACGTCCACGCCGTCGATCGTCACCCTGCCGCCCGTGACGTCGTAGAGGCGGGGGATCAGGTAGCTGAGCGTGGTCTTGCCCGAGCCGGTCTCGCCGACGACGGCCAGGCTGGTGCCCGCCGGAATGTCGAGGTCGAGGCCCGACAGGGTCGGCGCCTCGCCGTAGGAGAAGTCGACCCGCTCGAAGCGGACCTCGCCGCGCGGGCCGCTCAGGTCGCGGCCGCCGGGCGTGATGTCGACGGGCAGGTCCAGGTACTCGAAGATGCGGCCGAACAGCGCCAGCGAGCTCTGCACCTCCACCCCCGTCCGCATGAGCGAGACCGCGGGCCTGAACAGCCCGGCCTGGAGCGTGGTGAAGGCGACCACCGTGCCGACGGACACCATCGACGTCAGGCCGGCGGCCCAGTAGATCATGGCGGGCATCGCGGCCATGACGATCTGGATCGACGACTGCCGCCATCGGCCGGCCATACTGGCGCGCACGCCCAGCTCGGCCAGCTCGTCGGAGGCGTCGGTGAACCTGCGGGTCAGCTCGGGGGCGCGGCCCATCGTCCGGCCGAGCAGGATGCCGCTGACCGACAGCGACTCCTGCACCATCGACGACATCACGGCCAGCTTGCGCTGCCGCTCGGCGGTGATCCGCCTGCGCTCTTGCCCGACCTTGCGGCTGATCCACACGAACACCGGCAGCAGCGCCAGCGACAGCGCGGTCAGCCGCCAGTCGAGGACCAGCATCGCGATGACGCTGGCCAGCACGGTGGTGAGGTTGGAGACGATCGAGGTCGCGGTCGAGGTGACGACCTGCTGCATCCCGCCGATGTCGTTGGCCAGGCGCGACTGCACCTCGCCGGTGCGGGTGCGGGTGAAGAAGGCCAGCGACATGCGCTGCAGATGGCTGTAGACGGCGGCGCGCAGGTCGTGCATGACCCGCTGGCCGACGGTCGTGGAGATGAACGTCTGCATCACGTCGAACACGCTGGTGGTCACGGCGACGGCGACCATGCCGAGCGCCAGCAGGCTCAGCAGCGCCAGATCCCGCGAGGGGATGGCGACGTCGAGGATCTCGCGCAGCAGGAACGGCGAGGCGAGGGAGACCAGCGACGAAAGGGCGATCAGGGCGAGGACGGTGGCCAGGCGGCCGCGATAGGGCCGGAACAGCCTGATGATGCGCCTCATGGGCGCGCGTGGTTCCGCTGTCACAGAACTCCTTTCAGATGTTCACTCAAACAGAGGTTATCTCACGATTGTTCCACCGGTAGGCTCTGCGATCGTGGACACCGCCTCCGAGCTGCTGGAACTCGTGCACAGGATCAGCCGGCTTTCCAGGCACGGCTACAAGCGCCGCCTGGAGCCGCTCGGCCTCAGCCCCAGTCAGGCGCGGGCGCTGCGCGAGCTCGTCGAGGCCGACCGGCCGCTCAGGATGGTCCAGCTCGCCGAGGCGCTGCGCATCGTGCCGCGCTCGCTCACGCCCGTCGTCGACGCGCTGGAGGAGGCGGGGCTGGTGCGCAGGGAGACCGACCCCGCCAACCGGCGCTCGACGCTGCTGCTGATCACCCCGCGCGGCGCCGAGGTCCACGAGCGCTCGCGCGAAGCCCGCAGGGAGGTCGCCCGCGACCTGTTCGGCGTGCTGTCCCAGGAGCAGCGGGAGCGGCTGAAGGAACTGCTGGGCGAGGTCGACAGGGACAACTGGGCGGTCTAACCCGCCTGCTCCCTGGAGGAGTCCGCGGCGGACCGGCGCGGACGCCGCGGGCGGGGCACGCCGCCGATCACCGTGGCCAGGCACGGCGGCTGGTCGAGCAGCGCCGCGTAGGGGTCGCGGCCGCCCCGGACGTCGAAGACGGCCAGGTCGGCCTGGCTGCCGGGGCCGAGCGTGCCGATCCGGCCAGGACCCTCCGCCATGCCCATGGCCCGCGCCCCGCCCACGGTCGCCGCCTCGACGAGCACCCGTTCCAGGCGTCGCATCCGGGTGGCATCCCGTACGGCTCGCGCCACCGCCAGCGGCGGGCCGCCGAACGCGATCGCGGCGCCCTCCTCCACCAGCGCGGAGACGTCCCCGCCGAGCAACGCCAGCGTGGTGCCGCGCAGCCGCAGCAGTTTGCGCTCGCCGGGCGTGAGCGGCCCCTCGCCCGTCACGTGGCAGTGCGGTCCCAGCACCCCGGCCTCGTCCAGCTCCATGGGGGAGTGGCGGCCGAGGTCGGCCATCAGCCGCAGCCCGAACGTCCGGGCGAGCACCGCCAGCTCCTCCATCACCAGCGGATCGGACGCGTGCGCGGCCACGCCCACCGTGCCCGCATGCTCACGGATCGCGGTGATCAGCGCGTCACGCGCGCTCGCCTCCCACGCCTGCTCGCTCGCGCAGGCGACCTCCAGGTAGGTGACGCCGCCGGGGCTGCCACGCTCACCGAGATCGGCCGCGCTGGTCACCCCAGGACCCAGCGCCCCGGTACGGCAGGCGTCCACCAGCCCCGGGGTGATCAGGCCGGGCCAGCGGATCTCGTCCTCGACGGGGAAGTAGGCCAGCAGCTCGGCCCTGGACCCGACCTGGAGCACCCGCTCGCCTCTGATGGCGACAGCGCCGTCACGGATCGGCGGCGCGCAGACGGGCAGCACGAGGGGAGCGGAGTGGAGGACGACGGGCACGTGGGCGCGCGAGCCGAATCCCTTCCTCAACGCTCCCATTGAGCGATTAAAAGGCACGACTGCTGCCAAATCAATCACACGCGCCGGGACCCCCGGGGGTGGGAGCTGTCAGGAGCGGGGCCGGTAGCGGCCGGACAGGCGGGCCAGTTTCAGGCTCAGGTGCAGGCTGAGCCGTTCCCCGCCGTCCTTGAGGTCCGTCTGCGCCAGCTCCTCCACCCGCTGCAACCGGTAGTACAGCGACGTGCGGTGCAGCCGCAGCCGCTTCGAGGTGGCCACCGCGCTGCCCGCCAGGTCGAGGTAGGTCTCCAGCGTCTCCAGCAGCGGCAGGTGCTGGGCGTCGGCGAGCAGCCGTTCGAGGCCGGGGTGCAGGTCCGCCTGTGGCACGTGCGTCAGCATGCGGTAGACGCCGAGCCTGGTCCACTCGACCGACCGGCCGAGCCCCCGCACCCTGGTCGCCACCTGGGCCGCGTGCAGGGCTTCCGCGTAGGACTCGCCGGCCTCGGCCAGGCTCGGGCGGGGGCGGCCGATGCCGACCACCACGGGCAGCGCCATCGCCGCGTGCACCTCCTCGGCGGGCGGCGCGGCCGTGGTGAGGAGCGTGGCGTGGTCGTAGCGCACCAGGTGCAGCCCGCCGAGACGGCGCCGCACGGTCAGCATGCCCTGCTCCATCGCTAGCCGCGACCGCTCGGAGGGATCGGCGTCCAGCGGCGTGGCCACCAGGGCGGTGACCGGCAGCGCCTGCGGGAAGCCCGCCTCGATCAAGGTTCGGGCGGCGTCGCGGTCGCCGGACAGGACTCCGGTCACGGCCTCCAGCTCGCGGTGCGAGGCAAGGCCCGTGGCCAGGCTCTCGTGGAACAGGGCCAGGGCCAGCGTGCCGGCGGCGGTCGTGGCCTCGTCGATCTCGGCCGCCGTCATCGCCGGGGCGGTGTCGATGAACCACAGGAAGCCCATCAGCGCGCCGTCGTGCCGTACGGGGACGCAGACTCTCGGCAGCAGGCCGAGCGCGGGCGCGCCGGGGGTGCGCAGCGGGGCGGTGGCCTCCAGGATGCCCGCGGCGTGCAGGAAGCCGCGGACCTCGGGGGTCGTGTGGCGGCGCAGGATCGACTCGCGCCTGATGTCGTCCATCGCGCCGTCCTGCTCGGAGTAGGCGATGACGCGCTGGAGGCGGTCCTCCAAGAGCAGGGGCCGCCCGAGGCGGATGGCTAAGTCGTCGACGCTGCGCTGCAGCACTACCTGGCCTTTTCATCATTTGTCGGAAATCGGAGGTGGCCTCTTCCCTACAACTGATCGGTGATCTCCGTCAAGAGCGTCTATACCGTCCTAGTTCGTGAAGCTCCCGAAGAAGCTGCTGAAAGGCCTGCTGGCGGCCCTCGTGCTGGTCCCGTTAGGTCTTGCGGCCACCCCCGCCTCCGCCGATCCCCCCGCCGACCCCGAGATCCCCTGGCGTCAGGACCACTGGCCCCAGACGCAGCCGTGGCAGCGCGACGAGCCCGAGTCCGACCAGACACTGCGCGGCCGTCCCGCGCCCTCGATCGCCCCGATCGACCCGCAGAACTGGAAGAACCCCGACCACATGACGTGGGCGGACTACAAGAAGATCCCGGACACCAACTGGGCCGACCCGAACGTCAAGGGCTCCACCCGCACCTTCAAGGGCGCGCTGGTGCTGCTCGACTACCCCAACCAGCCGTTCGTGGCCACCCAGCCCAAGGGTTCGACGATCTTCAAGAACCCCAGCGCCGAGGCGCACGACGTGCCCCGCGACCAGGTTGCCAAGTTCTACCAGGACTTCCTCAACACCCCGAACGCGCTCAACCGCGGCCACACCATCCACGAGTACTGGATGGAGGACTCCGGCGGCCGCTACGGCGTGGAACTGACCGGGTTCGGGCCCTACACGCTGACGGGCAAGGACCACGAGTACGCCATGGAGTTCCAGGGCGGCACCGGCTGCCCGGCGGGCGACTCGTGCGACAAGAGCCTGCGCACCGAGGGCAGGGCGCTGTGGGCGGGTGCCATCGGCGAGGAGGAGGCCAAGAAGTTCGACTTCATCTTCTACCTCAGCGCCGGTCAGGACGAGTCGTCCACCTGGCAGGAGTTCGGGATGATGAAGTTCCCGACCAAGGAGGACGTCACCGACGAGTGGGGTCCCGACGACCCCAGCCTGACCAACTGGGTCAAGACCCGCTACGTCGACTGGACCTCCTGGCAGGCGGGCTCGACCTTCTGGCCCAACGCCCAGATCGGCGTCAACTCGGTGCAGGCCGAGAGCTCCGGCATGGGCGTCTACGCGCACGAGCTGAGCCACATCCTCGGCGTGCTCGACAACTACAACAACCCGTACGCCAACCCGGTCCGCAGGGCCTACACCGGCATCTGGGAGATGCTCAGCAGGGGCAGCTTCAACGGCCCTGGAGGACCGCACAGCCGCTGGCTGATCCCGCCCACCTCGGGCGGCTCGATGGGCGCCCAGCACATGCTGCGCAACAAGATCAAGCTGAACATGGTCGACGAGCAGAACGTGCTGCGCCTGTCGCGTGACGCGCTCGACGAGTCCGGCCTGGTCACCGCCAAGGTCACCGCTCGCTCCGTCCAGCCGGGACCGAACGGGCTCATGGGCCTCAACATCCAGTTCGACTCCGGCGACAAGGCGCCCGCCTGCCAGTGGCAGACCGACCCCCTGTGCGACGGCGGCGGCTACGAGAACTACACCGTCGAAGTCGTCGACCGGATGGGCACCGACTCCTTCACCCCCGACTCCGGCGTGCTCCTGGCCAAGACCAAGAACCAGGACAGGTCCCCGTTCGAGTGGGTGATCGACGCCAACCCGCAGGACATCAACATGACCGACTACGTCCTGCCCGACGGCACCAAGGTCCCGATCACCATCGGCGACTACCGCCAGCTGTCCGACGCCCTCTTCCACGCCGGCACCGACTCCGGCAGCGAGTACGAGTTCGTCGACGAGGCCAACCGCCTGCACTTCTACGTCACCGATGTGCAGCGTGACCGCAAGGGCATCCTGTCCTACACCGTCGCGGTCCGCTCGCTCGACGGCGCAGGACCGCACAGGCGCGGCGTCAAGCTGCTGCCCGCCGCCGGGATCCCGGCCGGCAAGGGCCTGTCCACCTGCAAGTTCCCGCTGTTCAACACCGGCAGGACGCGCACCTCGACGGCCGCGCACCCCGAGGACGTCTCCTCCTACCTCGGCGGCGACGTCTACCGCCTCACCGCGTCGGTCTCGGGCCGGGGCTGGAGCGCCCAGCTGCCCAACGCCCTGGCCGCGGTCGGCAACGGCGAGCACGAGTCCGTCACGGTCAACGCCCAGCGCGCCGAGGGCGGCAGCCGCCTGGCCAAGGTGACGCTGACCGCCACCTCCGAGTCGGACCCGTCCAAGACCGTGACCGCCACGTGCCACGTGGTCGGGCTGTAACCGGCTGATGGAGTTGCATCTGTAACCGGCTGACGGGGGTACGGCGCCGCCGTACCCCCGTCGGTCATCGCTTCGCGGGTTCCGTGATCGGGGGTGGCGCGGGCCGTACGAGATCGGCTTGAATCACCTCCGAAAGGGGGTGCGTGTTGCGACTGCCGGAGGAGGCTCACCGGCCCCGGCGCAGGAAACGAGCCTGGGTGGCGCCGATCGCGGCGGGCGCGGCCGCGGGAGCGGCCAGCATCCTGGCCGCCTCGCTGGAGTGGGAGATCCCGCCCGTGGCCAAGATCGGCGTGACCGCGCTCGCGGCGCTGCTGGTGGGCGTGACGACCTGGGCGACCACCGCCACCAGCAGAAACGGCGAACCGAAGGCGCTGCCCGAGGACCCGGCGTGGCGCCCGCCCGACCAGTGGCCGCCCTCGCCCGAGCACTTCACCGGCCGCTCGGAGGCGCTCGCCGAGCTGCGCAAGGTCTTCACCGCCAGGCGCGGCGGCAGCGAGCTCGCGCCGCCGCTGGTCGTCTCCCTGTACGGCAGGGGCGGCGTCGGCAAGTCGGCGCTCATGGCCAGGTTCGGGCAGGAGCTCGCCGACTGGTTCCCCGATGGCCGCCTCTACGCCAACCTGCGCGGCATCCGGCCCGACGAGGTCCTCATCGGCTTCCTGCGCGCGCTCGGCGTCCGGCTCACCACCGACCCCGGCGGGCAGGAGGAGCTGCGCCAGCTCTGGCTGACCTGGACCAAGGGCCGCAGAATCCTCATCGGCCTGGACAACGTCGACGACGCCGAGCAGGTCAAGGCCCTCATCCCGGCCGAGCCCGGCTGCGCGGTCGTGGTCACCTCGCGCCAGCCGCTGTTCCTGATGAACGCCTACGACACCCAGCTCAGCGTCTTCAGCGAAGCGCAGGGCGTGGAACTGCTGGCCAGGCTCGCCGGTGGCGAGCGGATCGTCGAGGACCTGGCCGCCGCCAAGGAAATCGTCAAGATCTGCGACTACCTGCCGCTGGCGATCAACATCTGCGGCGGACGGCTGGCCACCCGGTCGAACTGGTCGCTGCGCGAGCTGGCCGACCGCCTGACCGACGAACGCCGCCGGCTCGACCAGCTGGAGCTGGCCCCCACGATCGACAAGAGCGTCCGCGCCTCCGTCCAGCTCAGCTTCGACGACTGCACGGGCATCCAGCGCAGGCTGCTGCGCCTGCTGTCCTCGCTCACCTCGCCCGACGTGCCCGGCTGGGTGGCCGGCGAGCTGCTCGACAGCTCCGTGCTCGACGGCGCCGACCAGCTGGAGGCGCTGATCGACGTGCAGCTGGCCGAGAGCTCGGGCACCGACCAGACCGGCGCCATGCGCTACCGCCTGCACGACCTGGTCCGCCTGTTCGCCGCCGAGCTGCAGGACGACAGGCGCGAGGCCGCCATCGAACGCGTCCTTTCCGGCTACCGCCGCCGTGCGGAGGCCGCAGCCCAGGCCAGATGGCCGCAGGACTGGGGGCGCACGGGACGCGCAGGCGACGCCGACCGCCAAATCCAGGCCGGCGACTGGCTCAACGCCGAACGCCTCAGCCTCATCGCCCTGATCCACCAGGCCAGGTCGATGGAACGGTGGGAGCTGGTCTTCGGCCTCGGCAGGGCGTTCTGCTCCATCTGCCACTCGCTGCGCGCCTACTGGAGCGACTGGGGCGAGGTGGCCGAGCTCACCGTCGAGGCGGCCAGGCACGTGGGGGACCGGCGAACGCTCGCCATCGCCCTGCTCGACCGCACGGCGGCGCTCGGCGGCGACGCGGCGCAGGAGGCGCTGGAGATCTTCGCCGAGCTCGGCGAGACCTGGTGGGCGGCCAGGGCCATGCGCACGATCGGCATGCGGCTGTTCAACGACGGCAACCTCGACAAGGCGCAGGACTACCTCATCGACGCGATCGCCGCCTTCGGCGCCGAAGAGGACTACTGGTGGATGGCGCGAACCCAGCGCAACCTCGCCGAGCTCCGCCTGGCGCAGCGGCGCCCCGAAGAGGCCCGCGAGCTGCTGGAGGACGCCCTCGAGGTGTTCAAACGCGACGGCAACCGCTACTCCGAGGCGCAGACCTTGCGCGCCTACGGCGAGGTGCTGGCCGCCCAGGCGCGCGGGCTGCACAGGGAGGGGGAGGCCAGGGCCGCTGCCGACCTGTTCACCAAGGCGGGCTTCAGCCTCGACAGGGCGGCGGAGATGTTCAGGAGCAGGGGCGAGCTGTGGGAGGAGGCGCGCTGCATGCGCGCCATGGGCGAGGTCGGCGACCCCGTCAACGGCCTGCGCGAGCTCGACTCGGTACGGCGGGCCGAGGAGATCCTCATGGCCCTCGGCGACTCGTGGGGGGTGGCCCGCACCCACCTGTCGTCCGGCAGAGTGCTGAGCAGGCTGGGCCGGACGGCCGACGCGGAGGAGGAGCTGAAGAGCGCCGTCACCGCCTTCGACGAGCTGGGCGACCAGTGGTGGATGGCGCGCAGCCTGCGCCACCTCGGCGAGACGCACCTCGACGCGAAGGACCGGCGCGCCGCCGTACCGCCGCTGGAGCAGGCCCGCGCGATCTACCGCAGCCTCGGCAACGAGGCGGGGATGCGCAGGACCCTCGAACTGCTCAGGAGAGCGGAGTCCTGACCAGGTGGCCCGCCGCCCTGCGGGCCTCCTGGATCGACTCCTCGAACAACGCCCGCACGTGCCTGGCCTGGTCGGCCAGCTGCTGGATGTGCGGAAGGGCCAGGTCGTCGCGGACGGTCTCGGCCAGCAGGCGCTGGTAGTCGGGCGTGCGGGCGGCCAGCATCTCCAGCCGCCGGTGGGCGCGGTAGACGTCGTCAGCTTTCAGCACCTGCAGCGCGTACTCCTCCAGGGTGCGCACCCGCTGCGAGAGCGACGTCCATGCCTGGTCCAGCGCCCCGGCGTACGGCGCGAACGCCGCGCGCAGATTCCTCGGCAGGTCGGTCGGCACGATCCGGCGATGCTCGTCGTGCATCCGCGACAGCTTCGCCAGCCGCCTGGCGATCTGCCACACCTCGTCGGGCAGCGTCACCTGGTTGTCGATGGAGTCGATCAGCCCCGCCTTGTGCACCTCGGAGGCGAGGATCCGGTCGGCGGCGTCCTGCGCCCTGCGCAGCAGCACCTGGCAGGGATAGTCGAGATCCTCGGGCAGGACGTAGCGGTCGTGGTGCTCGTAGGCGAGCCTGAGCCGCCGCTTGGCCACCCTGTTGCCCTCGTCGGTCGCCATCCAGCGCATCAGCGCGATCAACGACATGCCCACCAGCGCCACGATCATCCCCGCCGAGCCGATCACCAGCCAGATCAGCATCAGGAAGCCGGGCAGCACGAACAGCAGGGCCGAGTTGCGCGTCGGCTCGTGCTGCCTGCCCGCCCTCGCCATGTGCATCGCGTGTGGGCCCGCTCTCAGCTGTGCCGCGACCTCCCCGGGTAGGGAGGGATCGAGCACCAGACGCGGGGGAAAAGCACGCGGATCCATCTCTTCATGCTGCGTTACAAATGCCGAATCCGCACAGACTTATCCCGACATATAGGCTTGATCTCGATGAACGACTTCACGCGATGGATAGAGCTCCAAGGTGCCGTCAACGTCCGTGACCTGGGCGGACTCCCCACCACCGACGGCGGAACCACGCGGTCGGGACGCATTCTCAGATCCGACAACCTGCAGGGTCTGACCGACGCCGACGTCGAACAGCTCGTCGGCTCACACAAGGTCAGGCACGTCGTCGACCTCCGCTCCGGCCCGGAGGTCCATCTTGAAGGCCCGGGGCCCCTCACCAGGATCCCCGAGGTCACCGTCCACCACCTGACCCTGTTCGCCGAGGGCGGCAGGCACACCGACGTCGACGCCGACCGGGCGCTGCCCTGGCAGGAGCGCAACACCCAGGACGACGTGCGCGTCACCGGGTTCTACTACGGCTACCTGCGCGACCGCCCCGACTCGGTCGTCTCGGCCCTGCGCGTCATGGCCATGGACGACGGCGCCGCCATCGTGCACTGCGCGGCGGGCAAGGACCGCACCGGGGTGCTGTGCGCGCTCGCGCTGGAGGTCGCGGGAGCCACCCGCGAGGCCATCGTCGCCGACTACGAGGCGACGGGCGAACGCCTCGAACAGGTGCTGGCCAGGCTGCGGGCCAGCGACACCTACCGGGACGACCTCGACTCCAGGCCCGCCGACGACCACCGGCCGCGGGCGCGGTACATGCTGCAGTTCCTCGGCGTGCTCGACGACCGGTTCGGCGGGCCGATGCCGTGGCTCCGCGCCCAGGGCTGGACCGACGCCGACACCATCGCTCTCCGCTCGCGTCTGCGAGACTGACCACTCTTTTCGTCTGTACGGCTGTCGCCGGGGTCATGGCCACCGTGGGATGACGGTGGCCACCCGTCCATCACGCGTACTCCAGCAGGACTCCGGCGGGCCGCCGTCACGACAGGGTCGTTGGGCCACCGGCTTCGGTTGCGCGCGGGTGCGGCCCTCTCCGCAGCCGCGGCTTCCGAGGACCGCACGCCGTACCCACGCGCCGAGCCCCCTGAGACCCGCACTCCGCACCCACGCGCGCCGGGGCGTCCTCCGAGAGCCGCTTCCCCGCTTCCCCCAGGAGGGGCGTCGGTGTCAGTGGATGCGGATGACCGTGTGTTCGGTGGCCGAGCGGTGGGCGGCCTCGATGACCGTGAGGGCGTCGACCACGTCCCTCGGATCGACAGGGGGCGCGGAGCCGCTGACCAGGCACGCCGCCACCGCCTGGTAGAAGTCCAGGTAGGACCCGGGCTCCGTGCGGACCCGCTCGGCCGAGTCGACCGTGCCCAGCGACCCCCACCGCTCCTCCGGGTCCGCGCCGAACCCCGGATCGTCCGGCACCGCCCCCGCGCGCAACTGCTCCTCCTGGACGTCCAGGCCGTGCTTCACGTAGGCCGCCGACGACCCCAGCACCCGGAAGCGCGGCCCGAGCCGGCCCGCCAGCGCGCTCACCCACAGGTGGGAGCGGGCGCCGCTGGCGTGGGTGAGGGCGAGGAAGGAGTCGTCGTCCGCGCCGACGCCCTCCCTGCGCACATCGCTCTCGGCGTAGACCTCACGCACGGGGCCCAGGAGCTGGAGCGCCTGGTCGACGAGATGGCTGCCCAGGTCGTACAGGAGGCCGCCCACCTCGTCGGCGCCGCCGCTCTCCCGCCAGCCGCCCTTCGGCACCGGACGCCAGCGCTCGAACCGCGACTCCAGCCGGTGGACGTCGCCGAGCGCGCCCTCGGCCACCAGGCGGCGCAGGGTGAGAAAGTCGCCGTCCCACCGCCGGTTCTGGAAGACCGTCAGCATCAGCCGCTTCTTGGCGGCCAGTTCGACGAGGTCGCGGGCCTCCTGGGCGGTCCTGGCGAGGGGCTTGTCGACCACGACGGGGCGTCCGGCGTCGAGCGCGGCGGTGGCGAGCGGGATGTGGGTCCTGTTGGGCGAGGCGATGACGGCCAGATCGCAGCGCGGCCACAGGTCGTCGGCGTCCTTCATCACCGCCGCGCCGTACCGGCTGGAGACCTCGGCGGCGCGGTCGGGGTCGCGGGTGACGACGGCGGCCAGGCGCAGGCGGGGCGTCGCGTGGATGAGCGGGGCGTGGAAGACGGCCCCCGCCGTGCCGTACCCGACCAGGCCCACTCGGATCTCGCTCATCTCCCCACGATAACCGTCCGCTGATCATGACCAAGGGACCAGGCCGGGAGGAGGCGCCTTCGCCCGGTGGATGTCAGATGTGGTCGGGGTCCACGGCGAGGGCGACGTGGATCAGGTCCTCGATCGCGTGCGCCAGCCGTCCGTCGGAGATCTCGTAGCGCGTCTGCCGTCCCTCGGGCACCGCGACGACGAGGCCGCAGCCACGCAGGCACGCCAGGTGGTTGGAGACGTTCTGCCGGGTGAGCCCCAGCTCGTCGGCCAGCCGGGCCGGATAGGAGGGCCCCTGCAGCAGGGCGATGAGCAGGCGGCAGCGGTTCGGGTCGGCCAGGGCCCTGCCGATTCGGGCCATCGCGTCGAGCCGGGTCTCCACAGTGAACACGATTATCAGGATACACGACTTGCTGTATATACAGCTCCTGCTGTATATACATGGCTGACTGTATTGATTGGGGAGTAGCCATGGGACAGGGTCACGGACACGGCCACGCGACGGCCGGCGCGCAGCACCGCAAGCGATTGATCATCGTGTTGCCGCTCACGTTGAGCGTGCTGGTCGTCCAGGTGATCGGCGCGATCATGTCGGGGAGCCTGGCCCTGCTCGCCGACGCGGGCCACATGGCCACCGACGCCGCGGGCATCGCGCTCGCGCTGTTCGCGATCTGGGTGGCGGGCAAGCCCGCCAGCTCCCGCAGAACCTTCGGCTATCAGCGTGCCGAGATCCTGGCCGCCGCCGTCAACGCGGTGCTGCTGCTGGCGTTGAGCGGTTACATCCTCGTCGAGGCGGTGCGCAGGTTCGCCGACCCCGAGCCGGTCGGCTCCACCGTCATGATGGTCGCCGCGGTCGTGGGCCTGGTCGCCAACGGGATCGCGCTGTGGCTGCTGCGCGAGGGCCAGGAGGAGAGCCTCAACCTCAGGGGCGCCTACCTGGAGGTGCTCGGCGACCTGCTCGGCTCGGTGGCGGTGATCGCGGGCGCGCTCGTCATCCAGTTCACCGGCTGGCTCGCCGCCGACGCGATCATCTCGGTCGCCATCGCGCTGCTCATCCTGCCCAGGACGTGGAAGCTGCTCAAGGAGGCCGTCGACATCCTGCTGGAGGCCACGCCCAAGGGCGTCGACCTCACCGAGGTGCGCAAGCACCTGCTGGAGACGCCCGGCGTCACCGACGTCCACGACCTGCACGCCTGGACGATCACCTCAGGGGTGCCCGTCATGTCCGCGCACGTGGTGGTGGACGAGGAGGCCTTCACCAGGTGCGGCCCGCTGCTCGACCGCCTGCACGAGTGCCTGGCCGGGCACTTCGACGTGGAGCACTCCACGCTGCAGCTCGAACCCGCGGGCCACGCCGACCACGAAGGCGCCAGACACCACTAGCTTTCGCGGTCGTCCCGCTCGGCCAGGAACGCCTCGAACTGGGCGGCGAGCTCGTCGCCCGTCGGCATCGGGGTGCTCTCGGCTATCAGGTTCTCCCGCTCCTCGCCGCCGGCGAAGGCGTCGTACTGCTGCTCCAACCCGCTGATCGCGGTCGACAGCTCACTCGAGGCCCCGATCTGCTCCTCGATCTCCGCCGTCGTACGGCCAGCCGCCTCGTGCAGGCTGTCCATCGGGAACACCAGCCCCGTCCCCTTCGTCACCGCCTCCAGCGCCGCCACCGCCGCCTGCGGATACTCCGCCTGCGACAGATAGTGAGGCACGTGTACGGCATAGCCGAGCGCGTCGCGCCCCTGCCTGCCCAGACGGAACTCCAGCAGCGCGGCCACGCTTCCCGGCACCTGCACCCTGCCGAACGCGCTCACCTGCGAGTTGATCAGCTCCGGCCTGCTCGCGTGCGCGGTGACGCCCAGCGGCCTGGTGTGGGGGACGGCCATCGGGATGCCGTGCACGGTGACCAGCTTGCTCACCCCGAGCCGCTCTGCCAGCAGACCCACCGCAGCGGTGAACAGCTCCCACTCCCTGTCCGGCTCCGGCCCGCTCAGCAGCAGGAATGGCGTGCCCGTCAGGTCGCGCGCCTGGTGGAGGATCAGCTCGGGGGCCTCGTAGTCGACCCACCTGTCGGTGTCGAAAGTCATCGCCGGCCGCCGCGACCGGTAGTCGATCAGGCGGTCGACGTCGAACGTCGCCACGACGCTGTGCTCCAGCTCGGCGAGCAGATGGCCCAGCGCGAGCCGTCCGGTGGCACCCGCGTCGACGAACCCGTCGAAGTGGTACACCAGCACGGGATCGGTGAGCTCGGGGGTCTCCTCCGCCAGCCGGTAGAGATCCGTCGGGTCGAACACGGTTGATCAGCCTTTCCCTCGGTACTCTCTCCAGAACCTTCGGCGAGCCGGAACGATTCCGTTCACGGCACCCTACCGATGAGAAGAACCCACCAAGGCCCCGGGTCGCCACGCCCCCGGCGGCGACACCTGCACAACGGCCCGCATGAACGAGGAGCGTGAGGCCGTCGGCGTGGAGGCAGGCGTCCGGCGAATCGCCAATCAGAAGGGTGACACCTTGCTGATGCCGACGGCATATCACGGTCACGCCGACAGTGTCAGGATGGCCGACAGTGTCAGGATGGTGGTGGACAAGGGCGCCGATGCCGACCGGCGACCGACGGGCCCAGATCCCGCTGGCCGACGCGGTGCTCACGAAGGAACGCAAGGTCGTCGGAGTGCTGCTCAACGTGGGTGCGGACCCTCGTTCGGCACCCTTCCGCGCTTGATACGGTGCGCGCCTTCGTCGCGGAGAGCCGCTTATCCGGCGATAATTCTGTCATCATCCGATATGGCGCAAAGTCAAGATCATTGCCATGCTGTGAGAATGGCTAGTACGTCTGCGCATGCGTTCGAGGCCACGATCCTCCGCATCCCCCCGCTCCGATGCCCGTTCCCCAGCGAGGTCAACCCGCACGTTGAGGAAGCCAGCGAGGACAGCTTCGCGTGGCTGCTCAAGACCGGGATGCTCGATCACCCCGACCTGTTGGAACGTTACCGTCAGGCCAGGTTCGGCTGGCTGACGGCCAGGGCCTACCCGCTGGCCGACCGGCAGATGCTCAAGCTCCTCATGGACTGGTGCATCTGGCTGTTCGCCTTCGATGACGGCTTCTGCGAGTCCGAGAAGATGAGTCGGCGCACCGGACTCATCGCCAGGGCGCTTCCCGAGATGTTCCGCGTCCTGCACGACATCGACTCCGACGAACCTGTCACCAACGTCTTTGCCCGCTCGCTGCAGGAACTCAAGACCCGGATCGCTGTCCACGCCGAGCGTGACCAGCTGGACCGCTGGTGCTCGGCCACCCGAGAATACATCTTCGCCCAGGTATGGGAGGCGGCCAACAGGGAGGCCGACGTGGTGCCTACGCCTGAAGACTACGTGTTCATGCGGCGCCGTACGGGGGCGATGTATCCGGTGTACGCGCTCATCGACATCGCCGGCGGCTACCGCCTGACCCCGGACGAATGGCACCACCCGGACGTGCGGGCGCTCACCGAGCACGCCAACGACCTGGTGGTCTGGGACAATGACCTGTTCTCCTACGCCAAGGAGTGCAATCACGACAAGGCCCGGCACAACCTGGTCAACGTACTGGTCACCCACCGGGGCTGCACCATTCAGCAGGCGTTGGACGAGGTTGCCAGGATGCACGACCAGGCCGTGGCCGAGATGGTTCGGCTGCGGCGCTCCATCGAGGGATGGGGCTCGAGCGCCGTCGAGTCGTACGTCAGCGGGCTCGAGCACTGGGTGCGCGGCCACATCGTCTACTCCCTCGGCAGCGCGCGCTACATCCAAGCGTGGCCGGCCAACACCCTGTGGCCAGAAGCGGTCTGAATCCTTACGCGGCGTCCACCTCGCCGAGCGCGAGCGTGGACGCCTCGTCGAGGTCGAGTCGCGTGCCCCGCTCGAAGGCGGCGTTGTACCCGCTCTCGCCGAGCAGCTTCTGGCACTCTTTGACGCACTTCTCGTGCTCTGTCGTGAGGAACGGCGCGCCCAGCATAGGCAGGCCGGAGTTCTTCCAGTTCTTCTGCAGGGCGCCCAGCAGTTGTGCGGCCAACTCCGCCCGCTCCAGCACGGCGAGGATCTTCGCGGAGCTCTCCAGCACGATCAGCGTGCCCAATGTGTCATGGAAATAGCGCTTGATCCTCAGCGCCTCCTGCGCCTTGGCCAGCGCCTCCGCAGGCCTGCCGGTGTACATCAACGGCAGCGCCAGCGCCCAGCTGGCGTAGGAACTGACGAAAAGCTCGCCGCGCTGCTTGCACACCTCCAGCACCTCGATCAGCAGCGACTCCGCCTCATACAGCTCGCCCTGCGTCGTCAGCACGATCGACAGCTCCACGATCGCCGGCAGCAGGCCGGGGTTGAGCTCCTTGTTGCCGGTGTTGAACTCGATCGCCATGCCCAGCAGCGCGCTCGCCTTCTGCAGGTCGCCCTGCAGCAGCGCCGCCGTACCCTGCATCTTCGAGGCGAGGATGACCGCGCGCGAGTCGCCGACCAGCACCGCCTCGCTGCTGCACTGCTCGGCTGACTCCAGCGCGCCCGCGCTGTCGCCCTGGGCGCTGCGCACGTAGGACAGCACCCACAGCGCCTTGCACCGCTCCTTGCTCGCCGCGGGGTTGGCGCGCAGCGCCCGCTCCAGGTAGATGCGACCCTCGCGGACGAACCCGCAGCAGATCCACATGAACCACAGCGACGACAGCAGCTCCAGAGCCAGGGGACTGTCGCCGGGGGTGCGCAGCGCGTGCTCCAGCGCGAGCCTGACGTTGTCGTGCTCCTGGCGCATGCGGACGAACCAGTAGATCTGCCGCGGCCCCGACCAGGCGTCCTCGCTCCTGCGCGCCAGGCTCAGGTAGTAGGCCAGGTGCTTGTGGCGCAGGGTCTCGGTCTCGCCGAGCTTCTCCAGCCACTCCACGCCGTACTCGGCCAGCGTGTCGATGAGCTTGTAGCGCACGCCCGCGTGATCGCTCTTGATCAGCAGGATCGACTTCTCCACCAGCCCCGTCACCAGATCGGTGATGTCCTCGGCGGGCAGCCGGTCGTCGGAGCAGACGAACCTGGCCGCGTCGAGCTCGAAGTCACCGGCGAAGGCCGAAAGGCGCGCCCACAGCAGCCGCTCGGCCGGCTCGCACAGCTCGTGACTCCACCCGATGGCCGCGCGCAGCGTCTGGTGGCGCGGCAGCGCCGTACGGCTGGCTCCGGCCAGCAGGCTGAACCGGTCGGTCAGCAGACCCAGGATCTGGTCGACCGACAGCGCGCGCAGCCGCACCGCAGCCAGCTCGATCGCCAGCGGGATGCCGTCGAGGCGGCGGCACAGCTCGGCCACCGAGCCGATGTTCTGCTCGTCGAGCACGAAGTCGGGCACCACGGCACCCGCCCTGGCCGCGAACAGCTGCACCGACTCGTTGGTGAACAGGTTCTCCTCGGCGTTGTCGCCGGGCACCGCCAGCGGCGGCACCGGCACCACGTGCTCGTACGGCAGGTGCAGCGACTGGCGGCTGGTAGCCAGGACCTTCAGCCGCGGGTTGGCGTGCAGCAGCTCGTCGATCAGCTCCGCGCAGCCCTCGATCAGGTGCTCGCACGTGTCGAGGATGAGCAGCATGTCGCGGTCGCCGACCCACTCCGACAGCGACTCGGACTCGCCGCGCGCCGACTGGTCGGCCACGCCGAGCGCGGAGGCGATGGTGTTCTTCACCATGCCCGCGTCCTGCAGCCGCGCCAGGTCGGCGAACCACACGCCGTCGGTGAACTGCGAACGCACCTGATGAGCCAGCCGCAGCACCGTACGCGACTTGCCGACGCCACCGATGCCGGTGACCGTCACGAGATTCGACTCGGACAAGTGGCGTTTGAGGTTGGCGAGCAGCCTCGTCCGGCCGACGAAGCTCGTGAGCTCCGCCGGCAAATTGCCTTCTCGACGCCATCCTGTCGGGGTGGCCATGGGCAGCCTCACGGGGGTAGCCGGACACTTCCTCACGCGCGCAACCACTGTACCCCGAGTAGCCTTTACTGTCCCTTGAGGCTTCCAGGTGCGAGGGTGTCGATTCTTCCACCGGATAGCATTGTTTCCGTGAGCGAATTGCTACCCGAGCAGACCTCGGACGACACCGACCTGGGGTGGGGCGAGTATCGGGAAGAGGATCCCGACGCTTTCTACCTCGACAACAAGCCGCCTCACTGGGGCTGACCCGGTGTGTCGCGGCGGATGGAATTTCCTGACCCGCCGCGGCCCACATCTCAGCTGACGACGTCCTTACGGCGGAAGCGGCGGAAGGCGACCGCGATCAGGATCGCCGCGTAGGTGACCGACACCGCCGCGCCCTTGGTCATCCCGCCCCAGTCCAGCGTCGGCGCCAGCGCGTCCAGCCACGCCGTGTTCCAGAACGTCGGCAGGAACTCCCGCAGCGACCCCAGCGCCTCCACCGCCTGCAGGATCGTGCTGACGATCACCAGGCCCACCGCGCCGCCCACCGCGCCGAGCGGCGAGTCGGTGACCGTCGACAGCAGGAACGCCACCGCCGCCACCACGAGCTGGCTGACCAGCGCGTAGCCGATCACGATCCCGAAGCGCGGCAGCACGTCGAGGGCCGGGATCGTCTCGCCCGTGCCCGGCACCTGGATGTCGTTCCAGCCGAACACCAGCGTGCCCGCGACCAGCGCCATCACCGGCAGGCAGATCACCGCCGCCGCCGAGTAGCCCAGGGCGACGATGAGCTTCTGCCGTAGCAGCCGGTCGCGCGGCACCGGCGCGGCCAGCAGGTAGCGCAGCGACGACCAGTTCGCCTCGCCGGCCACCGTGTCGCCGCAGAACAGGGCCACCGCGACCACCAGCAGGAAGCTCGCCGACACAGACAGCGCGAACGCCGCGAAGTTGAGCCCGCCCTGCGTGGCCAGATCCGACAGGCGCAGCGCGTTCTGCTGGCCGGTGTTCTGGGGGCCGAACTGGAAGGCGATCACCAGGATCCACGGCAGCGCCAGCAGCAGCCCGAACATCACCAGCGTGCGCCGCCGCTTGAACTGCCTGATGATCTCCACCCGCAGCGGCAGCGTACGGCGAGCGGCGTAACCGGGGGCCGCGCTCGTCATGTCTTGTCTCCGATCAGGTCGAGGAACACGTCCTCCAGACGCGGCCCGTGGCCGTTGTGCTTGGCCGTACCGAGCAGGTCCGACACCGGGCCCGCGCTCACCAGGCGGCCGCGGTGCATGACCACCACGTGGCTGCACGACTGCTCCACCTCCGCCAGCAGATGGCTGGAGACGATCACCGTACGGCCGTCGCGGGCGTAGCGCTTGAGCACCTCGCGCATCTCCCTGATCTGGGGTGGGTCGAGCCCGTTGGTGGGCTCGTCGAGCACGAGCAAGTCGGGCAGGCCCAGCATGGCCTGGGCGATGGCCAGGCGCTGGCGCATGCCCTGGGAGTAGGTGCGCACGGCCCGTTCCAGCGCCGAGCCGAGCCCGGCGATCTCCAGGGCCTCCTCCATGTGCGCGTCCTGCGCCGGCCGTCCGGTCGCCTGCCAGTACAGGGTCAGGTTGTCGCGTCCCGACAGGTGCGGCAGGAAGCCGGGGCCCTCGACGAACGAGCCGAGCCTGGACAGGACCGGCGCGCCGGGCGTCACCGGCTCACCGAAGATCCGGATCTGGCCTTCGTCGGGGTGGATGAGGCCCATCATCATCCGCATGGTGGTGGTCTTGCCCGCGCCGTTCGGGCCGAGCAGCCCCAGCACCTGGCCCTTCTCCACCGTGAACGACAGGCCGTCCACGGCCTTGTCGCCGTTCCGGTAGGCCTTCGTCAGCCCGGCGATCTCCAACGGCGCCGCCTCCAACGGCGCCGCGGTACGGTCACCCGCGCCGGGGGAGGGCGCGCCGGGGGAGGAGCCGCCGGAAGGAGCGGGAGTCCTGCGGCCCGTCGCCAGGATGAGCGCGGCCACCGCGACGGCGCCCAGCGGAAGCGCCCACGTCCACCACACCGGACCGGTCGGCGCCGCGGCCAGCTCCGCCACCGTCGGCACGGTCAGCGTCGGCGAGGCCAGGCCGACCACGTAGCTCGCGGGCTCGGCGGGCGTCGCGTACCCCATGTCGGTCGTCGTCAGCGCCAGCCGTACCCGATGACCGGCCGCGAACCGATGGTCGACCGCAGGCAGCGTGACCGTCACCTCGGAGCCGGAGCCGGAGCCGGAGCCGGAGCCGGAGCCGGAACCGGAACCGGAACCGGAACCGGAGCCGGAGCCGGAACCGGCCGGAACCCGCACGGGTGCCACCAGACCGGCCGGGAGCGTCGGCGGGGTGGCGGCGTCGGCCACGTCGTAGAGCTTGGCGAACAGGGTCACCTCGCCCTGCCCCTGCACCCTGACCTTCACCGTGGGGGTGCCGGTGAGCTGCAACGGCTCGGCCAGCGGCGCGGACTCGAAGACCGCGCTCTGACCCGGCATGTCGAGGGAGACGCTGAGATTGCCCTGCCCGCCGCCCAGCAGGCCGCCGATCCCCGGCACGGCCGAGATGGAGGCGGGGTTGCCGCCCGGCGGGTTGGCGACGTTCTGGTCGGGGCCCCGCAGCTGGACCTGGGTGGTGGAGGTGCCGGTCAGGCCCGGGTAGCGGTCGGCGCCGGGGTGCAGCCGGACCCGTTGACGGGTGCCGGGGTCGCGGCCGCCGTCTCGGGTGATCGTGAACCCCTGCCCGGCGTCCGCGCCGGTGTCCTGCTTCAGGTGGCGGGCGAACCAGTCGAGCAGGCGCTCGTCCAGCCAGTCCGCCTCGCCGTTGCCGCCGTCATGCCCGCCGTCGAACCACATCACCTCGACCGGCGTCCCCGCCGCCGCGATCTGCCTGGCGTTCGCGTCGGCCTGGGCGAGGGTGAACAGCGAGTCGCGCTGCCCCTGGATCAGTAGCGTCGGCGCCTTGATCCGCCCGGCCACCGTCACGGGGCTCGACCCGCGTAGCAGCTCGATCGCCGCCGGGGTCGGCCTGCCGGTGGCCGCGACCTCCTGGTACATCTGGCACACCGCGGGCAGGAACCTGCCGCACCTGGCCTCCTCGGCCGACAGCGGGCGCGGCTGGGCGGTCAGCGCGCCCAACCCCGGCGTGTCGAGGCTGGGGCCGCCCCTGCTGAAGAACAGTCCCGCCCACATCTTCTTGAACACGCCGTTCGGGAACAGCGCCTCCGACAGGTCGTTCCAGGTGATCATCGGGACGATCGCGTCGACCCTGGCGTCGTGGGCGGCGGTCATGAGCGCGATCGCGCCGCCGTACGAGCCGCCCGCGATGCCGACGCGCGGGTCGCCCGCCGCGTCGAGCCGCACCTCGGGCCGCTTGGCCAGCCAGTCGATGAGCTGCTTGACGTCCTTGACCTCGTAGTCGGGCGAGTTGAGCGCGATCTGCCCGGTGGAGCGGCCGAAGCCGCGCGCCGACCAGGTCAGCACCGCGTAGCCCTGCTGCGCCAGCCGTACGGCCTGGGCCCTGACGCTCTGCTTGCTGCCGCCGAACCCGTGGGCGAGCAGGACGGCCGGCGCCCTGCCGCCGCCAGGGGGCGGGAAGTACGTGGTGTCGAGCTCGACCCGCTGGTCGTCGCCCGGGCCGTCGACGACGGCGATCCGCTGCTCCTGGCCGCTGATCTCGGGGGCGGACGGCCACACCAGCCAGACCACCGTCGCGAGGACGGCCAGCGCCGCGACCAGCGCGGCTGCTCTCTTCATGGGGCGAGCGTACTGAGCGGTCCTGAGAGGCAGCTGAGACGCCGCCGCTCAGCCCAGCAGCTCAACCCAGCAGCTCAGCCCAGCAGCGCGTAGACCGTGCTGGCCTGGGCGGCCGGGCCTGGGCCGCCCTCGGCGCCGAGCGTGATCTCGGCGAAGGCGAGCGTACGGCCCAGCTTGGTCACGCGCGCCTCGACGAGCACGTCGGCCGCGGTGACGGGCCGCTGGAACGTGGTGGACTGCTGGACCGTGGTCATCGGCACGAAGCCACCCCTGGCCGAGGAGATCGCGATGACCGTCGCGGTGTCGGCGGCGGCCATGAGCGCCTGGCCGCTGATCCCGCCGCCCTGCCTGGCCAGCCGTCCCGACCACGGCAGGCGCAGCAGCGCGTGGCGCTCGCCGACCTCCTCCACACGCAGTCCCAGGTCGAGAACCCAGGGGGCGAAGTTGTCCTTGAGAATGGCGTCGCCTTCTTCAGTGGTCACGCCGTCATCATGCACGCTGGAGGCATGCTTGAGGAGGTCTTCCTGCCGTCGACGTACGGCTCGGGCGTGCCGTACGAGCTGTTCGTGAGGCTGCGGCGCGACTCGCCCGTCTGCTGGATCCCCGAGCCCGAGGTCGGGCCCTGGCGTTCGGGGCCCGGGTTCTGGGGGGTGTTCGGGCACGCGGACGTCAAACACGTGCTGCGCACGCCGTCCGACTTCTCCTCCCACCTGGGCGCGACGCAGATCCGCGACCCCGACACCCCCGCCGACCTGGCCTTCGTCCAGGCGATGATGCTCAACACCGACCCGCCCGAGCACTCGAGGCTGCGCAGGATCGTCTCGGCCGCCTTCACCCCGCGAGCCGTGCGCGCGCTGGAGGAGACGATCGCCGCGCGGGCGGCGCGGCTGTTCGCGGCGGGGGAGTGCGACTTCGTGGAGGTGGCCGCCGACCTGCCGGTGTGGACGCTGGCGCACGTGATGGGCGTGCCCGAGCAGGACCGCCGCCTGCTGTACGACTGGGCGTCGCGGGTGATCGGCTACCAGGACGAGGAGTACGCGCACCGGTCCACCGCCGACGACCTCAGCCCGCTCGGCCGGATCGCCGTCGCGGCCAGACCCGGGCCCAGGCCGGGCGTCAACCCGCGGTCGAGGGCGGCGCTGGCGGACATGTTCGCCTACGCCCACGCGCTGGCCGCCCGCGCGGGCGGGCGTGACGACGTGATGGCGGCCATGCTCGCCGGCGGCCTGACGGAGGCCGAGTTCGAGAACATGTTCTTCCTGTTCGCGGTGGCGGGCAACGAGACGCTGCGCAACGGCATCCCCGGTGGCCTGCTGTGCCTGCTGGAGCATCCCGCCGCCATCGAGCTGCTGCGGCGGCGGCCCGACCTGCTGCCGTCGGCGGTGGAGGAGATGCTGCGCTTCTGGCCGCCGGTCATGGACTTCCGCCGTACGGTCACGCGCGACCTGGAGCTGGGCGGTCAGCCGATCAGGGCGGGCGACAAGGTCGTCGTCTACCACGCCTCCGCCAACAGGGACGAGACCGTCTTCCCCGACCCTGACCGCTTCGACATCACCCGCACGCCGAACGACCACGTCAGCTTCGGCTTCGGCCCGCACGTCTGCCTGGGCGCCCACCTGGCCAGGACGCAGCTGCGCGCGGTCTTCGCCGAGCTCATGAAGTGGGACGTACGGCTCGCCGGCGAACCCGTCAGGCTGATCTCCAACTTCCAGAACGGGTTAAAGCATTTGCCCGTCCTCCTAAAGTCGAGATCATGACCGACTACCTCGAGGTGAACAGGGCGAACTGGGACGAGCGCGTGGCCATCCACGTGGGCAGCCCGTTCTACGACGTCGAGGGCTTCAAGGCGGGTGAGCAGCCGCTGCGGGCCTTCGAGCTGGCCGAGGTGGGCGAGGTGCGCGGGCAGCGGCTGGTCCACCTGCAGTGCCACTTCGGCCTCGACACCCTGGGGTGGGCCAGGCTGGGCGCCGACGTGACAGGCGTCGACTTCTCCGGCAGGGCCGTCGAGGCCGCCCGCGCGATCGCCGCCGACTGCGGCCTCGCCGCCCGCTTCGAGCAGGCCGACGTCTACGACGCGGTCGCGGTGGCGGGCGACGGCTACGACATCGTCTACACCGGCATCGGCGCGCTGGTCTGGCTGCCCGACCTGGACAGGTGGGCGCGGGTCGTCGCGGACCTGCTCAGGCCGGGCGGCTTCCTCTACCTGGCCGAGTTCCACCCGTTCGGCGACATCCTCGACTTCGAGGACGGGTCCAGGGTGGCCTTCGACTACTTCGACCGCAGCCCCCAGGTGGAGGACTACCCGCACACCTACACCGGCCCGGAGGTGCTGGAGAACACCACGTCCGTGCAGTTCGCGCACGGCCTCGGCGAGGTCGTGACCGCGCTGGCGGCGGCGGGGCTGCGCATGGAGTTCCTGCACGAGCACGACTTCACGCTGTTCCGCCGCTTCGACTCGCTCGAACCGCACGGCCCGTTCTACCGCTTCCCCGAGGGACGGCCCGGCGTGCCGCTCCTCTACTCGCTGCGGGCGGCCAAGCGGTAGTGGACCTCCTCCAGGCCATCCTCGACCTTGCTGAACCCGCTCTCCTCGAACCCGAAACTCTCGTAGAAGCGCCGGGCGCGCGGATTGGCCGCCAGCACCCACAGGCCTACCGTGCGCTCGGCGGGGATCGTCTCGACCGTGGCCGTCATCAGGGCGCGGCCGAGCCCGGTGGACAGGTGGGCGGGCAGCACGTAGATCGCGTAGACCTCGTCGTCGCTCTTGTCGTCGCGGCTGCCGCCGTACCTGGAGAAGCCGACGACCTCGCCCGCGGCCTCGGCGACGAACGCGCGGGCGCGGCCGGAGACGAGCGCCCGCCTGCCCAGGCTCACGTTCTGTTCGGTGACCGCCAGGTCGTCGAGGAGGGCGTCGGGCATGGCCCCCCGGTAGGCGAACTTCCAGGTCTGGATCCTGACCGTCTCGATCGCGGGGGCGTCGTCGGGGGTCGCGGGGCGTACAAAAGTCTTCATAAGCGGCAATCGTCCACGATCTTGGCGCCCAGTGCACCCGAATTATCGCTGTGCGAATCGCGGCAAATTCCGAATTAACCAAAAACGCCCACGTGGACACTCGTCCGAATTCGCGTTCTCATAATCCCTGACACTCTTTCGGGATGAGGAGAACGCGTGCACAATTCACGGAAAATCGGAAGAATCGCCGTCGCATTCGCGGCGGCGATGAGTTTTGCCGTCGTCGACCCCGGCCAGGCCGCCGCCGACCCGCGCCCCGACCCGCGGCCCGGCCTGCGGGTCACCCGCTTCCTCGGCGAGCAGCGCCTGCCGCACAAGATGCAGGTGGAGGGCACCACCCTCGGCGGCCTGTCCGGCATCGACCGAGACCCGCGCACCGGCACGTGGTACTTCATCTCCGACGACCGCTGGCGCTACCAGCCCGCCCGCTTCTACACCGGACGCCTGGACATCGACCGGGTGAGCGGGGCGTTCACCGGGGTTCACGTCGACGGGGTCACCACCCTGCGGCGGCCGGACGGCACCCCCTATCCCGCCTACGGCCTGGCCGAGTCCGCCGATCCCGAGACCATCAGGTTCGACCGGTGGAGCCGCAGGCTGCTGTGGGGACACGAAGGCGACCGGCCGGACGAAAGAAACCCGGATATTCCGGTTTCCAGTATGTTCGTCAGATGGGTCGACACGAACGGCCGGCACCTCGGTGAATTGCCGATCCCACGCAATCTGAACCTGACCCGCACCTCCAGCGGCCCACGGCGCAATTTCGGTTTCGAGGGCCTGACCTTCGGCCGGCGCACCATCGCCGCCATCGTCGAGGGCCCCCGCTTCGAGGACGGCCAGCCGCCCACCGTCGATCGCGGCGCGCCTGCCCGCCTCACCGTGTGGAACCGCCGCGGCCGTCCGCTCGCGCAGTACGCCTACCCGATCGACCCGCTGCCCGTCGCCCCGATCCCGCCGACCGGCCACACCGACACCGGCGTCTCGGAGATCCTCGCCATCGACGACGACCGCTACCTCGCGCTGGAAAGGTCCTGGCTCGAGGGGGTCGGCTACCGGGTCAAGCTGTATGAGATCGACCTGCGGTCGGCCACGAACGTGCTGCGCAGGGACAGCCTGGCGACCGGCGAGCCGTACCACCCGGTCGGCAAGCGGCTCGTCCTCGACGTGAGCGCGCAGCAGCGGCCGACGCAGAACCTGGAGAGCCTCGCCTGGGGGCCGCGGCTGCGCACGGGCGAGTGCACGCTCGTGATCGGCTCCGACGACAACTTCGACGACCGCGAGGTCACCCAGTTCCTGGCCTACGCCGTCCGCGGCTGCCCGTCCAGGCGCTGAGCGGCGGCGCGCGGTCCGCACGGGTGAAGGGCGTCACGCCCTTCACCCCTCTGATTGCTAAGAAGGTAAAGGCCAGGCAAGATGTCCTGGCGTGAGAACACGAGCGGCAATCCAGTGGGCCCTGCCCTACTGGACACGCGGGCAGGCTGGGCGCGAGACGCCGCCAGAGCTTTTCAAGGTCCTCTATTACGGGTGGCTGGTGGCCTTCGTCCTGAAGGTGCTGGGCTCCTCGTGGGACGTCTCCTGGCATTTCAAGTGGCTGCGTGACGACCTGGCGCCGCCGCACCTGCTCAACTCGGCGGGCACGGCGATCGTCCTGGCGTTGACCATCATCCACGGCTACACCGGCTACGGCGTCGACAAGACCGCGCTGCGGCTGATCCAGTGGGGCACCGGCGTCTTCCTGGTCGCGGTGCCGCTCGACCTGATCAACCACCGGGTCAACGGGCTCGACATCACCTCGTGGAGCCCGTCGCACATCCTGCTCTACCTCGGCACCTTCTTCATGATCGCTGGGGTGATCCGCGGCTGGTACATCGGCGGCGGCGGCAAGCCAGTGCTGGCCGCGCTGTTCGCCTTCTTCCTGGAGAACATCCTCTTCCCCGCCCAGCACCAGGAGTACGGCGTGTTCGCCATCGCCGCCTGGGACAGGGGAGCGCCGCAGGCCGAGCCGATCCTCATGCAGTTCGCCGCCGACCAGATGGGCAGGCCGGTCGACCGCGACATGATGGTCGCCTTCTCGCTGCCGGTCCCCGACTTCCTCTACCCGGTCTACTTCACCGTCGCCGGCCTGATCGTGCTGGCCGTGGCGCGGATGATGGTCGGCAGGTTCGGCACCGCGACGCTGGTCGCCGTCGCGCTGGTCGCCTACCGCGCGGCCATCTGGCCGCTGCTCAGCGTCACCGGCTTCCCCGAGTCGGCGGTGCCGGTCTTCCTGGTCGTCGGCGCGATCGCGGTGGACGTGGCGTTCCTGATCCGCATGCCGTACCTGAGAGCCGTGCTCGGGGCGGTGCTGGCGACCGCCGCCGTGTACGGCTCGCTCGTCGCCCAGCACTCCCTGCTGGCCGCGCCGCCGCTGGCCAACTCCTCGGCCGTCTGGGCGGCGGCGGGCCTGGCCGTCGCGTGGCTGGTCATGGAGTGGTTCGTGACCAGGTTCGGGTTGCGCGCGGCCGATCAGCCGATCGGGGCGCGGGTGAGCGCCACGGCCACCCCGTAGGCCAGCCCCATCACGACGAGCTCCGTCGCCGCCCACGCGGCGACGGAGCTCTTCTGCTGCCGGGCGATGCCGGGCATGAGGCGCCACCTGATGTTGGCGGCAAGCGGGATCAGCAGGCCGACCAGCGCCACCTTGGCCAGCACGAGCAGCCCGTACTCGGAGGCGACCAGATCGCCCGGCAGCTCCACACCGGTGGTCAGCGCCATCGTGGACAGGCCGCTGACCAGGCCCGACAGAGAGACCAGGGCCAGCGCGACCGTGGCGACCCTGGAGAACTTCGGCAGCGCGAGGGCCAGCAGGTCGCCGCGCGCGGCGAGCGTGGCGCCGACCGCCAGCAGGCCGCCGGTCCACACGGCGGCGCCCATCACGTGGAGCTCCATCGAGATCATGATGGGGTCGTGCCACACCGAGTCGACCGCGTGGCCCGTCACCGGCACCGGCAGCAGGCCGAACAGCGCGATCACGATCCGCAGCTCGGCCGGGACCTTCTCGCCGAAGCGTACGGCCAGCAGGCCGAAGGCCGCGTAGCCGAGCGCGCACGCCGTGCTGAACAGCAGGCCCTGGCCCGCGCCCACCGAGCCGATGTAGGTGGCGATCATGCCGAGGGTCGGGACGGTTCCCGGGTTGAGCTCGGCGGTGTAGAGGACGATCGTCACCAGGGCGGTGATCGCCCAGATCCAGGCGGCGGTGACGGCGTGGGCCCTGACCCGGCGCATCACGGGCTCGGTGGCGTCGGGGTCGTCGAAGCCGAGCAGCTTGGGCAGCAGGCTGAGGCCGACGACGACGGCGGCGGCCAGATCGAGCAGGACTCTGACGGTGGGCAGGCCGTACTCGACGACAGGGCCGGGCAGCGGGATGCCGGGGACGGGGTCCTCGGCGGTCAGCGTGCTGGCGACGACGGCGGCGCAGACGGCGGCCAGCACCAGGCCCGCCACCATCCGGCTGCCGGTGCCGAGCCGGACGGCGGGCCGGAGCGCGGTGACGGTCACGCCTCGCCCTTCCCCTCGGCGCGGGTGAGCGTCGCGCCCTCGCCCGGCCCCGCCCCTGGGGCGGGCGACGACCCGGACGACCCGGCTGCGGGGGTGGGCGCCGGGCCCGTGGTCGGCCCCGCAGCCGTGGTGGCGCGGCGCAGGGCGATGACGGTGCCGCCGCCGAGCAGCACGAGCGCGCCGACGATCCACACGATCGCCATGCCCGCACCGCCGTTGGCCGCCGCCTCCGCCGCCTGGGCGCTGAGGTCTGCCGCCTGCGACGGCGGCGCGGCGGGCGCCTGCGCGGCGGGCGCGCCGGCGCCCGCGACGGTCAGCGTGAACGTCACCTTCCCCGAGACCGGATGCCCGTCGGCCGACAGGATCCGGTAGCCGATCACGTACGCGCCCGCGGGCCCGAGCGGCCTGAGCGGCGTGACGACCTTCGACCCGCTCACCGTGGCCTGTCCGGCCTCCCACCGGCCGCCGTCCGGCCCCGTCACGCTGACCTGCGTGAACCCCTGCCGCGCCGGCTGGTCGAACTCCAGCGTGACCTGCTCGGGCGCGGCCGACAGCTGGGCGCCCTCCTTGGGGTCGCTGCC
Source organism: Nonomuraea sp. NPDC059194 (assembly GCF_042754765.1). Lineage (NCBI taxonomy): Bacteria > Bacillati > Actinomycetota > Actinomycetes > Streptosporangiales > Streptosporangiaceae > Nonomuraea > Nonomuraea sp. NPDC059194. The sequence continues at coordinate 109,066 of NZ_JBHZBH010000021.1, read as the reverse complement.
CGTCAGCACGTTGTGCGCCTGCGCGGGCGCGACCGTGACGCCCAGCGCGGCGCACGCGAGCAGCAGGACCGTGAGTAGCCGCCTCACCGATCTCGACCTTCCGTAGAGCTGTCTTGACCAAGACATGGTCCCACTGCTGTCCACCTGCCGCGTTCGGGGTGTAGCCGTGATGATCGGGTACGGCGTAGCATGCCGCCACCGCGACACCCCCGATCACGCCGCGCGGAGGCCCCTCATGAGCAGCGTCTCCCCACCGACCTCCGGCGCGCTGGCCGAACCCGTCGCCAGAGTGGGCCCCTGGTGGGTGACGAGCCTCGCCCTCGCCAACCTGGCGCTGTTCGTCGGCTACTTCGCCCCGCTCCAGGTGCTGCTGCCCGAGCAGATCGCCGTCGTCGCCCCCGGCGCCAAGGAGAGCGCGCTGGCCTGGGTGACGGGCGCGGGCGCCCTGGTGGCGATGCTGGCCAACCCGATCGCGGGCGCCCTGTCCGACCGTACGACCGGCAGGTGGGGCCGCAGGCATCCGTGGACGCTGGCGGGCACGCTCGCCGGCGGCGCCGCGATGGCGGTGCTCGCCTTCCAGTCCAGCGTGGTGGGCATCGCGCTCGGCTGGTGCCTGGCCCAGGCCGCGCTCAACGCCACCCAGGCCGCCCTCAGCGCGGGCGTGCCCGATCACGTGCCGGTCAGCCAGCGCGGCGAGGTCTCCGGGTGGATCGGCATCCCCCAGTCGGTGGGCGTGGTGCTCGGCGTCGTGCTGGTGACCGTCGTGGCCACCACGACCAGGTCGGGCTACCTGCTGGTCGGCGCGGTGGTGGCGGTGTTCGCGCTGCCGTTCGTGCTGACCACGAAGGATCCGAGGCTGACCGAGCGTCCGCCGTTCGACCCGAAGCAGCTGTGGGTCAGGCATCCGGACTTCTTCTGGGCGTGGATCACCCGTTTCCTGATGATGCTCGGCAACGCGATGGCCACGCTCTACCTGCTGTACTTCCTCACCGACGAGGTGGGCTACGAGCGGCTGTTCCCCGGCGAGAAGGCCAGCGACGGCCTGCTGGTCCTCATCCTGATCTACACCGGCGCGGTCGTGCTCACCACGGTCGTGGCCGGGATCGTCTCCGACCGGCTGGGCAGGCGCAGGCTCCTGGTCACCGTCTCGGGCCTGATCAGCGTGATCCCCGCGGTCATGATGGCGTTCTGGCCGCAGTGGCCGGTGGTCATGGCCGCCGCCGCGATCCTCGGCGCCGGGTTCGGCGCCTACCTCTCGGTCGACAACGCCCTGGTCACCCAGGTGCTGCCCACCGCCGGCGGCAGGGCGAAGGACCTGGGTGTCATCAACATCGCCAACTCAGGGCCCCAGGTGCTCGGCCCGGTGGTCGCCGGGCCGATCGTGGCGGGGCTGGGCGGCTACACCGTGCTCTACCTGACCTCGGCCGTCCTGGCCCTGTTCGGCGCGGTGCTGGTGTGGAAGATCCGCGGCGTGCCGTAACCGGGCCTGATCGGCCTCGATGACCCGAACTTGACGGGAGTCTGGCCGGAAACCTCCCCATATGCGGGCAAGCCGTCGTCATGGCCCCGCACAGGGAGGGAGGCAGGATGACGACGATCATCGTGTGGCAGGAGGCGGGCGAGATGGAGCGGCGCCGCCTACTGGCCAGGGGTGGCAGCGCCGCCCCCGACGCCGAACTGGTGCAGTCGGTGGCCGACCTGGTCCAGCGCGTACGGCGGCGCGGCGACGAGGCGCTGGTCGAGGCCCTGCACAGGTTCCACTGCGTCAGGGCGGACCTCAGAATCGGCCCCGGCGAGCTGGAGGCCGCGGGAGACGGTCTCGATGTTGGGCTCAAGGAGGCGATCAGGGTGTCCATCGCCCAGACCAGAGCCTTCAACGAGGTCGCGCTGGCCCGCTCGGCGTGGCGGGCGGAGATCGACGGGGTCGGGCTGGGCGAGTTGACCCGCCCCATCGAGAGCGCGGGGTTGTACGTCCCGTGCGGCAAGGGCTCCTTCCCCTCCCTCCTGATCATGGTGGCCACTCCCGCGGTCGTGGCTGGCGTCGGCCGGATCGCGCTGGTCGTGCCGCCGGGCGTGGACGGCACCGTGGACGCCGCGGTGCTGTTCGCCGCGCACGAGCTGGGACTGACCGAGATCTACCGCAGCAACGGCCCCGCCGGGATCGCCGCCCTGGCCTGCGGCACCGCGACGATCCCCGCCGTCCGCAAGCTCGTCGGTCCTGGCAGCCCCGCCGTGACCCTCGCGATGGCGGAGGCGCAGCGGCTCGGCTGCCTGGTCGAGGTGGGCTTCGGGCCGGCCGACTCGCTGATCGTCTGCGACGGCGCGGCCGACCCCAGGCTGCTGGCCGCCGACCTGCTGAACGAGGCCGAGCGCGGCCTCGACTCGGCCGCCGTCCTGGTCGGCACCGATCTGCAGGTGCTGAAGCGGGCCGCCGCCGAGGTGAGCGCCCAGATCGCCGACCTGCCGGGGCCGCGCCGCGACTATGCGGAGACCGCGGTGCGGGCCAACGGCGGCATCGTGCTGGCACGCTCGCGTGAGGAGGCGATGGCCTTCGCCAACGCGTACGCTCCCGAACACCTCCAGCTCGCCGTCGAGGATCCCGAGGCGTGGCTTCCGCTGGTACGGCACGCGGGCACGGTCCTGCTCGGCCAGTGGACCACCCCCGCGGCGTCGAACTTCGCCATCGGCACCCCCGCCACGCTGCCGACGTCCGGGTTCGCGAAGGTGACCAGCGGGGTGTCGGTGCACACGTTCCTGACCAGGATTCCGGTCGCCCAGCTCGACAAGGACGCCTTCTGGCGGCTCGCGCCGACGATCACGGCGCTGGCCGAGCACGAGGGCTTCCCCGCCCACGCCGCGACCGTCACTGTGAGACAGAACTGAGACCTGCTCCCCGCGGCGCGGGTTGGACGGCCCGGGCCGCGGGGACGGACACTCGCGCCTCACCGACGCCGGGTGGAAGGGTCCGTCATCAGGGCCGCCTGCGCGGCCGCACGGGAAGGCGCTGAGACGCACGTGTGCCGGTCCCGCACGGGAGTCGCGGGACCGGCATCAGGGTTTCACCCGCTAGCTCGAACGCTGGCCCCGCCGCAAGGGGAGCGAGGACTTGGCCAGCCGGTGCGAGAGCGCCCCGCCGCCCGATGTCCGCTCGGTCGAAGCCGACTCCTTGCGAGTCGCCTTCGAGGGCTTGACGGCCGGAGCCTCGGACTCGCCGCGCAGGGAGTGCTGCTCGCGGCTCTGTCGTGACTTGGAACTCACACCATCACCTCCCGATATGGGAGTTATGTCCGTTTCGGGAAGGGCGAAACGCGCCTGATGGCCAGCGCCGCCGCCCTGATGGCGCCGGTGGGGGAGAGCCGGGCCGCGCGCCAGGCCAGGCGTCCCGAGGCGGGCGCGACGATGATCGCCTGGTTGCGGGCCACCCCACGGATGATGTCGGCCGCCAGCGCCTCCACCGGATAGAGCCTGCCCTGCGCCCTGACCGCCGCGCCGCGCGCCTGGGCTCCCGTCTCCGTGTACGGCAGGCCCGGGTTGGCGTTGTCCAGCAGCGGCGTGTCGGTGAAGCCAGGGCACACCACGCTCACCCTGACCCCGTGCGCGGCGGCCTCGGCCCGCAACGCCATCGACAGGCCGACGACCGCGTGCTTGGTCGCCGTGTAGGGAAGCATGAGCGGCGCGGGCACGAGCCCGGCCAGCGAGGCGGTGTTGACGATGTGGCCGAAGCCCTGCTCGATCATGATCGGGTAGGCGGCGTGCACGCCGTGCACCACCCCGCGCAGGTTGACGTCGATCGTCTTGTCCCAGTGGTCGAGCGTCAGCTCCTCGGCGTGGCCGCCGACGGCGATCCCGGCGTTGTTGAAGACGAAGTCGAGCCTGCCGTACCGCTTCCTGACCTCGTGGATCGCGGCGGCGACGGCGGCGGGGGAGGTCACGTCGACCTCGGCGAATTCCACTGAGGGCAGCTCGGGGGCGACCAGGTCGGCGACGGTGACGGCTACGCCCTTCGCGGTCAGCGCCATGGCCAGCGCCCTGCCGATGCCCGAGGCGCCGCCGGTGACGAAGGCCGTCTTCGGTGGGGGCTTCCTCATCGGCGCGGCTCCGCCCAGATGCCCATGACCTTCCAGATCCGCCTGCTGACCGGGTTGACCAGGCCCAGTTCGACGCAGAGCTCGCGGGTCTTGCCGACCGAGTCGCGGATCTCCGTCCTGAACTCGTCGTTGTCGGTGTAGACCTCCTTCACCACCTGGGGCGGGATCTTGAAGGCGCGGATCATCGGCCCCGGAGGAGACAGCATGATCCTGGCCATGAACCCCAGGATGACCGGCGAGATCACCCCGAGCGTGAAGCGCCGGTAGCGGGGCATGCGCGGCACGCGGCGGCGCAGGTAGTGGCGCGCGAAGGAGATGTGCCTGGCCTCCTCGGCGATGTGGATGCGCATGATGGTCTCTTCGAGCGGGTGGTGCTTGTAGCCGTCCTTGAGCACCTTGCGCTGCACGTGGTCGATCGGGTCCTCGCCGCCGAGCACGAAGACGAAGAACAGCTCGGTGGAGATCAGCGGGATCCAGGGCGCCACCTGGGCCAGCAGCGAGAGCGGCCCCGGCATGCCGCGGATCGGGAGCTTCGTACGGTTGACGAACTCCTGGAACATCATCCCGTGATGTCCCTCTTCGATGGTCTCGTGGTAGACGTAGCGGAACTCGGGGGAGCCGTTGGGCAGGCGGTAGGCGTAGTTGAGCAGCCCGCGCTTGAGCAGGTTCTCGAACTGCAGGCCGATCTTCATGGCCGTCGCCACCCGCCACAGCCCGATCCGCGCCCTGGTCCCCGGCGAGCGGCTGCGATACCAGGGATGCCGGCCGAGCTTGTCGACCGGCGGCAGTTCCCACCGGGGATCGGCGGGGTCGATGAGGAAGTCGGGGTCGTCCCACGGGATGTCGACGTACGGCTCCCAGTGCTTGTCGACCGACGCCTTCGACAGGCGCTCGATGACTGCCTCGTATGCGCGCTTCTCCGCGACCGACTCGTCGCGTTCCCTGGCGGCGGTTGCGCCCGGTGCAGCTGTCATGCCCGCAATTGTACGGAGAATCCAATAACTACGAAAGGTCCTCCGCCGCGATGCCCAGCTCGGCGGCCGCGGCCGTACGCACGAGTTCGGCCAGCCGGTAGCGCGACAGCAGCTTGCGGTGCACGGTCACCTGGACGGCCAGCCCGTCCACCAGCGAGATGATCCGCCAGGTGGCGGCCTCGGGATCGGCGCAGACGAACGCGCCCGAGGCCACGCCCTCCTCCACGATCGCCTGGAAGGACTCCTTCCAGCGCAGGTCCAGCCGCCGCGAGGTCTCCTCCAGATCGGCGCTGCGCATCGACTCGGCCCACGCGTCCACCCAGACGCGCCACATCTTGCCCGAGCCGGTGGGGGAGTAGAGCTTGAGCAGCGCGCGCAACCGCTCGATCGCGGTGCCGCCGGAGCGCTCCAACGCGGCCAGAGCGTCCAGGTCGCGTCTGGCCGCGTAGGCGAAGGCCTGGGCGAACAACTGGTCCTTGGTCTCGAAGTGGTAGAAGAGCAACGCCTGGCTGACGCCGGCCGCCCGCGCGATGTCGAGCGTCCTGGCGTGCCCGAACCCCTGTGCCGCGATGACCTCACAGGCGGTCTTGAGTAAGTCTTCTCGCCGCAATCGGCTGAAACCACGTGTCACAGGGGGAAACTGTATTACCCGTGGTAACTGTTGCGTAGGGGAAGATGCAGGACAAAGCGGGCACCCGAGTCGGAGTCGACGATCTTGAGCACGCCGCCGTGGGCGTTGGCGATCTCCCTGGCGATCGGCAGGCCGAGCCCGGTGCCGCCCGCGTCGCGGTTGCGGGCGGCGTCGAGCCTGGTGAACCGGCGGAAGACGATCTCGCGCTGGTCGGACGCGATGCCGGCGCCGTCGTCCAGCACCTCGAGCACCGCCTCGAAGCCGTTGTCGTAGACCGAGACCTCGATGGTCGACTCCGCGTGCCGTTCGGCGTTGTCCAGCAGGTTGGCGAGCAGCCTGACCAGCCGCAGCCGGTCGCCCGTCACCACGACGTCGCGCTCCAGGGAGCGGACGATCGCCTTGCGCGCCGGCCGGCGGTTCAGCTCCTCGCCCACCAGCGCGCCCAGATCCACCGGCTCCTTGGCGCCCGGCGCTCCCGCGTCGAGTCGCGTGAGGGTGAGCAGGTCGGTGACGATCGCCTGCAGCCGGTCGAGGCTGGACAGCAGCGCCTTGCTGGTGTGAGTCCAGTCGGTGTCCTCCGGGTGCAGCAGCGCCTCCTCGACCTGGGCTCGCATGGCGGTGATGGGGCTGCGCAGGTCGTGTGAGGCGTCGGAGGCGAACCTGCGCTGCTGCTCCACCGCCGCCTCCAGCCGGTCGAGCGTCTGGTTGACGGTCTCGGCCAGGTCGGAGATCTCGTCGTCGTGGCGCGAGGGCGGAACCCTGCGCCCCAGATCGGTGGCGGTGATCTCGGCCAGCTCGTCCTTGATGGACGCCACCGGAGCCAGCGCCCTGCGCACGGTGAACCACGCGCCCATGGTGGCCACCCCGGTCAGCAGCAGGATCACCAGCCCGGTCATCAGCGGATAGAGGGGATGGATGTACCAGGGGACGACGGGGGCGTAGGCGTAGACCATCCAGTAGCCGCCCGCCACCTTGGCGCGGTGGGCCACGGCGATCAGGCAGTGCTCGCCCGGCACCTGGGTGGTGCACACCGTGGTCCTGAGCCTTCCCTCGTCCTGCCCGGCGCTCAGGTCGACCAGCAGCGGCTTGCCCAGCAGCCGGGCGCTGGCCTGGCGCACCTGACCGCGCTCGTCGGCCACCTGGATCAGGTCGACCTCCTCCGACAGGGGCAGCGGCTTGAGGGCGCCGGGCGCGGAGGACTCCACGCTGAGAGCGACCCTGCGGCTGGTCGCCACGGCCTGCCCGGCCGTGTACTCCCGCAGGACCGCCTGGACGAGCAGGGTGATCACCACCGCGGCGGCCAGGCATCCCGCCAGGGCGGTGACCGCGGTGATGAGCGTCAGCCTGCTCCGTACCGACCACGTGGTGAGCATGTCAGCCCCCCTTCGACGGCAGCCGGAGCACGAAGCGTGCCCCCGCCGGGGAGTCGGCCAGCCCCAGCGTGCCCGCGTGGGCCTCGGCGATCTCGCGGGCGATTGCCAGGCCGAGGCCGGTGCCGCCCGCGTCGCGGTTGCGGGAGGCGTCGAGCCTGGTGAACCGGCGGAAGACGAACTCCCGCTGTTCGGGCGCGATGCCCGCGCCGTCGTCCAGCACCTCGAGCACCGCGTCGGAGCCCTCGTTGTAGCACGAGACGGCGAGGGCGCTCTCGGCGTGGCGTTCGGCGTTGTCCAGCAGGTTGGTCAGCAGCCGCGCGAGGCTGACCCTGTCGCCGTCCACGGCCACGTCGGGGCGCAGGTCGAGCTTGACCTCCTTGCCGCGCGGCCGCCCTTCCAGCTCGGCGGTCACCAGTTGCGCCAGGTCCACCGGCACGCACGCCTGCGGCTCGTGCGCGTCCAGCCTGGCCAGCGTGAGCAGGTCGGTCACGATCGCCTGCAGCCGGTCGAGACTGGCCAGCAGCGCGTGCGCGGTCTGCTCCCATTCGGCCTCCTCGGGATGCAGCAGCGCCTCCTCGACCTGGGTCCGCATGGCGGTGATGGGGCTGCGCAGGTCGTGTGAGGCGTCTGAGGCGAACTTGCGCTGCTGCTCCACCGCCGCCTCCAGTCGGTCGAGCGTCCTGTTGGCGGTCCTGGCCAGGGCGTGCAGCTCGTCGGGGTTGGGCGGCACAGGGACCCGCTGGCCGAGGTCGGTGGCGGTGATCTCGTCGAGCTTCTGCCTGATCGCCTCGACGGGCGCGAGCGTCCGTTCCACCGTACGGGAGGTGCCGAACCAGGTCAGCGCGATCAGCGCGAGCGAGATCCCGATCAGGAAGGCCAGCACCCACGGGTGGACGTACCAGGGGACGGTGCCGCCGAAGGCGTACACCATCCAGTCGCCCTCCTCCTCGTAGACCCGGAAGACGGCGACGATCTGGCACGGGCTGTCGAAGCCCTCCAGCCCGCACACCTCCTGCGTACGGCTGGCGTTGTCCTGGTCGGGGGTGAACGTCAGCAGTCGCGGGTAGCCCCTGAGGTTGGCCGTGGAGGCCACCACCTCGCTGTCGGTGTTGAGCACCTGGACACCCTCGGCCGCCGAGACGACGACGGCGGGCAGGTCGCCCCGCTTGATCAGGTGCACCACGCGCAGGGCGGCGCTGACCACCTCCTGGGTCCGGTAGTTCACCGCGGCCCCGTGGACGCCGAGCAGGACGAGGCCGTTGACCGCGATACACAGTGCGGCCACGCCGACTGTCGCTATCAGCGTCAGTCGTGCGCGGACCGACCCCGCGTACCGTGCGATCACACCTCTCCCCCCGGTAATCAGATGATCACACTAGGTGCCCTGGACTCTAATTAACGGAGATTCATTGACAAATCCGGACAAATCTCTGCACTAGGCGAGGGGAGGTGGGCTGATTAGAGTAAGTGAGCACTGATACCGAGGAGACGATGTGAACCTTGACGAGTATCGGAGCGCCGCCAGGAGCTGGCTGGCCGAGAACGCCCGCCGCACCGACGCCACCGAAGAGATCGACGCCAGAGAGTTCATGGCCAGGCTCCACGACGCCGGATACTCGGGCATCACCTGGCCGAAGCGGTGGGGAGGGCAGGGCCTCACCCAGGCCGAGGAGCGCGCCTTCGCCGCCGAGGCCGCCGCCTACACGCTGCCCACCTACATCTTCTCCATCGGCCTGGGCATGTGCGGGCCCACGCTCCTCGACAAGGGCAGCGACGCCCAGCGGGAGCGCTTCATCAGGCCCCTGCTGCGCGGCGAGGAGGTCTGGTGCCAGCTGTTCTCCGAGCCAGGCGCGGGCAGCGACGTGGCCGCCCTGCAGACGCGTGCCGTACGCGACGGTGACAGCTGGGTCGTCAACGGCCAGAAGGTATGGACCTCCGTCGCCCAGCTCGCCGACTGGGGCCTGCTGCTGACCAGGACCGACGTCGAGGTGCCCAAGCACAAGGGCCTGACGATGTTCGTGGTCGACATGCACCACCCGGGCGTCACCGTGCGGCCGCTCAAGGACATGACCGGCCGCGCCCACTTCAACGAGGTCTTCTTCGACGACGTGACGATCCCCGACGCCCACCGGGTCGGAGAGGTCGACGACGGCTGGAGCGTGGCGGTGACGACGCTGCTGCACGAGCGGCTGTCGATCTCCGCGGGCGTCGGCATGGGCGGCGGCGTCGACTGGCTGGCCGAGCTGCGCCAGGCCGTGGACACCAGCGACCCCTACGTCCGCGACCAGCTCGTCGAGCTGCACATCCGCACCCGCGCGCTCTCGCTGTTCAACCAGCGCCTGGCCCAGGAGACGAAGGCGGGCATCTTCCCCGGCGCCCGGGGGAGCGCGGCCAAGCTGCTGCTGGCCGAGCTGACGCTCTTCCAGGCCGACCTGGCCACCTCGCTGGTCGGCCCCGCCGCCGTGGTGGACGAGCGGCTCTCCCACGCCCTCTGCCTGGCCCCCGCCATGGCGCTGGGCGGCGGCACGAACGAGATCATGCGCAACATCGTCGGCGAACGCGTGCTCGGCCTGCCGCCCGAGCCGCGCGTGGACAAGACCGTGCCGTTCAAGGACCTGAAAGTGGGGACGCAGGGGTGAAGCTCGTACTCGGCCAGGAGCAGCAGGAGCTGCGGGCCACCGTCAGGTCCTTCCTGCAGACCGTCTCGCCGCGCGAGGGCCACGCGCCCGCCGTCTACGCCCGGCTCAACGGGGAGCTCGGCCTGTCCGGCCTGATCGTCCCCGAGGAGTACGGCGGGGCCGGCGCGGGCATGACCGAGCTCGCGGTCGTGCTGGAGGAGACGGGTGCCGCCCTGCTGCCCGGCCCCTTCCTCGCCAACACGCTGGCCACGATCGCGCTGACCCGGCTGCCCGACAAGGAGCTGCTCACCGCCGTCGCGGAGGGGCGCCTCACGGCCACCGTCGCGCCGCTGCCGGGCGGCGGCGACCTGGTCGCCTCCTCACGCGACGGCGAGACGCTGGTGGAGGGCAGGCTGGCGCAGGTGCTCGGCGCGGCCGAGGCCGACATGCTGCTCGCGCCCGTCACCCGCGACGACGGCCTCGCCCTGGTCGCCGTCGACCTGACCGGTCAGGGCGTCACCCGCCGCCCGCTGGCCGCGCTCGACCAGACCAGGAGCATGGCCGAGGTCGTGCTCACGGGCGCCAGAGCAAGGATGCTCGGCTCGCCGCCCGACGGCGCCGCCCTGGAGAGGGCCTGGACCCTCTTCTCCGTCGCCCTGGCCGCCGAGCAGCTCGGCGTCATGCGGGCCTGCCTCGACGCCATCGTCGCCTACGCCAAGATCCGCGTCGCCTTCGGCCGGTACGTCGGCTCCTACCAGGGCGTCAAGCACAAGCTCGCCGACATGCACGCCAAGCTCGAACAGGCCGAGTCCATCGTCCGCTACGCCGCGTGGGCCGCCGACGAGTCACCGGGCGAGCTGCCGCAGGCCGCCGCGCTCGCCCAGGCCTACGTCGGCAGGGCCTGCTTCGAGGTGGCCCGCGACCACCTGCTCCTGCACGGCGGCATCGGTTTCACCTGGGAGCACGACGCGCACCTCTACTACAAGCGGGCCAAGACCGACGAGGTCCTGCTCGGCCCGCCCCGCACGCACCGAGAGCGGCTGGCCGACCTGCTGGAGCTGTGATGAACGGGTTCTACGAGATAGCCAAGTCCGACCCGGAGCGCCTGGCCGTGGTGGAGCCGCGGACCACCTACGGCGAGCTGCTCGCCCGCGTCAACCAGGTCTCCCACGGGCTGCGCGCCAGAGGGCTCGGCACCGGCGACGTGGTGGCCGGTGTGCTGCGCAACGGTGTCGAGCAGGTCGTCATGCTCATGGCCACCGGGCAGGTCGGCCTCTACTACGTGCCGATCAACTGGCACCTGACCCAGGCCGAGATCGACTACATCGTCGGCGACTGCGACGCGAAGGTCGTCGTCACGAGTGCCGAGGACGTGGCCGCCCTGGCCGAACGCCGGCCGTCCACCGACCCCGAGGACCGCACCGCCGGCGCGGTCATGTGGTACACCTCGGGCACCACGGGCTTCCCCAAGGGCGTGCAGCGCCCGCTGCCAGGAGCCGAGCCCGAGGCCATCGTGCCGCTGTACACGTGGTTCCTCGGCGAGGTCGTCGACCTCCAGGCGGGCGAGGGCGTGCACCTGGTCACCTCGCCGATGTACCACTCCGCGCCGTGCGCGCACACGCAGTTCGCGCTGCACCTCGGGCACACGCTGGTCATCGCGCCGCGCTTCGAGCCAGAGCCGGTCCTGGAGCTGATCGACAGGCACCGGGTCACCAACGCGATGATGGTGCCCACGATGTTCCACCGGATGCTGCTGCTGCCGGAGGAGGTCAGGAAGCGCCACGACCTGTCCTCCCTGCGGCAGGTGATCCACACCGCCGCCGCCTGCCCCGTCGCCGTCAAGAAGGCGATCATGGACTGGTGGGGCCCGGTGCTCTACGAGTACTACGGCTCGACCGAGTCGACCATCGCCTTCTCGGTCAAGCCGCACGAGTGGCTGGCCAGGCCCGGCACGGTCGGCAGGCCCGCCCCGACCTTCGAGGCGAAGATCCTCGACGAGCAGGGCGCGGAGCTGCCGCCTGGCGAGCCGGGCCTGATCTACGTCAAGTCGGGCCTCGGGAGCTTCGAGTACCGCAAGGACCCCGCCAAGACCGCCTCCAGCATGCGCGGCGAGTGGTACACCCCCGGCGACATCGGCTACCTCGACGAGGACGGCTACCTGTTCCTGTGCGACAGGCGCACCGACCTGATCGTCTCGGGCGGGGTCAACATCTACCCCGCCGAGATCGAGGCCGCCCTGCTCGAACACCCGGCGGTCGCCGACGCCGTGGTCATCGGCGTGCCTGACGAGGAGTGGGGGCACAACGTGGTGGCGCTGGTGCAGCCGCACGCGCAGGTCACGGCGCAGGAGCTGCTGGACCACCTGGAGCCGCGCATCGCCAGGTTCAAGCACCCGAAGGTCATCGAGTTCCGCGCGGAGCTGCCGCGCACGCCGACGGGGAAGCTGTCGCGCTCCAAGGTGCGGCAGGAGTATCTGGCAGCCCTCGGCTGATCGCCCGCCGCGAAGTACTCCCTGGGTACGATGCCCGGCCGGAGATCTCCCTCTATCGTGCCGGTATGAGGCTCGATCGGGATGTGGTGCTCGCGGTGGTGGTCGCGGCGGCGCTGGTGGGTGGCGAGGTGCTGCTCTCGCCCGGCCTGACGCCGCTCGACTACGGGCTGGTGCTGGGCGGCACGCTCGTGCTCGCGCTCAGACGGCGGCACCCGATCGCCGTGCTGGCGGTCACCGTCGCGTGCATGCTCGCCTACAGCGCGCGCGCCCACCCCGGAGCGGTGGCGGTCTTCCCCGTGCTCATCGCCGTCTACACCACGGTCAGGCAGGGCAGGCACCCCGCCGCCCTCGCGGGCATCCTGGTCTTCGTCGCCGGCATGTTCGCCTTCGGGCAGGACGCGACGCCCGCGCTGTCGGCCAGGTCGGCGATCGAGAGCAAGGTGCTGCTCGTCGGCTGGCTGGTGGCCGCGGCGGTGATCGGCGAGGCCCAGCGCGCCTGGAGCCACTACCTGGAGCAGGTCGAGCAGCGCGCGGCCGAGGCGGAGCGCACCCGCGAGGAGACCGCGCTGCGCCGCGCCGGGGAGGAGCGGCTGCGCATCGCCCGCGAGCTGCACGACTCGCTCACCCACAGCATCTCGATCATCAAGGTGCAGGCCGGAGTGGCCGCGCACCTGGCCCGCAAGCGCGGCGAGGAGGTGCCCCCTTCGCTGACCGCCATCCAGGAGGCCAGCGCCGACGCGATGCGCGAGCTGCGCGCCACGCTGGAGGTGCTGCGCTCGGAGGAGGGCAGCGGGCTCGGCCAGATCCCCGAACTGGTCGACCGGACGCGCGCGGCGGGGTTACCCGCCGAGGTCGAGGTGAGCGGCTCGCCGCGGCCCCTGCCCACTGAGGTCGACAGGGCCGCCTACCGCATCGTCCAGGAGGCGCTGACGAACATCACCAGGCACGCGGGGCCCGCCTCGGCCTGCGTCCGCATCGGATACCTGCCAGACGAGGTGGTCGTGCAGATCGACGACGACGGCGCCGCCGTACCCGACCAGAAGCATCAGCCGGGCATCGGGCTGAAGGGGATGCGCGAGCGCGTCACCGCGCTCGGCGGCGACCTGCGCGCCGAGCCCAGGCCCGAGGGCGGCTTCACCGTCAGGGCCCAGCTCCCGGCGGCACAGTCATGATCAAGGTGCTGCTCGCCGATGACCAGGCGCTGATCAGAGCGGGTTTCCGGGCGCTGCTGGAGGCGGAAGACGACCTGGAGGTGGTCGGTGAGGCGGCCGACGGCCGCCAGGCCGTCGAGCTCGCCGTACGGCACCAGCCGCACGTCGCGCTCGTCGACATCCAGATGCCGGGCATGGACGGCATCGAGGCCACCAGACGCATCGCCTCCGACGAGCGGTTGAGCGGCGTGCACGTGGTGATGCTGACGAACTACGGCGTCGACGAGTACGTGCTCGACGCGCTGCGCGCGGGCGCGGCCGGTTTCCTGCTGAAGGACACCGAGCCGGCCGACCTGCTGTCCGGGATCAGGGTCGCGGCCAGGGGCGACGCGCTGCTGTCGCCGACGATCACGCGCAGGCTGATGGACGAGTTCGTCCTGCGCGTGCCCGCCGGCCAGGTGACCGACCTCGGCCCGCTCACCAGGCGCGAGCAGGAGGTGCTGGCGCTGGTGGGGCGGGGCCTGTCCAACGACGAGATCGCCGAGCACATGGTGATCAGCCCGTTCACCGCCAAGACCCACGTCAGCAGGGCGATGGTCAAGCTGGGCGCGCGGGACCGCGCCCAGCTCGTCGTCATCGCCTACGAGTCGGGCCTGGTGGCGAAGCGCACCTCGCCGGTGAACCGGGTGCCGCCCTCCGGGGTGTCGCCGAGGTAGAAGCGGGCGGTCAGCGTCCTGTCGTGGGTGTCGAGCACGCTCGTCCACGTGGTGCGCCACTCCTTGTCGGCGCCCGCGGCGACCTCGCGCAGCGCGCCGGCCAGGCCTTCAGCCGACAGCGGCGCCTCCTTGCTCCGCTCGTGCAGCGTGCGGAGCCTGCCGAAGGTGTCCATCGTGCTCTCGTCGTCGGCGGGCAGCAGCATCGGGTCGGGGTGGCGGTGCAACGGGTGGTTGGTCACGCACTGGGGCGCGTCACCGGCGTCGATGATGCGCTCGCTCTCCCACACGAACGCCTGGCCCGAGGCGTCGGCGATCAGGTAGTGCAGCGGCATCCCGTGGTCGTAGTGCTTGGCCATCAGCAGCGCCCGCTTGGCCTGCTCGACGTTCTCGCACGTGTCGAGCACGAACCTGGGAAGCTGCACCGAGCTGAGGCCGACCCGCAGGTCGAACGACTCGGGCGGCGCGGCGTTGCGCACGTCCGCGATCAGCAGCACCACCGCCAGGCCCGCCTCGTTGACGCCGTCCATGCAGCCGTCGAGCTCGTTCATGGTGATGACGGTCGAGGCCAGGCCCTCGTCAGGGACCGTGGTGATGACGTAGGGGCGCGAGGCCATGGGCAGCTCGCCCGGCACCGCGGCCTGCCCCATCATGATCTCGCTGGTGGTGAGGGTGAAGAAGTCGTAGTTGCGGGCGATCCTGCCGTGGCCGTCGGTCGCGGCCGAGGGCGGGCACCACAGCGCCGAGCAACCCGACCCCGCCGGCAGGGCGTTGAGTCCGTCCAGGACGAGGTCGTCACGGTCGGGGTCGAGGTCGAAGGCCGCCGCCACGCCGTCCAGCCGTTCGTGGTGCTGCGGCCAGAAGCGCTCGAACCAGGCCATGCGCGCCCTGTTCACGGTCTGGTCGCCGGGCCGCGGCGCCCAGCCGGAACGGGTGCGCGCCTCCCGCGCCAGCGCCTTGCCGATCTCGAACTGGTCGCCGCGCACGGTGAGGTGCCTGACGAGCTGGAAGTCGTTCTCGCCGCCTGCGATCTGGATGCTTGTCATGCTCCGAGCCTGCGCGGCGGCGCTGACCGCCCGCTTACCGCTCGCTGACCGCCCTGCGGTAGCGCTCGGCCAGCCCGCGTACCGTCTCTGCCAGCTCCGGCGGCTCGATCACCTCGAAGTCGACGCCGAGCAGGCCGATCCACACCGCGATGGCGGTCAGGTCGTCGCCACCTGCGTGCGCGATCGAGGTGTGCTCATCGACCGGGTCGAAGTCCATCCCGGTCTGCATGGCCGCCATCCGCTCGGCCGGCGCGTGCACCAGCACCTTGGCCCGGTAGCGCCACATCGCGGTGGTGACGCCGCGCTCGACGTGCTCGGCCACGTCGAAGGGCAGCTCGCGCGGGGTGAAGCGGGCCCCGTTCGGGGTGCGGACGGAGATCCTGTCGACCCTGAACGTCCGCCAGTCACGCCGCTCGACGTCCCACGCCACCAGGTACCACCGGCCGCGCCGGTGCACCAGCCGGTACGGCTCGGCCTCGCGCCTGCCGGCGGCGCCGTCATGCCCCGTGTAGTCGAAGCGCAGCCGCTCGTGGTCGCGCGCGGCGTTGGCGATCGTGGTCAGCAGTTCGGGCCGCACCGACGGCGCCGCGCCGGGGATCTGGACGGTGTAGGCGTTGAGCGCGCTGACCCTGCGCCGCAGCTTGGCCGGCAGCACCTGCTCCAGTTTGGCCAGCGCCCGCACCGAGCTCTCCTCGATGCCCGCCACGCCGCCGCCCGCCGCCCTGCCCAGGCCGACCGCGACCGCCACCGCCTCCTCGTCGTCGAGCAGCAGCGGAGGCAGGGCGGCGCCCGCCCCGAGCCGGTAGCCGCCCGCCACGCCCGGCGTGGCGTGCACCGGGTAGCCGAGCGTGCGCAGGCGCTCCACGTCGTTGCGCACCGTGCGGGTCGTCACGCCCAGGCGGTCGGCCAGCTCGGGGCCCGGCCACTCCCTGTGCGCCTGGAGCAGGGAGAGCAGCTTGAGCAGACGGGCCGAGGTTTCCAGCATGAACCCAGTGTGCCGCCTAACGAGGAACGGTTGGTTCCGTGATTACCACGATCTTGCCGAGGAGATGGCCCTCCTCGCTCAGCCGGTGGGCGTCGGCCGCGCTCTCCAGCGGGAAGAGGCGAGCGATCGGCATGCGCACGCCGCCCGACTCCACCACCTCCCTGATCGGCGCCGGATCGGTGCCGCCCCGGGAGAACCGCACCCCGAACCGGCCCGCCGCCGGGTCGGCGATCGTGACCACCCTGTCCGGATCGCCGGTCAGCCGCACCGAGTCGGCCAGCACGTCCCTGCCCGACGCGTCCAGCACCGCGTCCACCGCGCCGACTACCTGGCCGACTCGGTCCGCCCAGCCGTCGCCGTAGGTGACGGGGGTGACGCCGAGATCGCGCAGGAACGCATGATGGACCTCGCTGGCGGTGCCGACGACCTCGACGCCCCTGGCACGGGCCAGCTGGGCGGCGACCAGGCCGACGCCGCCCGCCACCGCGTGGATCAGCAGCCGCTCGCCCTCCTTGACGCCCAGCTCGGCCAGCGTCCTCGCGGCGGTCTCCGCCGCCACCGGCAGCGCCGCGGCCTCCTCGTAGCCGAGGTGCTCCGGTTTGGCCAGCAGCTCGGCGGGGTCGGCGAGCACGTGGTCGGCCAGGCCGCCGGTCGGCACCCTGCCGAACACCGGCTGCCCCACCCGCCAGCCGTCGACGCCCTCGCCGAGCGCGTCGATCGTGCCGGACACCTCGATCCCGGTGCCCGCGGGCCCGTCCAGCGGGACGACCATGTAGCCCCTGCGGAACTTCCAGTCGAGGGCGTTCACCCCGGCCGCCTTCACCGCGACCCGCACCTGGCCCAGGCCGGGTGCCGGGATCGGCACCTCGTCGAGAGTGAGCACGTCGGCTGCGCCGTACTCGCGGTAGCGGACGGCGCGCGAGGTGGCCAGCAGGACCGCCTTGCCGACCAGCGTCCGCCCCTCGATCGCGGCGTGCGCCTCCGCCGCCCTGTCCAGGGGTACGGCCAGCCCGATCGTCGGTGTGATCCCCGCGGCGAAGGCCCGCCCCGCCAGCCGCGTGAACCGCTCGGGCGTGAACTGGACCTGCTCCATGCCGCTGACGGTGATGCCGCGACGTTCGGCCTCGGCCACGTCGACGACGGCGGGCCCGCCCGCCGCGACGCCGTAGGCGAAGAACCTGCCGCCCCGCTCGGTCAGCTCGAACGCCCGCGCCCCCTGCTCGCCGCCGACACCGTCGAAGACCACGTCGAACCGGCCACGCCCCGCTCCCTTGGTGTGTTCGGCGCCGAGGAGTTCGGCTCGGCGGCGCTTGGCCGTACCGGAGGCCAGGGCCGTGACCTCGGCGCCCGCCGCGGCGGCCAGCTCCACCAGCACCAGGCCGAGCCCGCCGCCCGCACCGGTGACCAGCACCCTGGCGCCCGGCCGCAGCTCGGCCGCGTCGATCAGGCTGAGCGCGGCGGGACCCACCTGCAGCAGCGCCGCGGCCTCGGGCAGCGCCAGCCCGTCGGGCACCGGCACCAGCGCGTCCACCTCGGCCACCGCCTGCTCGGCGTAGCCGCCGCTCACCATCGCGGCGACCCTGCGGCCCAGCCACGAGGGATCCACCCCCTCGCCGACCGACAGCACGTGCCCCGCCACACCGGTGCCGGGCACGAACGGCGGCCGCGTGCCGAACCACTCCGTGCCCCAGCCCGCGCGCAACTGCGCCTCCACCGCGAGGACGTCGGCGGCCGACACCCCCACCACAACCTGCCCAGGCCCCGCGACCAGGTCGTCGACCTCGCGCGCCCGCAGCACCTCGGGACCGCCGAACCGGGTGACCTCAATGATTCTCATGCCCGACAGTCTCGAACCTCAAGTTTCCTTGAGGTCAACTCCGTTCAGCCGAAGAGTTTCTGGGCCTGCTGGATGACCGTCAGCACGGTCAGCGAGCCGAAGAAGGCGATCGACCAGATGAGGGCGGCCAGCCGGTAGTTGCGCACCTTGATCGGCCCGGGCAGCGCCCGCCGGTTGAGCACGATCAGCAGGATCGAGTAGACGAACATCATCACCGCGGCGAAGGAGGCCGACAGCACCAGCAGGATCAGCGGCTGGTCGAAGCCGGCCAGCAGGATCGCGATCCCGACCAGAACCATTGCCCAGACGACGATGAAGTAGACCCTGTTGACTGAGATGGGCTTGTCGCGCAGGTAGACCGTCTTGAGGATGTCGGAGGCGAGCCTGCTGGTGTAGTCGACGATGCCCATCGCCGAGGCGAACAGCGACAGCGCGCCGATCACCCAGAACAGCACGCCGAACCACGGCCCGACCGTGGCCTGCAGCGTCTCGCCCTCGACCCTGAGGAAGTCGATGCTGTTGGCCAGCCCCTCCTTGCCGAAGACCGTGGAGTAGGCCAGCATCGACATCAGCGCGATCGTCACGAACGACACGAGCGCGAACGTCGAGGCCTGCTCCACGTTCGCGAAGCGCCACCAGGCCTTCCACCTGGCCAGGTTCTCCTTCGTGGGAGCGAACTGGAAGCCGGTCACCGGGGCCGCCTCCTCGTGGCCGGTGACCGGGCTGACCAGGCGCGGCACGTAGTGGCCCATGCCCAGGCCCTTGTCGCGGATCCAGTTGCTCTGGCACAGGTTCTGCCCGCCGCCCGCGCCCGCGTAGGCGATGGCGCCCATCAGCAGCGCGAACTGCAGCGGCGGAACCGGCAGGCTGGCGTCCACCGTGAGGCCCCTGCCCAGCGCCACCCACGCGTCCGCGTTGATCGCGAACAGCACGGCCACCACGATCAGCGTGAGCACGAGCGCGATCTTGACGAAGATCACCCGCTCCAGCGCGATGTAGATGACCGGCGCGAGCGTCAGGGCGAGCGCGATCACCAGGAGCATGCCGATCGCGATGAAGCGGACGTTGCCGCCCGTCAGATAGGTGACCATCGTCGCGGAGGTCGTCACCCAGCCGGGCCACAGGTTCGACAGCAGGGTCATGGCGACGAACACTGCGCCCCAGTGCTTCCAGAACCGGCTGAAGCCGGTCAGCGCGGTCTCGCCGGTGGCCAGCGTGTACCGCTCGATCTCCATGTTGAGGAACCACTGCGTGATGATGCCGATCAGGGCGCCCCAGATGAAGATCAAGCCGACCTGGGAGGCGATGTAGGGCCAAAGGATGAACTCGCCCGAAGCGAGCCCCACCCCCGCACCGACGAGCCCAGGCCCGATGAGCCGCCACCTCGAAACGGGCGGGTCGGGCAGATCCCTGACGGTGACCGGTGGTAGCACGCGCTGTGGCACTGTAGGGGTGAACACAGCTGCCCCCTACCCGATCAAGACAACATACTCACCTTTTTCGGTAAAAGTCGTCACGCGCCCGCCGTCCGCCATCAGGCCGCCCAGCACCTCGCGCATGGCCAGCCGCCACGCCATGGCCGCCGACGGGTCCCGCCGGCGCAGCGCCTCGATGTCGGCGGGCGTGCCGACCAGCGCCACCGGGCCCTT
Organism: Nonomuraea sp. NPDC059194; assembly: GCF_042754765.1. Lineage (NCBI taxonomy): Bacteria > Bacillati > Actinomycetota > Actinomycetes > Streptosporangiales > Streptosporangiaceae > Nonomuraea > Nonomuraea sp. NPDC059194. The sequence continues at coordinate 89,510 of NZ_JBHZBH010000021.1, read as the reverse complement.
CACCTGCCCCCTGACCGGAAGGCCGTCCTCCTCCTCCAGCGCCACCACGCCCTCGTACGGCACGTGCGGCGCCTCCTGCTCTTTCACCGGCCACTCGACCACCAGGCGGTCGGACTCGTCGCCCTCGTTGATCGCGTCGGCCATCGCGCCGTAGAAGTTCTCGACGTACTCGACCGGGCGTGCGCCCAGCTTGGCGAGGTTGAAGTGGGCGTTGCGGCGCACGAGCGGGTCGAAGGTCCAGGTGATGTGGTCGATGCCGCGTTCGGCGCACCAGGCGCGCTGGTGGCGTTTGAGCGCGTGGCCGATGCCCCTGCCGGGCTCGGCGCCGGTGACGTGGGAGTGCAGGGCGTTGCCCGCCGCCAGCAGGCCCACGGACGCGCCGACCAGCCGCTCGCCCTCGTAGGCTCCCGCGACGTACCCCCCGGTGTGGGAGAAGACCCGCATGAGCTCGACGGTGACAGGGGGGTTGGCCGGGTCGGGGCGCCAGATCTCGTCGAAGAGCCTGAACACCTCGGCGAACTCGTCGATCCGGTGCAGCTCGCGCACCACCACCTGGGCCTTCGTCACCCTCGAAAATCTATCCGAGCCCGCACGGCCAGGGTCCGTGACCCCGGCCCGCGACCCGCGACCAACCGGCGGGCCGGGGTCGGGAGGTCAGGAGGTCAGGACCGCGGACACCAGCGAGCGCAGCAGGCGCGCCCGTTCCGGCATCTCCGCCACCACCACGTGCTCGTGGTCGGCGTGCGCGCCACCGCCGACGCCGCCGAGCCCGTCCAGCGTCGGCACGCCGAGCCCGGCCGTGAAGTTGCCGTCCGAAGCCCCGCCCACCGACGCCGACGTCAGCGCCCCCAGGCCCAGTTCCTCAGCCAGCCGCGAGGCCAGCGCGAACAGCTCGGCCGACAGCGCCGCCTCCAGCGGCGGCCGGTTCGGCCCGCCGTCCACCTCCAGCCGCGTGCCCTTCACCTGCGGCGACAGCGCCCGCATCAGCGTGTCCACCCTGGCCTGGGCGGCCAGCGTCGGCACCCGCACGTCCACCCCGACCCGGGCCAGGGCAGGCACCGTGTTCACCGTCGTCCCCCCGGCCAGCACGGTCGGCGTCACCGTCGTGCCCGCCACCGGCCCGCCGCCGTTGACAAGCCCGGCACGCCCGGCGACGGGCTCGCCGCCGTCGACGAGCGCGGCCATCCCGGCGATCGTGAGGATCTGGTGCGCGAGCTCGATCCCGGCGTTGGCCCCGTTCCACGGTTCGAGCCCGGCGTGCGCGGCCTTGCCGTACACCGTGACCGTGTAGTCGGAGGTGCCCTTGCGCGCGGTCTTGAGCGCGCCGCCCTCGGCGGCGGCCTCCAGCACGAACGCGGCCGCCAGGCCGCGGGCGGAGTCCTCGATGAGCGGGCGCGAGGTGAGCGAGCCGACCTCCTCGTCGCCGGTGACCAGCACGCACACGCCGTCGAGCGAGCCGAGCCCGGCCAGCGCGTGGAACATCTGCACCAGCCCCGCCTTCATGTCGAAGATGCCGGGCCCGCGCGCGATGCCGTCGACGACCGACCACGGATGGGTGGTGGCCAGTGTCCCCATCGGCCACACGGTGTCGTGGTGGCCGAGCAGCAGCACCCTGGGCGTGCCGAAGCTCCACCGCAGGTGCGTGACGCCGTCGACGACGATCGTCTCCGGCTGCGCGCCGAGGTGGCGGGCGCCCATCGCGGCGACCACCTTCGCGCTGCGCGCCACCGCCTCCAGGTCGCTGGAGAAGGACTCGCAGGTGACCAGTTCCTCGAGGTCGTCGATCACGCCAGCGCCTTTCCTAACAAACGGTGCACGTTCCCGCCGACGATCTTGTGGACGTCCGCCTCCGGCAGCCCCCTGGCCAGCAGCCCCTCGGTGACCAGCGGCAGGCCGCTAGGCCCTTCGAGCCCCGGCACGCAGGCGCCGACGTCGAGACCGGTGGAGGAGATGCTCTCGCAGCACGGGGGAGTGAGGTCGCGCCTGACCTCGTCCATGAAGTCGGGCCCGAGGCCCACGTGGTCGATCCCCACGACACCCGCCACGTGCTCGATGTGGTCCAGCACGTGGTCGAGCGTGGCCTCGCGGGCGTTGTCGGTGAGGAAGGCGGCCAGGAAATTGACGCAGATCACGCCACCGGTGCCCGCCACGCCCCTGAGCTGCTCGTCGGTGAGGTTGCGGTGGTGGTCGCGCAGCGCCCGCGCCGCCGAATGCGTCGCCATGACCGGCTTGGAAGCCAGTTCGAGCACGTGCGCCACGCCCGAGGCGCCCAGATGGGAGACGTCGAACAGGATGCCGAGCCGTTCCATCTCCTTCAGCGCCTCGACGCCGTGAGAGGTGAGCCCGCTGCCCGTGGCGTCCTCGCCGCTGCCGTCGGCCAGCGGGGTGCGACCCCAGTGCGCGATCGAGGCGATCCGCACGCCGAGCCGGTGCACCGTCGGGATGAGCTCCACGCTGGCGTCGAGGCCCGGCATGCTCTCCAACGCCAGCACCAGCGCGATCCTGCCCGCCTCGATGGCGGCGTCGATCTGCGCGGCGTCGGTGCACAGCGCCACCTCGTCGGGGTTGCCCTCGGCGATCACGTGCGCGCACTCGATCATCCGCAGCGTCTGCCTGAGCGCGCCTTCGGGACGGTACTCCGAGGAGATGAACACCGGCAGCACCTGCAGGTTCACCTTGCCGGCGCGCAGCTGCGGCAGCCATTGGGCGCGGAAGAACTCCGCCCACCGGTCCGGCGGCCTCGCCGAGACCGCCATGAGCAGATCGTTGTGCGTGTCAGCCACCACATGCGACGTCATGCCGAAGACGTTATCCGGTAGGCGGACAAGGGCGGGAGAGCGGTCAGCCTGCGATACAGGGTGCTCGGCCCCGGCCAGTTGGTGGTGACCGTCCCGTCGGCGCTCTGGTACCAGCTGCGGCAGCCGTCGGTCCAGACCATCCGCTCCATCGCCGCCGCCAGCCGTCCGCGCCAGGCCGCCATGGCCTCGGGCCTGACCTCCATCGGCCCGTTCCTTTCCAGGTACGGCAGGCACGCCATGACGTGCCGCACCTGGCATTCGATCATGAAGACGATGGAGTTGTGGCCGAGGTTGGTGTTCGGGCCGTAGAGCAGGAACAGGTTGGGGAAGTTCGGCACCGCGATGCCGAGGTAGGCCGCGGCGCCGTCCTTCCACTGATCGGCCAGCGAGACCCCGCCCACTCCGGTGAAGGCGATCGGCTGCAGGAACTCGGTGGACCTGAAGCCCGTGGCGTAGATGATCGTGTCGGCCTCGCGCACGCCCTCGGTGGTCTCCACGCCCTTCGGGGTGATCCTGGTGATCGGGTCGGTCACGACGTCCACGTTGGCCTTGGTGAGGGCGGGATAGTACGAGCTGTCGATGACCACCCTCTTGCAGCCGACGGGGAAGTCGGGGGTGAGCTTGGCGCGCAGGGTCGGATCGGCGACCTGGGCGTGGAGGTGGCCGAGCGCCCGTTTGCGCAGCAGATCGGCGCTCCAGCCGTGGGCGAGGGCGGGGTAGAGGGTGCCCTCGGCGTACCGGTAGATCCACTCACGGTACAGCCGATGGAGGCCGGGGACCAGGCGGAAGGCCAGCGTGGTCCTGGGACCGAAGGCGGCGTCCGCCTTGGGGATCACCCAGTTGGGGGTGCGCTGGAAGAGGTCCAGGTGGCCGACCAGCGGCTGGATGCGGGGGACGAACTGCGCGGCCGACGACCCGGTGCCGATGACCGCCACGCGGCGGCCGGTCAGGTCGTGCTCGTGGTTCCACCGGGCGCTGTGGAAAGCGACCCCCGCAAAGCTCTCAGTTCCCGAAATTTCGGGGTATGAGGGGCGGTTCAGTTGGCCGACGCACGACACCACGACGTCGAACTCCTCGCTCCCTTCTTCCGTGGCGACCTGCCAGCGGCGGCCGTCGAAGGCGGCGGAGACGATCTCGGCGCCGAACCGGATCTTCGGCCGGACGCCGTACTTGTCGGCGCACATGTCGAGATAGGCGAGGATCTCCGGCTGCTCGGGATAGCGGCGCGTCCAGCTGGCGTACCGCTCGAAGGAGTAGGAGTACAGATGGGAGGGGATGTCGCAGCCCGCTCCCGGATAGCTGTTGTCGCGCCAGGTGCCGCCGACCTCGCCCGCCTTCTCGTAGACCGTGTAGGAGCCGATCCCCGCGCGTTCCAGCCCGATCGCCATGCACAGTCCGGCGAACCCGGCACCGATGATCGCGACCCTCATGCGCCCCTCCACAGATGTCAGGATCCACTTACGTTAGGCGGCGCTCGTGCCCGTGTCGAGGTAGCCGAACCGATAGTCTGCGCAGGTGACGCTGGCAGATGTGATCAACGTGCTCGAGGCCGCCTACCCGCCGGGAAGAGCCGAGTCCTGGGACGCCGTCGGCCTGGTCTGCGGTGACCCCGCCCAGTCGGTGCGGCGGGTGCTGTTCGCCGTCGACCCCGTGCCCGTCGTCGCCGAGGAGGCGCTCGACTGGGGCGCCGACCTGATCGTCACGCACCACCCCCTCTACCTGCGCGGCACCACCAGCGTCGCCGCCACCACCTACAAGGGGCGGCTGATCCACGACCTGATCCGCAACGACGTCGCCCTCTACACCGCCCACACCAACGCCGACGTCGCCAACCCCGGCGTCTCCGACGCGCTGGCCCGCGCCGTCGGCCTGGTCGGCGACCTGGTGTCGCTGCAGCCGTTCCCCGACGACCCCTGGCGCGGGCTCGGCCGCATCGGCGAACTGGCCCGCACCATGACGCTCGGCGAGTTCGCCGAACAGGCCCTCGCCGGGCTGCCCACCACCTCGTGGGGCCTGCGCGTCGCGGGCGACCAGTCCAGGCCCGTCAGGCGGGTGGCCGTCAGCGGCGGCTCGGGAGACTCCCTCCTCGGTACGGCACGCGCCGCGGACGTCGACGTCTTCCTCACCGCCGACCTGCGCCACCACCCGGCCAGCGAGTTCGTCGAGACCGGCGGCCCCGCCCTGGTCGACGCCGCCCACTGGGCCACCGAATGGCCCTGGCTCGACAGCGCGGCGTCCATCCTGAGCTCCAGTGGCGTTAACGTTGAGACGCGCGTCTCCGCCACGGTCACCGATGCTTGGACAAGAGGATATTGATCATGAAAGCAGCCCCTGCCGCCCAGAAGCGACTGCTCGACCTGGCCGAGCTCGACTCCGCTGCCGACCGCCTGGCGCACCGCAGGCGCACCCTGCCCGAGCTGGCCGAGATCGACGAGCAGTCGAAGCGCTACGCCCAGCTGGCCACCCAGGTGATCGCCGCCGAGACCGAGGCGAGCGACCTGGCCCGTGAGCAGACCAAGGCGGAGAGCGACGTCGACACCGTGCGCATCCGCGCCGAGCGCGACCAGAAGCGCCTCGACTCCGGCATGGTCACCTCGCCCAAGGACCTGTCCAGCCTGCAGTCCGAGATCGCCTCGCTGCACCGCCGCCAGGGCGACCTGGAGGAGGTCGTGCTGGAGATCATGGAACGGCGTGAGGCCGCCGACGCCAAGGCCGCCGACCTGATCGCCAAGCGCGACGAGATCGCCGCCACCCGCGGCGCCGCCGAGGACCGCCGCGACACCGCCCTCGCCGAGATCGACAAGGACGCCACCGACGTCGACGGCCGCCGCTCGGGCATGGCCGGCGAGATCCCCGCCGACCTGCTCGCGCTCTACGAGAAGCTGCGCGGCCAGTACGGCGTGGGCGCCGCGATGCTCCACGGCGGCCGCTGCATGGGCTGCAAGGTGACGCTCGCGATCGCCGACATGAACCGCATCAAGGCCGCGCCCCACGACGAGGTGCTGCGCTGCGAGGAGTGCCGCCGCATCCTCGTACGCACCCCCGAGTCCGGCATCTGACCCTCGGCCACCGGCCTTCGTGAGCCCGGCGGTCGGCCCTCGGCCCCGCCTCGGCCTTCCCGAGCCCGGCGGCTGAGGCCCGGCTCCCCGCTTGGGCCTTCCCGAGTCAGACGGCCGACCTTCGCCCCCGCCCCGGCCTTCAGCAGATCAAGGAGCAGTCATGAGCACGACCTCGTACCTCATCGAGGCCGACGGCGGGTCGAGAGGCAACCCTGGCCCCGCCGGTTACGGGGCCGTCGTCATGGACGCCGCCGACCGCCAGGTCCTCGCCGAGGCGGCTGAGGCGATCGGCGTGGCCACCAACAACGTCGCCGAGTACCGCGGCCTGATCGCCGGGCTCACCTCGGTGCTCGACCTCGGCGGCGACGGTGCCATGGTCGAGGTCCGCATGGACTCCAAGCTCGTCATCGAGCAGATGGCCGGCCGCTGGAAGGTCAAGAACGAGGGGCTCAGGCCGCTCGCGATCGAGGCGCAGGCCCTGGCCAGGCGGCTGCGGGTCACCGGGTGGACGTGGATCCCCCGCGAGCGCAACAAGCACGCCGACCGCTTGGCCAACGAGGCGATGGACGCCGCCGCCAAGGGGCTGGTCTGGAAGGCGGGGGGCAGCGCCGTACCGTCGGCAGGGCCGTTGGTCGGCAGCGCTCCGCAGGCGGGGCCATCGGTCGGCCGCGGCGCCGTACCTGAAGCCGGGCCCTCGGTGGGCGAGCGCGGGGCGCCCGCGCCGAAGGGGGGCGCGCAGACCGACCTGCTCGACCTGTCGGCGCCGACCGCCTCGCTGGTCACCCGGCAGGCCGCCAAGGGCACCGGCTGGGGTCCCGCCACCAGGGTCGCCACCTCGCTGCTCCTGCTGCGCCACGGCGAGACGCCGCTGTCGGCCGAACGCCGTTTCTCCGGCCTCGGCGACGCCGAACTCACCCCGAACGGCCTGGCCCAGGCCGGGGCCGCGGCCCGCAGGCTGGCGGCGCCGCCGTACCGGATCGATGTGATCGTCAGCTCCCCGCTCAAGCGCGCCCGCCAGACCGCCGAGGCGGTGGCGCGGCTCGTGGGCGTCGAGGTCGAGGTGGACGAAGGCCTCAGGGAGACCGATTTCGGCGCGTGGGAGGGCCGAACGTTCACCGAGATCCAGCGCGAGTGGCCGGACGAACTGGCCGCCTGGCTGGCCGACCCCACCGTCGCCCCTCCAGGGGGCGAGAGCTTCGAGCAGGTGGCGCGACGGGTCGAGCAGACCAGAGACCGGCTGGTCGAGCGCTACGAGGGCCGCACCGTGCTGGCCGTCTCCCACGTCACGCCGATCAAGACGCTGCTCAGGCTCGCCCTGCTCGCGCCGCCCGACGCCCTCTACCGCATGCACCTCGACCTGGCGTGCCTGTCGCTGATCGACTTCTACGCCGACGGCCCCGCCGTGGTGAAGGCGTTCAACGACATCTCCCACCTACGCTGAGGCGTTCGACGACCTCCCACCCGCGCTGAGGCGGGCACGGCCCGGCCGATCCCGATGCCGCGAGGTTCACCGGGCACGACCGGGCCGTGGGCACCGTCCCCCTCAGACGATGACCGCTCCAGCACATCCCGGCCCACTTGCCGATGGGTTGGAGGTGGCTGGGGATGCGATAATCTCGCTGCAGACGAGCCGGCCGGGCGGCCGCGTCGAGCCTCCTGGCGGGGGTTCGCCGAGGAAGGTCCGGGCTCCACAGGGCAGGGTGGTCGGTAACGCCGACCCGGGGTGACCCGCGGGACAGTGCCACAGAGAGCAGACCGCCTTCCGGGCAACCGGGAGGTAAGGGTGAAAGGGTGGTGTAAGAGACCACCAGCGCCCACGGTGACGTGGGCGGCTAGGTAAACCCCACCCGGAGCAAGGTCAAGAAGGGACGTTTCCAGCAGGAGCGTCCCGCGCGCGACGTTCGAGGACTGCCCGTCCGAGCCGCGCGGGTAGACCGCTTGAGGCCGCCGGCAACGGTGGTCCTAGATGGATGGTCGCCCCTTCGTTCGCGAAGGACAGAACCCGGCCTACAGGCCGGCTCGTCTCTCCGCCTTCGCGCTCTTGTAAGGTCCTCCGCATGACCATCACCGACCTGGCCGATCTTCGGCTGGCCACCACGAACGCGGCGGCGCTGTGGACGGCGCTGGGCGAGGTGCGCGGCCACGACGTGGTGCGGCGGCCCGGGTTCGTCGCCGTCGGGGGTGACGAGCGGGCGGGGTTGCGCATCGTCCTGCAGTCTCCCGCACCCGGCGACGACGACGTGGCCGAACTGACCGAGCTGGCCAAGGGCTGGACACGCGGCCCGGTGCTCGTCGAGGACTCCTACGACGTCGTCGACATGAGCGCGATCGGGCTGGAGCCCCGTCAGCTGCCTGTCATGATCCGCAGGCCGGGGCAGGCGGTGCCGTCCCCAGTGCTCGACGTCGTGAGGGTCGAGCGGGAAGACCGGCTGGAGACGGCCGAGCGGATCGTGGTCGAGGGCTTCCCGCTGGCTCGCTTCCAGCCGCACCACCCTCGGCAGGCGTTCCCGGCGGCGCTGCTGGGCTACGACGGCGTCGAGGTGTTCGTCGTGGAGAAGGACGGCGTGCCCGCCGGCGCGTGCCTGACGGTTGCCGACCGTATGGTGGGCGGGGTCTACTGGGTGACCACGCTGCCCGAGTTCCGTTCGCTCGGCGTCGGGCGGGCGCTCATGCACGCGGTGCTCGGCGGCCCGCTGAAGGACCTGCCGGTCACCCTGACGTCGGCGAAGGCGGGCAAGCCGCTCTACGACTCGCTCGGCTTCACCACCATCACGCAGTCCACCTGGTGGTCGTCGCCGTGATCCGGACGAGGCGGCCCGGCGACCTGGCCGGTTGCGTGGCCGCGCTGCGTGCCGTACACGAACGGGACGGCTACCCCTTGGCCTGGCCGGCCGACCCCGAGGAATGGCTCACGCCCGATGGCCTGATCAGGGCGTGGGTCGCGGAAGACGACGGCGTGATCATCGGACACGCCGCGCTGCGCGGGGCCGATCCCGAGCTGCCGGAGGCGGACGCCTGCCTCGCCAGGCTGTTCGTCGCCCCGCACGCCAGGGGGCGGGGCGACGCGGCGAGGCTGCTGGCCGCCGTGGAGCGGGAGGGGGACGGTCTCGGCCTGCGCCTGGGCCTCGACGTCGCCGACAGCGGGCGCGGCGCCATCGCCTTCTACGAGCGCGCGGGCTGGCGCAGGATCGCCAGCGGGCGCGCGGGCTGGCTCGACGCCGACGGCAGGCCCGCGCTGGTCCACCACTACCTCCGATGAGCGAGCCCGCCACGGGACGCCCCGCCGCCCGGTCTGGCGAGCAGCCCAGGGCGGCAGCGGCTCCGCCCCTCGGCCTGGCGCGCAGCCCAGGCGGCCATGGGGCGCCCCCGCGCCTAGCGGGCGGCCCAGGCGGCGAGGATCGCCGCCTCCTTCTCGGGGGCGATGCCGTGGACGTTCTTCCTGCCGAACACCCGCTCGCCGACCGGGATCTCCCGCAGCCACTCCCAGGTGTCCCTGACCGTCTCGGCCACGGTACGGCAGCGCAGCCCCGCCGCCTCGGCCTTCGCCGTGGAGATCGTCCAGAAGTTGGCCGTCTCCGGCTTGGGCGGCGCCCACAGCGGCAGTTCCACAAAGGCCCCCACCTCGTGGTCGAGCAGGAACTGGTCGTCCACCCACACGAACTCCGCGTCCGAGCCGGTGGCCTGTCGGCACAGCTCCAGCCACTCACCGTAGGTGGTGTTGCCCGCGGGCCCCGTCACCATGAAGCGGTCGCTGACGCCCTGCTCCGCCTGGTCGAGGGTGAAGATCGCGATGTCGCGCGTGTCGACCAGCTGCATGGCCGCAGAAGGGTCGCCGGGAGCCAGGACCTGGCCGCCGCGCTCGATCCTGGTCAGCCACCACGGCAGCCTGGCGACGTTCTCGTAGGGGCCGAGGATGAGCCCCGGCTGGATGATCAGCGTGTTGCCGTCGAACTCCTGCTCCACCGCGCGCTCGCAGCCCGCCTTGAGCACGCCGTAGTCGCCGTCCTCGGGACCGGCGTCGGGCTCGCAGTCCCACAGACCCGACTCGTCCGTCGCGGGCTCGACGGGGAAGCCGCGCACCGCCGAGACCGTCGAGATGAACGCGTAGGTGTCGGCATGCCCCGACAGCAGCCGGGCGGACAGGCCCGCGACGCGCGGCACGTACGCCGCGGTGTCCACGACGATCTCCCAGCGCCGCCCGTCCACCAGGCGCTCCAGGTCCGCCTTCGACTCCCTGTCGCCGTGCACGGCCTCCACGCCCGGCACGTCGGGGTAACTCTGCCCCCTGTTGAACGTCGTGACCTCGTGCCCGCGCGCGAGCGCCTCCGACACGATCGCGCGGCCGACGAACGCTGACCCTCCGATGACCAGAATTCTCATAAGAGCATTCTTCGGGTACGGCACGCGATTCACTTCACCTCTTCACCAAGAGCGTAGGCGGGCGAGGGCGTCGGCAGGATGTGCACCCTGGCCGAGGCGATGTCGAAGTAGAGCCCCACCAGCTCCAGCGATCCCGCCGCCACCTGCTCGGCGACCTTCTGGTGCGTTTGCAGGTTCTCCAGCTGCTGCATCACGTTCACCCTGCACAGCCGGTCGAGCGGCCCGCTGTCGCTGCCGTCGCTCTCGGACAGGATGAACCTGGCCAGGCTGTGGTTGCCGTGCCGCAGCCACCGCCGCAGCCCCGGCAGACTGCCCGCCTTCACCCCGCCCGACAGCAGCCCGGCCATGGCCCCGCATCCCGAGTGGCCGCACACCGTGATCGTGCGCACCCCCAGCACCTGCGTCGCGTACTCGATCGCCGCCGACACTGAGTCGTCGTGCGGCTGCGCGCCGTACCGGGGAACGAGGTTGCCGATGTTGCGCACCACGAACAGGTCGCCGGGGCCGCTGGCGGTGATGAGCGTGGGCACGATGCGGGAGTCGGCGCACGTGATGAACAGGTGCGTCGGCTGCTGCCGGCGGGCCAGCTCGGTGAAGATGGGCCGCATCCGCGGCGCCGCGCGCCGGTGGAACTCGCGTGCGCCCACCGTCAGCTCGCACTCGACCGGACCGCTCTGCTCAGGTACGGCCGCGCTTCCACGCCCGCGGCGGCGGTGCGCCCACGGCAGCCACCACCGCTCGTGCGCCTTGGGCGGCGTCTTGGCGGGGAACATCCGGTGGCCCGCGGCGGCCAGGCTGTACCACTCGTCGTGCAGCTCGTCGATGTCGACGCTGCCGCCCGAACGCTCGTGCTTGAGCCGCCACGAGTGCAGCGCCTCGAACGCGGCGTTGTCCATGAAGTCGATGTTGAGGTCGAGGTCGACCGGCACGCCGGGCGGGATGGCGCGCAGCTCGTCGGTGAGCCTGGGCACGCCGAGGAAGGTGAGCGACCCCGAGATCGTCACGTGCCACCGCCCGCCCGGCTCCTGCCGTACGTGCACCGAGACCCGGGTCAGCCGCCGCAACGCCAGCAGGACCGCGAGGGCCAGCCCGAACAGCACCCCCTCCGCCAGGCCGAGCACGACCACGCCTGCCAGCGTGACCATGTACACGGGCACCTCGCCGTGGCCGTGGACCTTCCGCACGTGCCCCAAGTTGATCATCTGCAGGCCGATGAACGCCAGCAGCGCCGCCAGCGCCTCCAGCGGAATCAGCCGGATCGCCCAGCCGAAGGACAGGACGAACACCAGCACCCACACGCCGTGCAGGACGGTCGACCAGCGGCTGCGGGCGCCCGCCTGGACGTTCGTGGTGCTGCGCACGATCACGCCCGCCGTGGGCAGCCCGCCGAGCGCGCCCGACACGATGTTGGCCAGGCCCTGCCCGCGCAGCTCCTTGTCCAGGTCGGTGCGCGGGCCGTCGTGCTGCCCGTCGACGGCCACCGAGCAGAGCAGCGACTCCACGCCCGCCAGCAGCGCCACCAGCAGCACCGCGGCGAGGATGCCGTGCCAGTCGCCCGCGGGCAGCACGGGCGGCGCCCACTGCAGCAGGCCGCCGGGCAGGTCCACCCTGGTGACGTCCCAGCCGAACACCGCGGCCGCGATCGAGGCCAGCAGCAGCGCGGCCAGCGGCCCGGGGACCACGCGGACCCTGCGGGGCAGCCACTTCCACACCAGCAGCACGCCGATCGTGATCAGCCCGACGGCGGCCGCGTGGTTGCGCAGGTCGGCGATCTGCGCGGGCAGTTCGAGCAGGTTGTCGACGGCCGAGCTCTGCGGGCTGCCGCCCAGCACCACGTGCAGCTGCGACAGCGCGATCACGACGCCGACGCCGGCGAGCATGCCGTGGATGACGGCAGGGGAGACGGCCAGCGCCGCGCGGGCCGCCTTGAACGCCCCGAGCACCAGCTGCACCACGCCGGCCAGCAACGTGATCACGCAGGTGGCCCGCCAGCCGTAGGTGTGCACGAGGTCGGCCACCACCAGCGACAGGCCCGCGGCCGGCCCGCTGACCTGTACGGCCGAGCCGCCGAACAGCCCCGCCACCACACCGCCGACGACCGCGGCGATCAGCCCCGCGGCCAGTGGCGCGTCGGAGGCGACGGCGATCCCGAGTGACAGAGGGACCGCGACGAGGAAGACGACCAGCGACGCGGGTACGTCATATCGAAGGGTGGTCAGTCCGTTACTCTGAGTGTCCACCGCTCGACTGTATCGGCTGACAGCCCGATAAATGCGGTGTTACGTGCGGTCTTTGCGATCAACGGTAATAGTCGGGATAGTCCTGCTCAGGGGCCCGGTGGTGGTTGCCCCTGCGGCCCTGCTGGGCCGACTCGGCCTCGGGCTGGCCGTACATCTCGCCGTAGGAGGGCCAGCTGCCGTTCGCGGTGGGCGACGGCGTCTCGGGCCAGGCGGCGGGGGCCGTCTGCGGCTGCGGCTCGTAGGACGAGGCGTACTGTCCGCCACCCTGGCCGCCACCGCCCAGCACGTCGTCGTACGGCGAGACCGCCCTGCCCGGCGCGGTCGGCGTCGTGGCCGCGGGCGTCGGGCCCGTCGTCTGCGCGTCGTCGTCGGGCGCGGCCCAGCCGGAGCGGACCTCGTAGGAGTTCGGGTAGGCGGCCGCGGGAGCGGCGGGCTGCGTGTAGGTCTCGAACGCGGGCCACGACGAGGCGGGGGCGGGTCCGTCGAGCACGTCGTGGGCGGGGGCCGCCGACCACGAGCCGGAGTTCGGCCCGGCGGCGGGCGGCGCGGACTGCCACGTCGTCTCGGTGTCGGCGGAGCCGTAGGCGGGGAACGGATCGCTGGTCGGCGCGCCGTGGATGGGGGCCGACGGGTTGGTGACCGCCGGGAAGGACCCACTGCCGAAGGCGGCGAACGACCCGCTGTTGTGCTGCGGCTGCGGCTGCTGCGGCGGCGGCACCGGCCTGGCGCCCGCGCCCAGGATGCTCATCACGTCAGGCGTCGGGGCGGCGAAGGTCACGGTGCGCTGGTCGGCCAGGTCGGAGGCGGAGGGCGCGGGACGGGGCTCGGGCCGCGGCGCGGGCTCGACCAGGTCGGCCAGCGGGCTCTTGTCGGCAGCCGCGGCGGCGCGGGCGGCGGCCCTGCTCGACCTGCTGGAGCGGCTAGACCTCGCGGCGGGCGCGGGGACCGGGGCTGGGGAGGGCGCGGCAGAGGCGGCGGGCGCCGTCGTCTCGGCGGCGGGCCGCTGCGGCAGCGGCAGCTGCACCGTGCGCTCGGTCGAGGGGTCGGCCACGGGACGCTCGGGCTCGAGGGGCCTGCTGGCCGCCATGCGCGCCTTGACCGTGCCGCCCGCGCCGAAGCCGCCCTCGGTGGCCTCGTTGCGGATGTTGGCCCAGAACTCCTCGTCGTCGTCATCGGCCGCGCCGTTGCCCCACTCGTCGACGCCGCGCTTGCCGCGCTGCCCCGTGCGGACGGGCTTGGGCTGCTTCTGCTCGTCGATGGGGCTGAAGTCGGGGCTGAAGTTGACCATGCGGGGTTCGTGCGCGGCGAACTCGTCCGTCGAACGGATCTGGGTCATCTCCTCCTTCTCCGCCATCGCTTTCAGCCGCTCCGGCGGGAGCGAGCTCTCGCGCTTGTTCATCGAACGCATGCCCAGTGCCACGACTGCGAGCACGAGGAGCACGACGGCGACGAGAATCAATACGACCGCAGTCATTGCACCACCCTCAAGGCCATGGCCTGCCAGCGGCGCCGGTGAGATCGCGCGGCCATCGACGCGATCTGCCCCCTTTGATCACCAACGCACAGCGAACGGATCTGATTGTGTCGGACCACTATGAGCGTTGTCACACTCAAAGTGAAGAATTGGTAACCACTACTACCGGCGGCGTTCAGGTCATCACTCGATGTGCACCGCCGTCAGACGCCCGCGCGCGATCGTCCGCTCGGCGATCATCTTCAGGACGTCGGGGAGGGAGGCGCTCCTCGTGTCCTCAAGTCGCCCGCTCAACGCGTAGACGCTGAACCGGTAGCTGCCGGCTCTGTCGCAGGGCGGCTCGTAGCCGACCTTCGTGCTGGTCACCGCCGCCTGACCGGCCTCCTTCGGCAGGTCGGACGAGGCGTCCTCGCCGAGCTCGGTCGTGCGCGGGTCGATGTTGTAGACCACCCAGTGCACGGCCGGGTTGGGGGAGCTGGTGTCGTCGACCACGAGCGCGATCGACTTGGCACGCGAGAGCACGTCGCTCGACCAGCGCAGCGGCGGGCTCTTCTTGGTGCCGTGACAGGAATATTCCGACGGCAGGGGAGTCTTGTCGCGCAGCCTCGAGCTGCTGACGTTGATCTCCCTGATCTCCCTGGCGGGGCCGTTCAGGATGCCGCAGCCGGACACGCCGAGCCCGAGCGCGGCCACCATCGCGATGACGGTGACGCGCCGCACGCGCGTGTACGTGTTCGCCTGCCCCATGCCGGAAGATGCTACGCGCCTGTCGGTGATGCGCCGACCGGTTCGGGAGGTTCGGTCGCGAGGAAAGCGGTTGAAATCCGGAATAATCAGCACATAAAAGAGTGACGTTGGACACAGTCAGAGGTCTCGCCGGCCGTTCCCGCCCGACCGCGATCCGGCCGCGCCCTTCTAAGCTGGGCAGTGTGAGTGATCCGCCCGACCCGGCACAGGGTCCCCTGCGCGACCCAGCACATCGCGTCTCGCCCAAGGCGGTGCGCCTGTGGCTGCTGGAGGCGTTCGTCGCCTTCGTGATCTTCGCGGGGGGCTCGTTCGGGCTCGCCGCCTGGATCCCGAGCTGGTCATGGCTGCCCGAGTGGCTGTCGGGCAACTCGTGGCTGCTGCCCGTGGTGGTGCTCGTGCCCGCCACCCCGTTGCTGCTGATCGAGCCCTTCGTGCGCTATGCCGTACACCGCTGGGAGCTTTCAGGAGACGTCGTCTACGCCAGGTCGGGCTTCCTGACCAGGGAGTGGGTGTTCGTGCCCGTCAGCCGCATCCAGACCGTCGACAAGGCCCAGGGGTGGTTCGAGCGGATGCTCGGGCTGGCCACGCTGGAGATCCGCACCGCCTCCCACGCGGGCTCCTCCACCATCAAGGGCCTCGACCAGGTGACCGCCGCCGGTCTGGCCGAACGGCTGGCGCGCAGGGCCGAGGAGCTCAGGGACGACGCCACATGAGCGAGGTGCCGCAAGGGCTGAAGCTCAGCCCCAAGGTCCTGCTCATCGACCCCGTGCGCATGCTGCCGTCGCTGCTGGTGCCGCTGGCGGGCGTGCTGTTCGTGGGCGGCTTCTCCCCGGGCTCGTTCGGCTGGGCGGCCGCGGGCCTGGTCGGCGCCGTCGTCTTCGCCGTCGTGCGCTGGGCGACGTTCAGCTACCGCGTCGCTGGCGACCGGCTGGAGATCAGGCGCTCGCTCGTCAGCAGGTCGGTGCGGACCATCCCGCTGGAGCGCATCAGGGGCGTGGACGTCACCACGCCGCCCATGCACCGGCTGCTGGGGCTCGCCGTACTCAAGATCGACACTGGTGCGAGCGGGGGAGGGGAGCAGGAGGGCGAGCTCGACGGAGTGACCGTCCATGAGGCCGAGAGGCTCAAGGGCGTCCTGCTGCGCCGGGCCAGGGCCGCCAAGGTGGAGGCGGATCCCGACTCCCCTCACGCGGTGCCTGACGCCCCGCCCGCCCCACCCGAAGAGCGGCTGATCGTCAAGGTGCCGCGCAAGTGGCTCCTGTACGGCCCGCTGTCCGGCGCCTACCTGCTGACCCCGTTCGCCCTCGCGGGCGGTGCCATCGGACTGGCCTTCCAGTGGGGCGGCGACCTGGGCTTCCGCGACCTCGCCTGGGTCGCGGGGCGGTGGCTGTGGCAGCACCCCCTGCTCATCGCGGCCGCGGTCCTGGTGCTGATCCTGGCCATGCCGTTCGTCGCCGCGGTCATGTACTCCGTCTTCAACTGGGACTTCACGCTGAAGGAGCGCGAGGGCTACCTCGTCGCCGAGCGCGGGCTGGTCACCAGGCGCAGCGTCTCCCTCGAGGCCCGCCGTACCAGGGGCTACGAGATCGTCGACGCGCTCGCCGAGCGGAAGGCCGGCGTCGTCAGGATGTGGGCCATCGTCACCGGCCTCGGCGACTCGGAGACCAGGGGACAACTGCTGCCCGACGTTCCCCGCCGGGTGGCGCTCGACGTCGCCGCGCAGGCCGTGGGCACGTTCGCCGCGCCGCTGCGCCCGCACCCGCCCGTCGCGCGCGAGCGCCGCCTGTTCAGGGCGATCGTCCCCTGGCTCGCCGTGGCGGCGGCCGCCGCCCTGCTGGCCGTGCTGACGTCCACGGGGCTGTGGTGGGGCCTGGCCGTCGCCGCACTCGTCTTCGCGACGCTCGGCATCCCGCTCGGCGAGGACCGCTACCGCTCGCTCGGGCACGGCTACGACGGCGTCCTGCTGTCGGTGCGCTCAGGCTCGCTGCGGCGCGCCCAGGCGGTCGTCGAACGGCGGGCGGTCGTCGGATGGCGGCTGCGGCAGACCTGGTTCCAGCGCCGGGCCGGAGTGCTCACCCTCATCGTGGGCGTCGGCGCGGGCAAGGGCGGCTACGAGGCGGTGGACGTCTCCGCCCAGCAGGCGGTCGGCTTCCCCGCCGAGGTCACCCCCGAGTGGATGGCGCCGTTCCTCCGCGCTCCCGGCTCCTGACGCGTCGAAGGGGGTGGCCCTTGCGGGCCACCCCCTTCGTTTGTCAGTCCTGGCGGCGAGCGCCGAACATGATCTCGTCCCACGTGGGCACCGAGGCCCTGCGGCCCCTGGCACCCTTCTTGGGCTGCCGCGCGGCGGGCGCGGGCGGCGGCGAAGGCACCGGGCCCGGTGCCGCGTCGCCCGGCTTCTTGGGGACGGGCGGCTTGGGCACGGGCGCCTTGTCCTGCACGGGCGTCTTGTCCTGCGCGTCCCTGGCGTCCTTGGTCTCCCTCACGTCCGCGTCGACGCTCGGGCGGGCCGCGGGCACCGCTGCCTTGTCCTGGGGTACGGCTGGCGCCGCCTCCTCCGTCTTCTGTGGCACGGCCTGTGCCGCCTCCTTCTCGGATACGGCGTTCGCGGCCTCAGCGACCTTCGGGCTCTCGGAGACCTTCGAGCTCTCGGCTGCCTGCGCGCTCTCGGCGACCTTTGTGTCCTCAGCGACCTTCGTGTTCTCAGCGACCTTCGTGTTCTCAGCGGCGTTCGTGGCCTCGGCGGCGGCCTCCTGCGGCTTCACCGGCCCCTCGGCCGCCTTCGGCTGGTCGGGCTCGGCGGCCCTTTCGACCTCCTGGACGACCTCGGGCTCCTCCGATGCCTTCGCCCCCGGGTCGCCGGTCGCAGAGTCACCGGCCTTGGGCTCACCGGCTGCGGGCTCGGCGGCGGTGGCCTGTGCGGGCTCGGCCGTCACGGGTGCCACGGATGAAGCCTCCCTGGCCGGCTCGGGAGCTTCGACGGGAGCGGGCGCCTCCACGACGGAGGCTTGTTCGCTCTCGTCGATGGCGGGCGCAGGGTCCTGTCGCGGTGCCTCGGCCGTCTCAGGGGCCTTCGGCGTCTCGGGGGCCTTCGGCGTCTCGGCGGGCGCGGCGGCCTCGGCGATGGGGGCCGCCGAGCTCGCCGGCTCGGAGACAGCTGGCTCGGAGAGGGCTGACTCGGAGACAGCCGGCTCGGAGACAGCCGGCTCGGAGACAGCCGGCTCGGAGACGGCTGGAGCGGAGCTCGCTGGCTCGGTGACCACGGGCATGCTGGCGGCAGGCGTCGTGTCCGTAGGCATCGGGCCCTCGGGCGCCTCAACGTCGGTCGTGGTGACGTCGGTCGTGGTGACGTGGGGCGTGGCGACTGTGGGCGTCGCGGCCGAAGTCGGGACAGCGGGCGCGGCGTTGGACGTCGCCATGTCGGGCGTCGGGACGGCTGGTTCCGGTACGGCGGGTGGGGTCAGCTCGACCGGGGCCGGGGCCGGGGCCGGGGCAGCGGGCACATGGGGCACCACCGGCTCGGGGTTCCTGACCACGGGCGGTTCCTGGAGGCGCGGCGTGGCGGGCTCCGCGTGCGGCTCGGGCAGGCGAGGCGCGACGGGCGCGGGCCCGGCGTCCACCACCGGCCGCTGGGATGCGGGCTCGGCGTCCACCACCACCTGGGATGCGGGGTAGGCGCCCGCTACCGGCTGCTGGGGCGTGGAGTCGGCGTCCGCCACCGGCGACTGCACCGTGGGGTTGGCCGCCACCACCGGCGACTGCACCGTGGGGTCGGCCTCCACCACTTGCGACTGGGGCGCGGGGTTGGCGTCTACCATCGGCGGCCGCTCCGGCGCGGGCGGGTGGTTCACCGCCGCCGGTGCGGACTGGTCGAAGGCCGACAGGCGCTCGGCCGCGGGTGTGTGGTTGAACGTCGGGGGGCGCTCCGGAGCCGACGGGCGGTCCGACGGGCGCTCCGAAACAGCGGGGCGCTCCGCGGGAGCGTAGATCGACTCGGGCTCACGGGAGGCGCGCGGCTCGGCCGTACGCGGTGAGTTCGGCGCCCACGCGGCCGGCGGTTCGGGCACGGCCGGGCGCGCCGCGGGCGGCGGGCTGTAGGTCGCCGCATCCTGGCGCGTCACCGACGGGAACGGCACGGGCGGCTGCATCAGCGGCTCGGCGGCCAGCGGCGGCACCGGCTGCAGCTTGGCCACCCGCGGCGCGAACGGCGTGACGGTGGTGTCCTCGACCGGCGGGTTCGGGTCGAAGTCGGCCGACGACAGCCGCATCGACTCCTCGTCGTGCGGCGTCACGTGGCGGCGGCGCGGATCGAACAGCCACTCGGCGTGGCGCGTGTGACCGTTCCACACGTAGCCGAGCTTGACCCGCCACAGCCCGTCGTCGCGCTTGGCGGAGTCCCAGTCGATCTCGTCGGACGGCACGCCGCGCCTGGTGAGCCGCTCGGCGACCAGCTCGCCGAGCGTGGGGCCTGGGGCCGACTCTCCCGGCATGCGCACGGATGCGCGCTGCGCCTGCTGGGCGACGTACTCCCTCTCCTGGAGCACGGGGCCCTCGAACCAGCGGACCCGCTCGACGGGGATTCCCGCGGTCGCGGCGATCTCCTCCGCGGTCTCCCCGGCACGTATGCGGGCCTGGATCTCCTTGGGGCGCAACGGACTCTCCACTTCGATCTCGTACTGACCGAGACGGGAGAAGTTTCCGCGGACGGCAGCGCGGAGCCGGTCGTCCACGGGAAGCGTGAAACGGGTCCCTCTCCCGGCCGTCGCCAGCACGAGATAGGTGCCGTCCTCGCTCACCGCGACGAGTCGGAGCTCCTGCATGCGAGTCCCTTCGTCAGCGTCGTGCTCAATCTTCCCCCGGACCCTTGAGTCTCTCGCGTGTGCCGGTTGCCTTCCAGCACCGTACCCGGCATGTCCGAACATCGCCTTCATGGGACGGGCCCTGGCTGATGTGACGCCGGTCACACTTGATGATTCCATCAGAAACTACAGCTCGCCACCGTGCAGCAGGAGGTTAGAGCTCCTCGACGGATTCTGGCGAATCACGTCCCGCGCCGCCGTGGACTTCGGCCAAGTGGCGTCATCCGGCGTGTTGGCGGACGGCCGGGACTCCAGGTGGCGGGCCATCGTGCCCGCCGTACGCGGGGAGGTCGTCACGACCACCCCCGCCTTGCCGAGCCTGCGCACGGCGGTCGCCAGCGCGGGTGAGTCGCCGAAGGCGACGGGCAGGGCCGCCACGGCGGGGCGGCGCGCGTGCCCGCGTACCCAGTCGAGGCCCGCGATCACGTCGGACATCTGGCCCGAGCCGTCGCAGCCGAGCACCTTGACCGAGCCGACGCGTGCGCCCGGGGCCACCCCGTCCGCCCGTCCGGCGGCCAGGGACGCGGCGCGGGTGCCGCGGGTGCCGCAGAAGCGCCCGCGCACGCCCGTTGCGTCGAAGGCGTGCCACGCCCGGTCGCCGAACTCGTCGCGGGCGACGTCGACGCCGGTGTCGAGCACGTAGACGGTGACACCCTTGCCCGCCGTGGAGGAGCCGGAGCCCTTCGCAGGGTCGAGCGCGAGGGCGCGGACGCGGCTGTCTGGCTCCAGCGCACGTACCCTGGGGTCGGCGCGCAGCTCGGCCGCCTCGGCCGAGGTGAGCAGCGCCGCGAAGCCCGGCAGCGCGGTGGTGTAGTAGCGGCGCACCCGCCATCGCGCGTCGCCGACCAGCGCACGGGCCTCGGCCCGGCCCGCGGCGGTGACGATGTACGGGCGGGGCGGCTCGTCGGGAGCGGCGGCCGGAGCTCCGGCGGGGGCCACGACAGAGGCCACCACGGGAGCCGCTGTGGTGACGGCCGTCGCCAGGGCCGCGGCGGCGTACACGGAGGGTAGTCCGAATCGGCGGGGCACGAGGGTCCAATCTGCTGTCACGCAGGTCACAGGAACAACAGGACACGCGGTCGCGTCTAGTTACGAAGAAGCTCTTTACCGAACGTGTGACAAGAGAGGACTGATCCGGGGGATGAGCGGCGAGCAGCAGAAGTTCGAGCTGAGCGTGCCGCAGATCGCAGGAGGAGCGCTGGCCGCGGTGACGGCGGCCGTGGCGGCGTCGTACCTCGGAGTGGCGGGGACCTTTGTGGGCGCGGCGGTGGCGAGTATCGCCAGCACCATCGGCGGCGCCATCTACACGCACTACCTGAAGCGCGCCAACGACCAGATCAAGCAGCACACCGTCGTCGCGTGGCGCGACAGGCCCGAGCCGCCCGTCCACGTCGAGGGGGAGGGCGAGCTGGCGACGGCCGTCCAGGCCACGGTCAGGGCCACCGGCGGGGAGGAGGGGGACTCCTCGCCCACGCTGGTGATGGCGCCGGTGCCGCCGCGGCGCGGGATGCCGTGGCCGCGGCTGCTGGCGGCCGCCGCGCTGGTGTTCGCGATCAGCACCGGCGTCATCCTCGCCTACCAGGCCTTCGCCCACGAGACCGTGCACGAGACGGTCACCGGCAAGAGCGGCGCGGTCGAGCAGGACAGGCGGGAGCCGCAACAGGAGCCGGAGGAGGACGCGCCGATCGCCCCGCCGGTGTCGCACACGCCGGAGAAGCGGGAGCCCACGCCCACGCCGACCCCCACCCCGACGCCGACCGCGGAGCCGAGCGCGACGCCCACCCCGACCCCTACGACCACGACCGCGCCGGAGACGCCGACGCCCACCGACTCCGCCACCACGGAGCCCGAGCCCACACAGACCGAGGGCGACAGGGGCACCGACGCCGACCAGAGCCCGCCCGCCGAAGACCGGCTGGAGCAGGCCCCCGAACAGCCCTAGCGTCCTTGTTATGCGCCCAGGACGGTGTCCAGGTACGGGTTGGCGAACACCCTGGCCGGGTCGAGTTCGTCGCGCAGGGCCACGAAGTCGCCGAACCGCGGATAGACCCCCGCCAGGTAGGCGGCGTCGCGGGTGTGGAGCTTGCCCCAGTGCGGGCGCCCCTCAAGACGCGTCATGACCTCCTCGACGCCCTCGAAGTAGGCGGGGTTCGGGGTCGGCCGGTAGATGTGGCAGGCGATATAGGCCGACGGCCTGCCGTACGCGGTCGACAGCCACGCGTCGCTCGGCGGCGTGACCCGCACCTCGATCGGGAAGGTGATCTTCCAGCCCGTCCGCTCGATCAGGTCCCTGGTCTCGCGCAGCGCCTGGCCGAGCCGTTCGCGGGGGACGGCGTACTCCATCTCGAGGAAGCGCACGTCGCGGACGGAAGTGAAGATCTTGTAACTGGTGTCCACCGACTCGGAGTCGCCGAGGAAGGCCGCCGACAGCGCGTTGAGCCGGGGGATCGAGGCGGGAAAACGCCCGCCGACCCCGCACAGCGCCCCGAAGAGGGTGTTCTCCAGGAAGACGTTGTCCATCCAGTGCTTGAAGGCGCTCGGCGGCTGGGCCGGCCCCGGATGCCGGTTGTTGGTCTTGACCAGGCAAGAGTCGGTGTGCGGCAGCCAGAAGAAGTCGAGGTGCTCGTTGGCCGAGGTCATCGAGTCGAGCTGGTCCAGGATGTCGCTCAGCGGCATCACCCTGCGGACGTTGTGCAGCAGGAAGGACGGCTCGACGCGGAAGGTGACCGCCGTCAGCACGCCCAGCGCGCCGAGGCCGACCCTGGCCGCGTCGAACAGGTCCTCACCGGGGGAGGCCGTCACGACGGAGCCGTCGGCGAGCACCATCTCCAGCTTGACCACCTGGTCGGCGAGGCCGCCGGTGTCGCGTCCGGTGCCGTGGGTACCGGTCTGGATGGCGCCGGCGACCGTCTGCGCGGTGATGTCGCCCATGTTGGCCAGGGCGAGACCGCGCCTGCCGAGCTCCTCGTTGAGCGCGCTCAGCGGTGTTCCGGCCAGGACGCACACCGAGGTGGTGCCGTTGTCCTTGGTCACGGAGCGGATGCCGGTCAGTCCCTGCGGCCTGAGCATGATGCCGTCGGTGAGGGCCACGCCTGTGAAGGAGTGGCCGGTGCCGACCATGCGGACACGGCGGCCGCTGTCGGCGGCGTCCTGTACGGCCTGCGCCACGTCCTTCACGGAGGAGGGGGTGCGCACCTCGGTGGGGGTGCCTGACTGGTTTCGAGCCCAGTTCGTGAAGACCATGCGCACACCCCTCTGGAGTAAAGTTCCGGTTAAACGCGAACCTTACTCACTTTTCCCACCCTTCGGGAACTGGGAAGATGTCGCCGGGCTCCAGGTTCTGGCTCTTGATGACCTCGGAGACCGTCACGAAGTGGTACCCCTTGCCCTGCAGCGTCTTGAGGAGCGCGGGCATCGAGTCGACGGTCTGCTTCACCCAGTCGTGCATGAGGATGATGCCGTCCTGCTTGGCCACCGCGAGCGTCTGCTTCTTGATGGCCGCCTCGTTCCTGGACTCCCAGTCGCGCGAACCGCCGGTCCACAGGATCATCGGCATCCCGAACTCCGCCGCGATGTCGGAGACCTGCAGGTCCGCCATGCCGTACGGCGGGCGCAGCAGCTTGGGCTCCACGCCCGTGACCTGCTTGATGATGTCCTGCGTCTTCTGGATCTCGTTCCGGATGGCCCCCGGCTCGAGCTTGGTGAAGTTGAGGTGCTTGTAGCTGTGGTTGCCCAGCTCGTGCCCCTCGACGGCCATGCGCTTGGCGAAGGCGGGGCGGCTCTTCACGTACTGGCCCTCGAGGAAGAACGTCGCCTTGGCGTCGTACTTCTTCAACGTGTCGAGCAGCTTGTCGGCGTACTGGCCGGGACCGTCGTCGAAGGTCAGCGCGAGGCACTTGACCTGCGTGCAGTCGACCTCCTTGGGGGCAGGAGCGGCCGAAGCGGCTGATGGGGTCAATGTGACCGCAACAGCCGCAATAGCCAGCAGTGAAACAAAATGTCGGGACATAGCAGACTTTCCTATGTTGAGGGGGTGTCTGAGGGGATCTCCCGACCGTAGCGGATCAACCTTTGGCGGGTGAAGGAGCCTCGGGAAGTCTCAGCAAACCCGAACCTCCGATGCCCACAAGGGCCGCGAGCAGCGCACACGCCAGCGAGAAGCCGTAGGCATTGGACGCGCCGAACGCCTCGGTGAGCCGGCCGCCCGCCCACGCGCCGATCGCCACGCCGAACCCGATCGAGGTGGAGATCCACGCCATGCCCTCGGTGAGCAGCGACGGCGGCACCAGCCGTTCGGTGAGCGAGAAGCCCGTGATGAGCGTGGGCGAGATCGCCAGTCCCGCGACGAACAGCGCGACCGCCATGAACGGCGCGCTGCCGACGAACGCGATCGGCAGCAGGCCGACCGCGAAGACCACGATCGCCCGCACGAACCTGGCCCGCAGCGACACCCTCCACGCCTTCGAGCCGAACCACAGACCCGACACCATCGAGCCGCCGGCGAAGGCCGCCAGCAGGAAGCCCGCCGCGCCCTTGACGCCCTGCTCCTCGGCGAAGGCCACGGTGATCAGGTCGACCGAGCCGAACACCGCGCCGAGCGCGAGATAGACGCACGACAGCAGGGCGATGCCGGGGATGGTGATCGGGCTGCCGCCGACGTGCCTGACGGGCGCCACGGGAGGTTCGGTACGGCGCTGCATCGCGAAGGCGAGAGTGCCGACCAGCATGAGCACCAGCGCCACGATCAGCCCCGCGAACGGATTGACCGCCGTGGCCAGGACCGTCACCAACGCGGGCCCGGTGACGAAGACCACCTCGTCGGCCACCGACTCGAACGCGAAGGCGGTGTGCAGCTTCGCCGAGCCGCCGAGCTGGTGCGACCAGCGGGCGCGGACCATCGAGCCGAGTGACACCGAGGAGGCGCCGACGACGAATCCGGACAGGTACAGCGTCCAGTCGGGCAGGCGGAATGCGGCGCACAGCATGAGGGCGGCCATGGACAGGCCGTTGAGCAGGGCGAGCGGCGTGATGACCCGGGCCTGGCCGAACCTGTCGACCAGGCGGCCCGACAGCGGGGCGGCGATCGCGTAGGAGATGCTGGTGACGGCGGCGACGGCGCCCGCCGTGGCGTACGAGCCGGTGATCATTGAGATCAGCAGGACGATGCCGATGCCCAGCATCGACATCGGCATCCTGCCGATGAATCCCGCGACGACGAAACCCTTGACTCCGGGCGTCTTGAACAGCCCCCGGTACGGCCCGACCACTACGTCCCCCTACTCTTCAAGCGCCCAACCTTTGCGCACCGTCTGTCCCGACAGCAAGTGATTTTTCGCCTGATCGTCTAACGTGGCCTGGGTGTCTGCTCTTCCCTCCGTCCGGGGGCTCATGATCGTCCTCGCCGTGGTGGTGTCGGTGGGCGCCGCCGGCGCGTTCGCGTTCGCGATGAGCGAGGAGAAGGAGAAGGACCCGGCCCCCTCCGTCGTGGCCAGGGACGAGACCCCGCGGCTCGAGACGCTGGTGCCGGTCAGGCAGTTCGGCCGGGGCGGCCCCGGGGTCACGGTCACGCCGCCGCGGATGCTGGGCATCGCCGCCGCCACGGTCCCGAAGCAGACCCGCCTGGCGCTCGGCGCGCTCAAGCACGTGCAGAAGGTGATCGTGGTCGACGCGGGCTCGGTGAAGGTGGCGGGCACCGGCGTCAACCTGCTGGCCGTCGATCCCGCCGACTACCGCTCGTGGACGCCGCAGGCCGTCGCCGACCAGCCGGAGGTGTGGAGCGCGCTGGCCAGGGGCGAACTGGTCGCCGACACCGCCGCCGCCCGCAGGTTCGGCCTGGTCCTCGGCGCGTCGTACCAGATCGACGGCGGCCCGAGGCTGCGCGTGGCCGCCTCCGCCACGCTCGGCCTGCCGGGCGTGGACGGCATCGTCAGCACCGAGGTCGGCCGTAGCCTCGGCCTCATGCAAGGCGTCGCCGTGCTCCTGCACGGCAAGGCGGGCAAGATCAGCGAGGCGGGCGTGCGCGAGCTGCTCGGCCAGGACGCCCAGGTGGTCACCGTCGGCCGCGCCCGTCCCCCCGCCCGGCCCCGCTCCCAGCCCGCCAAGCAGCCGGAAAACCAGGTGGTACGGCAGGGCAGCTACCTCGACCTCTACAAGGCGGCCGCCACCCGCTGCCCCGGCCTGTCGTGGACCGTGCTGGCGGCCATCGGCCAGGTGGAGAGCTCGCACGGGCGCAACAACGGCCCGTCGAGCGCGGGCGCGCTCGGCCCGATGCAGTTCATGCCCGCCACCTGGAAGGCCTACGGCGTGGACGGCGACGGCGACGGCCGCAAGGACATCTGGAGCCCCTACGACGCGGTGCCGGGCGCCGCCAACTACCTGTGCGCCAACGGCGCAGGCCAGGGCGGGCAGAAGCTGCGCAAGGCCGTGTGGTTCTACAACCACTCGTGGGCCTACGTGAACAAGGTCCTCGGCCTGTCGGAGGCCTACGCCCGCGCCTACGCCTGACCGCGCCCGCGCCTGACCGCTCCCGCGCCTGGCCGTACCGTGGGCGCCTGGCCGTCGGGCGAGCGACCGCGCCTACGCCTGAAGCTACGCCGGGCGCCGCACGGGCGGCGGGCAGCAGGTCAGCGCGCACGCCACCGGCTCGGGCTCCTCCATCAGCTCGCGCACCATCCGCACGAAGCGCGGATGCGTGCCCGCCGTCGCCGCCCGCTCCAGCGGCAGCCCCAGCTCGGCGGCCAGCTGCCTGGCCTCCACGTCGAGGTCGAAGACGACCTCCATGTGATCGGAGACGAAGCCGATCGGCACCAGCACCACCGCGGGATCGGCAGTGACATGGGCGCGGCCGCTTCGGGGCTCGTTGGCTCGTTCCTCGCTCTCTCCCCCCGAGCTCCTCCGCACTGTGACATGGGCGCGGCCGCTTCGGGGCTCGTTGGCTCGTTCCTCGCTCTCTCCCCCCGAGCTCCTCCGCGCGATCTTACGGAGGTGGTCGAGCACGTCCGGCTCCAGCCACGGCACCTGCGGAGGGCCGCTGCGCGACTGCCACACCAGCTCCCACGGCTCGCTGCGGCCGAGCGCCTGGCTGACCAGCTCGGCCGACCTGCGCAGCTGCGCCTCGTAGAGCCCGCCGGAAGGGCCCGCCGTCCGCGCCATCGAGACGGGGATGCTGTGCGCGGTGAACACCAGCCTGGCGTCGTCACGGCCCAGCCGGTCGAGCGCCTGCCGGGTGTGGTCGGCCATCGCCGCGACGAACCCGGGATGGTCGCCGAAGTGCCGCATCTTGACCAGCTCGGGCCCGCCCTCGACGGAGATGCGGGCGATGTCCTCGTAGTACTGGCGGCAGCTGGAGTAGCCGGCGAACGCGGAGGTGGCGAAGACCGCCGCCCTGCCGACGCCGTCGGCCTTCATCTGCAGGACCGTGTCCTCGCCGAACGGCCGCCAGTTGCGGTTGCCCCAGTAGACCGGCACGTCCAGCTCCGCGCGCAGCGCCTCGACCAGGTCGCGGTTCTGCTGGTTGATCGGGCTGACCCCGCCGAAGGACTGGTAGTGCTCGGCCACCTCGAGCAGCCGCTCGCGCGGCACCCCTCTGCCCCGCACGACGTTCTCGAGAAACGGCATCACGTCGTCGGGCCCCTCGGGACCGCCGAAGGACAGCAGCAGCAGCGCGTCGTAGTTCCCCACGCCGATAAGCCTAGTGAGGCCACGATGTAGGTTCGTGCCGTGAGCTCATTCAAGGATATTCGTGACTATGTGGCCATCCCCCGAGTCCTCTCGCTGAAGCTCTCGCCGGACGGATCCCGGCTCGTCAGCGCCGTGCAGTCGCTCAATCCCGACGGCAAGTCGTTCGGCACCGCGCTGTGGGCGATCCCCATGGACGGCGAGCCGTACCGACTGACCAGGAGCGCCAAGGGAGAGACGGGCACGGAGTTCACCTCCGCGGGTGACGTGCTGTTCACCTCGCGCCGGCCCGACCCGACCGTCAAGGACTCCGACGAGGAGGTGCCCGCGCTCTGGCTGCTGCCCCGCACCGGAGGCGAGGCCAGGCAGGTCGCCACCCGCCCCGGCGGGATCGGCGCGGCCAGGACGGCGGGCGACGTCGTCGTGTTCGCCTCCGACGTGCTGCCCGGCGACGAGGCGAGCGACGAGGAGCGGCGCAAGGCCCGCAAGGACGCCGGGATCAGCGCGATCCTGCACGAGGGCTACCCGGTCCGCTACTGGGACCACGACCTCGGGCCCGGCCGTACCCGCCTGTTCGCGGCCAGGCTGGGCGCCGACCGGCTGGAGGACGTCCGCGACCTGACCCCAGACGCCGACCGCGCGCTCGACGACCACCTGGACTTCGCGCTCACCCCTGACGGCGCCACCGTGCTCACCACGTGGTCGGTGGCGCTGCCGGCGGGCCAGCAGCGCACCGAGGTCGTCGCCGTCGACGTGGCCACCGGCGAGCGGCGCACGCTGTTCGCCGCCGACGACCACGACTTCGAGGGTCCGCTGCGGATCTCGCCCGACGGCGCCAGGGTCGCGTGCTCGCGCAGCCGCCACACCGCGCTCGACGTCTCGGCCCGCTCCGAGCTGTGGATCGGCGAGCTGGCCACCGGAGAGGGCAGGGCCTACGCCGACGACCTGTTCCCGACGGACGTCGCGTGGGCGCCCGACTCCGGCGCCGTCTACCTGGCCGCCGACCACCAGGGCCGCCGCCCGGTCTTCCGCGTGTCCCTCGACGGCGCCGTCGACAGGCTCACCGCCGACGACGCCGCCTACCTCGCGCTCAGCGCCTCGCCCGACGGCCGCTTCGTCTACGCGCTGCGCAGCGGCTACCACGCCCCCGCCACCCCCGCCAGGATCGACACCGCCACCGGCGAGGTCGTCGAGCTGCCCTCGCCTGCCCCCGCGCTTGAGCTGCCCGGCACGCTCACCGAGCTGTCGGCCGTGGCCGACGACGGGCAGGAGATCCGCGGCTGGCTGGTGCTGCCCAAGGACGCCTCGGCCGAGAACCCCGCCCCGTTCCTGCTGTGGATCCACGGCGGCCCCGTCTCCTCGTGGAACGACTGGTCCTGGAGATGGAACCCGTGGATCATGGCCGATCACGGCTACGCCGTCCTGCTGCCCGACCCCGCCCTGTCCACCGGGTACGGCCAGCACATGATCGACCGCGGCTGGGGCGAGTGGGGCCCGCGCACGCTGGCCGACCTCGACTCCATCGTCGACGAGGCGCTCAAGCTGCCCGAGATCGACGACACCCGCCTGGGCGCGATGGGCGGCTCGTTCGGCGGCTACATGGCCAACTGGGTCGCCGGGCACTCCGACCGCTACAAGGCGATCGTCACCCACGCCTCGCTGTGGAACCTCGACCAGTTCGCCGGCACCACCGACGCCTCCATGTACTGGCAGCGTGAGTTCGGCCTGCCCGGCACCGAGCGGTACGGCAAGCTCTCCCCGCACGGCGCCCTCGACCAGATCCGCACGCCGATGCTGGTCGTCCACGGCGACAAGGACTACCGCGTGCCGATCGGCGAGGCCCTGCGCCTGTGGTGGGACCTGCAGCGCAGCGACGTCGAGTCGAAGTTCCTCTACTTCCCCGACGAGAACCACTGGATCCTCAAGCCGGGCAACGCCGTCGCCTGGTACGAGACCGTGCTCGCCTTCTTGGACCAGCACGTGCTCGGCCAGGAGTGGAAGCGCCCGGATTCGGTGGCCTAGATGACGGACTTCGCGGCACTGGCCACGGACATCGCCCGCGAGGCCGGCGACATGCTGCTGGCCAAGCGGCCGAGCAATCCCGAGGTCGTGCAGACCAAGTCGAGCCCCACCGACGTGGTCACCGCGCTCGACCGCGCCTCCGAGGATCTCATCCGCGCCAGGATCAGGCAGGCCAGGCCCGACGACATGATCCTCGGGGAGGAGGGCGGCGACACGCCAGGCTCCAGCGGGGTCAGGTGGGTCGTCGACCCCATCGACGGCACCGTCAACTTCCTGTACGGCCTGCCCGAATGGGCGGTCTCCATCGCCGTCGAGGTCGACGGCCGGATCGTCGCGGGCGCCGTCAACGTGGTGCCGCGCGGCGAGCTGTTCAGCGCCTCGCTGGGCGGCGGCGCCGTCCTGCACCAGGACGGCCTCCCGATGTCGCGGCTGCGCTGCAACAGCGGGGTGCCGCTGGCACAGGCGCTGGTGGCGACGGGGTTCGGCTACGACGCCGCGCGCCGCAGGGTACAGGGGCAGGTCGTGGCGGCCGTGCTGCCGGCGGTGCGGGACATCAGGCGCGGCGGCTCGTGCGCGATCGACCTGTGCTCGGTGGCGGCCGGGCGGGTGGACGCCTACTACGAGCGAGGGATCAACTACTGGGACTACGCGGCGGCGGGGCTGATCGCCGCCGAGGCGGGCGCCAGGATCGGCGGGCTGAACGGCAGGCCGACGAGCAACGAGTTCACGGTGTGCGCCGCGCCGGGGCTGTTCGAGGAGCTGCACGACCTGCTGGTGCCGCTCGACCCCGAACGCGACGCCTGACCCCGCTCTTACCAGGGCGGGAAAGACCGGGAAGCAGGACGCGACGACGGCCGGAGCCAGGAAGGCTCCGGCCGTCGTCATGTGCGGTGCGGTTCAGCGCGGCAGCGGGACACCGTGGTCGTCGGCCAGGCGTCGCAGATCCTCGATCTCCGCGGTGAGCGTGTCGGCGAGGTAGTCGTCGCCGACGGACCTCGCCTCGTCGAGACCCTTTTTGGCCTGGCAGAGGCGGCGTTCGATCGTGGTCGTGAACTCGCCCATCTCACCTTCTCTCTCACATGCATCTCGGGGGTCACGCGTGCGGTCATGGGGGTTCAGGGCACGCGGCAATGGGTGTTCGGCTGGTTTACCCACCCCCCGCCAGGTCCGAAACCTCCGATCGCCTGTGCCGTGCGTCACGGTGACCCTCCACATGGCTTACCGTGCGTTTATCGGGGATGTGGTGAAAATGAAGGCCACATCCAGGAGCGAGGAAGTAGGTGCCGGCAGCCGTGCGGGTGCTTGTGGTTGAGGACGAGCGGGTGCTCGCCGACGCGATCGCGACGGGACTGCGTCGCGAGGCCATGGCCGTGGATGTGGCCTACGACGGCGGGACGGCGCTGGAGAAGACCGCCTACATCGACTACGACGTGATCGTGCTGGACAGGGACCTGCCCGTGGTCCACGGCGACGAGGTGGCGCGCAGGCTGGTCGCCGACCGCAGCGCCTCCCGCATCCTGATGCTGACCGCCGCGGGCGACGTCGACGACAAGGTGGAGGGGCTCGGCCTCGGCGCCGACGACTACCTGGCCAAGCCGTTCGTGTTCATCGAGCTGGTGGCCCGGGTGCGCGCGCTCGGCCGCAGGTCGGCGCCCGCCCTGCCGCCCGTGCTGGAGCGGGCGGGGGTACGGCTGGACCCTGGCAAGCGCCTCGTGGAGCGCGACGGCAAGGAGATCCAGCTGACGAAGAAGGAGTTCGCGGTCCTGGAGGAGCTGCTGCGCGCCGACGGCGCCGTGGTCAGCCAGGAGGACCTGCTGGACAAGGCGTGGGACGAGAACATCGACCCGTTCACCAACGTCGTGCGCGTCACCATGATGACGCTGCGCAAGAAGCTCGGTGAGCCGCAGGTGATCGAGACCGTCCCGGGAGTGGGATACAAGTTGTGAGCGACGAGCAGGACCGTCCGGCGGTCCCCACCCATCCGATGATCAGCCCGCACTCGGAGCGGGCCAGCCTGACGCGGACACGGGTGGAGCAGCCGGGCGCGGGGGAGGGGCGGCCGCCGCGGCCGGGTGAAGCGTGGGACGGCCCGCCGCCCGTCCAGCCCGCGGCCGAGGAAACGATGGCCGAGCGCATCAGGGTGATGCGCGACAGGGTGAGCATCCGCTGGCGGCTCACCCTGACCTACAGCGCGCTGTTCTTCGTGGCGGGCGCCTTCTTGCTCGCGGTGATGTACCTGATCGTGCGGTCCGTGCTCCAGACGGGCCTCTTCATCGAGCTCCAGCTGCCGAGCAACGTGCCTGCCTGGCTGGAGGAGTACCTGAACAACCAGGCCAAGGTGAAGGTCAACGACCACATCAGCTTGGTGCTCGAGAACCTGATCAGACAGTCGATCATGGTGTTGGTCGGGGTCGGCATCCTGGCGCTGATCCTCGGCTACTTCGTGGCCGACCGGGCGCTGCGGCCGGTCGCGCAGATGACCGCCACCGCGCGGAAACTGTCCGACAGCAACCTGGCCCACCAGCGCATCGACCTCAAGGGCCCGCCTGACGAGCTGAAGGAGCTCGCCGACACCTTCGACGCGATGCTGACCAGGCTCAACGTCGCCTTCGACACCCAGCGCAGGTTCGTCGCCAACGCCTCGCACGAGCTGCGCACGCCCCTCACCATCAACAGGACCGTCCTGGAGATCGCGCTGTCCGATCCCGAGGCGTCGCAGGATCTGAAGGCGCTCGGCCGTACCCTCCTGGAGGTCAACGCCCGCAACGAGAAGCTGATCGAGGGTCTGCTTCTGCTCGCCCGTAGCGAACGCGAGCTGGGCGTGCGCAAGCCGGTGGACGTCAAGGAGGTCGCCACGACGGCCGTGGAGCAGCTGGCTCCCTTCGCGGCCGAGCACGGCGTCACCGTCACCACCGAGCTGTCCGAGGCGCCGACGCTGGGCGATCCCGTGCTCCTAGAACGCTCCATCAGCAATCTGCTGGAGAACGCCGTCAAATACAACCTTCAAGAAAACGGAAAAGTCTGGATCCGTACGGGAATGGTGGACGGGGCACTGGTTGTTCAGGTGGCCAACACGGGACAGCATGTCCCGGCGTACGAGGTCAACAGCCTGTTCGAGCCCTTCAGACGGCTCCACGCCGACCGCGTGGACTCGGCGAAGGGATCGGGTCTCGGCCTGTCCATCGTCCGCGCGGTCGTGCAGGCGCACGGCGGAAACGTGGCCGCGGTGCCGCGCGACGGCGGAGGACTTGTCGTGACCATTCGACTTCCCGGACGCTAGTCCGGCGTGTTGATCTGACGGGGGAGTCTCGTTCGCGCCGTACATGTGGTTGGATGTGCCGTCGAACGCGGTGGTGCATGCCGCCAATGCTGTGGGTTTCGCCATATTTGGCTAACCACGAGCCGTTGGCGGCACGCCCTTCGTGTCGGGAGGTTCAGCAGCCGTTCCCGCGGGGTACCGATGGACAAATCTCCCTGAGGAATCGGGCACAAGATGGGCCTCTCGGACGTTAGATACGCGCGACGAGCGCGACACCATAGATGAGGGGGATGGAGCGAGCACAATGGCTACCGACTACGACAGCCCGCGCAAGACCGATGACGACCTGGGGGAGGACAGCCTCCAGGAACTCCAGGCGCGGCGCACAGACAAGTCTTCCGGCAGCATCGACATCGACGAGACCGACCTCGCCGAGTCGCTCGAGCTGCCCGGCGCGGACCTGTCGAATGAGGAGCTGTCCCTGAGGGTGATACCGCGTCAGGCCGACGAGTTCACCTGCTCGCGGTGCTTCCTCGTGCACCACCGCAGCCAGCTTGCCTCCGAGAGGAACGGCCAGCAGGTCTGCAGGGAGTGCGCCGCCTGACGGAGAGGGCACCGCATCGTGTCATCCAAGAAAGAGGAGCGGGACGACCCTGTGAACGAGCCAGGGGTCGCAGAGTCGTCCGCTGCCTCGGCCGACCAACGCGAACACCAGGTCGAGGCCGTCGATAACGAGGTGGGCGAGCTCGTCGGCCGCCTGGTGCAGCCGGGGGAGCTTGAGGGCGCCGAGCGGCGCAGGCTGCTCGGCCGCCTCACCGGCGCCCTCGCCGAGGGAGCCAGGAAGGCGAACGCCTCCGGCGTCGGCAGGGGCAGGTGGCTGGCCGATGTCTTCCTGAACATCGCGCCCCGCATCCCCATCAGGGACCTCGCCACTCTTTCCGAGCACCACCACGGCCTGACCGGCGAGCAGCTCGCCGACGATCTCGTCCGCACCGCGCAGAAGGCGACGATGACGGTCGGCGCCATCGGCGGGGCACTGGCCGCCGCCGAGTTCGCCGCCCCGCCGCTGCTGCTGTCGGCGCCCGCCCAACTGGTCGCCGAGACCATCGTGGTGGCGTCCATCGAGGTGAAGCTGCTGGCCGAGCTCCAC
This sequence comes from Nonomuraea sp. NPDC059194, assembly GCF_042754765.1. Classification (NCBI taxonomy): domain Bacteria; kingdom Bacillati; phylum Actinomycetota; class Actinomycetes; order Streptosporangiales; family Streptosporangiaceae; genus Nonomuraea; species Nonomuraea sp. NPDC059194. Next base: position 55,848 of record NZ_JBHZBH010000021.1, on the reverse strand, counting down.
CAGGTCTACGGTGTCGACGTGCCCGGCACGGGCACGCAACGGGCCGTCGCGTACACCGTGGCGTGGTCGAAGCAGCGGGGCATCGACCCGCTCGCGCCCGCCTCCGTCACGCTCGCGCTGGGCGCGGCGACGAAGACCGCGTTGCGCAACAGGCTGATGCGGACCCTCGGACGGCACCTGACGACCCTCGGGCCGTTCCTGACCGGGGCCGTGGCGGGCGGCATGCTCAACAGGGCGGCCACCAAGAAGCTCGGCGAGGCCATCCGCGCCGACCTGCGCATCAAGCGGCCGACGCTCCCGCCGAGCCCCGGCGCGGCCCAACTCGAAAGCTGACCCCTCGTCGTCGGCGCCCGGGGTGGCGGGCCTTCCCCCGCCTCGCCCCCTGGGCTCCGGCGGGTCAGCGGGTGCGCAGGCCGTCGAAGGCGATCGTGAGGATGGCCGCGGCGAGCTCGTCGGCCGAGGCGCCGCGTGACGGCTGGTACCACTCGGTGATGGAGTTGACCGTCCCGAACAGCAGCCGCGTCACCAGCGCGGGATCCACGTCGGGTCTGATGTGCCCCTCCGCCGCCGCCTCCTTCACCAGGTGGCTGACGAACCTGTCGAACTCGCGCCGCCGCTCCAGCGCGTGCTGCTCGGTGACGCTGTTGCCGCGCACCCTCAGCAATAGTGTGACGTACGGCAGGCGCTCCACGAGGATCGACACGCTGCGCCGTACCACCCATTCCAGCCGCTCGATCGCCGGGCCCGAGGTGGCCATCGGGTCGGCGATCATCGTGAACAGGCCGTCCAGCGCCCTGTCGAGGGCCCGGGCGAGCAACTGCTCCTTGCCCGGCACGTGGTAGTAGATCGCCGACTTGGTCACCCCGAGCGCGCGGGCGAGGTCCTCCATGCTGGTGCCGTCGTAGCCGCGCTCGTTGAACACCGTCACGGCCGTGTGCAGGACGGACTCGGGGTCGTGCCCGCGCCCGCGCTGACGGGCCGAAGTGGTGGACATGTGGCTAATTATCCCGAAGGTCCACTACCCGTTGGAGCTTGCCGGCCGACCTGGCCAGCGCCCCCCGCCGCACGAGCTCGACCGCGATCGTGACGCCGACGGTGTCCTTGACCGTCCTGGCCAGGGCGTCGGCGCAGGCGCCGGGCTCGGCCTCCACGCGCACCGTCATCACGTCGAGGCGGCCGGGCCGGCTCAGCTCGATCAGGAAGTGCGGCGACAGGCCGGGCGTGCGCAGCACGATCTCCTCGATCTGCGTGGGGAAGACGTTGACGCCACGCAGGATGATCATGTCGTCGGTACGTCCCCTCACCTTCTCCATCCGGCGGAAGGCGGGCATCGCCGTACCGGGCAGCAGGCGGGTCAGGTCGTGGGTGCGGTAGCGGATGACGGGCATGGCCTCCTTGGTCAGGGAGGTGAAGACCAGTTCGCCCCTGCCGTCGGCGCCGGTGTCGACGATCTCGGGATAGAAGTGGTCCTCCCAGACGTGCAGGCCGTCCTTGGTCTCCACACACTCCTGCGCCACGCCCGGCCCGATCACCTCCGACAGGCCGTAGATGTCGACGGCGTCGAGCCCGAAGGCGCCCTCGATCTCGGCGCGCATCTCCTCCGTCCACGGCTCGGCGCCGAAGACGCCGACCCGCAGCGAGGTGGCGCGCGGGTCGAGGCCCTGCGCCTCGAACTCCTCCAGCAGCGCCAGCATGTACGACGGCGTCACCATGATGACGTCGGGACGGAAGTCGGTGATGAGCTGCACCTGACGGGGCGTCATGCCGCCGGAAACCGGCACCACCGTGCAGCCGAGCCGCTCGGCCCCGTAGTGCGCGCCCAGCCCGCCGGTGAACAGTCCGTATCCGTAGGCCACGTGGACGATGTCGCCGGGCCTGCCGCCCGCCGCCCGCAGCGACCTGGCCATGACGTCGGCCCAGGTGTCGATGTCGCGCCTGGTGTAGCCGACCACGGTCGGCTTGCCGGTCGTGCCGCTGGAGGCGTGGACGCGTACCACCTGCTCGCGCGGCACCGCGAACATGCCGAACGGGTAGCACGAGCGCAGGTCGTCCTTGGTGGTGAACGGGAACTTCGCCAGGTCGGCCAGTTCCTTGCAGTCGTCGGGGCGCACGCCCGCCGCGTCGAACTTCTCCCTGTAGAGCGCGACGTTGCGGTAGGCGTGGTCGAGGGTCCACCGCAGCCGCTCCAGCTGCAGCGCGGCCAGCTCGTCCGGCGAGATGCGGTGTACGGACTCCACCCATGTCTCCCTTGTCAGCTGACCGAATGTTCGGTAAACACATCATCGTCCGCAGGTCCTGTCAAGGGAGGCGCAGACCATGTTCGACCAGCACGGGGAGACGCTGACAAAGGCCATGACGGCCATCGCCGAGCGGGGCTACTGGAGCGCCTACCCCGAGTCGCCGAGCCCCAGGGTGTACGGCGAGGGCGCGGCCGAGCGCGGCAAGGAGGCCTTCGAGTCGTATCTGGGCAAGCCGTTCCCGCTCGACCAGCAGGGCACGGGCGTCTGGATCGGCGCCGAGCGCTCGCCGTACGGGATGGACCTGGGGGTGACCTACCCCGAGCCGTCGCCCGAGCAGCTCGTCGACCTGGCGGGGGCGGCGATGCCCGCATGGCGCGACGCGGGCCCGCAGGTGCGGGCGCAGGTCTGCGCCGAGATCCTGCACCGGATCAACCAGCGCAGCTTCGAGATCGCCAACGCCGTCCAGCACACCACGGGCCAGGCGTTCGTCATGGCCTTCCAGGCGGGCGGGCCGCACGCGCAGGACCGCGGGCTCGAGGCCGTCGCCTACGGCCTGGCCGCGATGAGAGCCGCAGGGTCGCGGGCGCGGTGGGAGAAGCCGGCCAAGGGCGAGCCGCTGGTCATGGAGAAGACGTTCACGGTCGTGCCGCGCGGCGTCGCCCTGGTCATCGGCTGCAACACCTTCCCCACCTGGAACGCCTACCCGGGCCTGTTCGCCTCGCTGGTCACCGGCAACCCCGTCATCGTCAAGCCGCACCCGGGCGCGATCCTGCCGCTGGCCATCACCGTGGCCATCGCCCGCGAGGTGCTGGAGGAGGCGGGCTTCGACCCCGACCTGGTCACGCTCGCCGCCGAGGAGGGCCAGGGCCTGGCCACCCAGCTCGCCACCCACCCCGACGTGCGGATCGTCGACTTCACCGGCTCCACCGAGTACGGCGACTGGCTGGAGCGCAACGCCACCCAGGCGCTGGTGCACACCGAGAAGGCCGGGGTCAACACGATCGTCGTCGACTCCACCGACTCCTACAAGGGCATGCTCGGCAACATCGCCTTCTCGCTGTCGCTCTACAGCGGCCAGATGTGCACGGCCCCGCAGAACATCCTCATCCCCTCCGACGGCATCCAGACCGACGCGGGGCCCAAGAGCTTCGCCGAGGTCGCCGCCGACCTCGGGGCCGCCGTGTCGCGCCTGCCCGGCGACGACGCCAGGGCGGTCGAGCTGACCGGGGCGATCGTCAACGCGGGCGTGCTGGGCAGGCTGGCGGCCGCGCCCTCGCTGGGCGAGGTCGTGCTGGAGTCCCGTACGGTGACCCACCCGTCCTTCCCAGGGGCGACGGTGCGCACGCCGGTGATCGTCAAGCTCTCCCAGGCCGAGGAGGAGATCTACGGCCGCGAGCACTTCGGGCCCGTCGCCTTCGTCATCGCCACGCACTCCACGCAGGAGTCGCTGGCGGTGCTGCGGCGCACGATCTCGGCGCGTGGCGCGCTGACCGCCTCGGTCTACTCCACCTCGCCGCAGGTGCTGGAGGCGGCCGAGAGGGCGGCGCTCGACGCGGGGGTCAACCTGTCGTGCAACCTGACGGGCGGCGTGTTCGTCAACCAGTCGGCGGCCTTCAGCGACTACCACGGCACGGGCGCCAACCCGGCCGCGACCGCCTCGCTCACCGATCCGGGCTACGTGGCGGGCCGGTTCTTCGTCGTCCAGTCGCGCCGCCCCGCCTGACATGGCCGTCCGGGTCGCGGTGATCGGCGGCGGGCGCATGGGCGCCGGCATCGCCCAGGTCTTCCTCGCCACGGGCGCGCGGGTGACCGTACAGGAGGCCGGTGAGGAGGCGGCGGCGGCCGCCGTCGAGCGGATCACCAGGGGGCTGCGGACGGCCGAGTCCAGGCAGCAGGACGTGCGCGCCGACGAGGCGCTGCGGCGGCTGTCGGTGGGGCCCGTGCCGGAGGCGGCCGACCTGGTGATCGAGGCCGTGCCCGAAGACCCCAGGCTCAAGGTCGAGGTCCTGGCCGCGGCCGAGGCGCGGGTCGGGCACAGGGCGCTGCTGGCCACCAACACCAGCTCGCTGTCGATCAGCGAGCTGTCGGCCGGGCTGCGGCACCCGCACCGGCTGGTCGGCCTGCACTTCTTCAACCCCGTCCCGGTCCAGCGCCTCGTCGAGATCGTCGTCACCCAGCACACCCCGCCGGGCGTGCTGGCCGCGGCCAGGCGGCACGTCGAGGCGCTGGGCAAGACGGGCGTGGTGGTCAACGACTCGCCGGGCTTCGCCACCAGCCGCCTCGGCGTGCTGCTCGGCCTGGAGGCCATCCGCATGGTCGAGGAGGGCGTGGCCAGCGCCGACGACATCGACACCGCCATGACGCTCGGCTACAGCCATCCCATGGGCCCGCTCAGGCTCGGCGACCTGGTCGGCCTCGACGTACGGCTGGCCATCGCCGAATACCTGCACGCCAGGCTCGGGCCGCGCTTCGAGCCGCCCGCGCTGCTGCGCGAGATGGTGGCCAGGGGCGAGCTGGGGCGTAAGACGGGGAAAGGGTTCTACACCTGGGGCAACTGACCGGTTTGTGTTTCTTTGTACATGTCCGGGGTACATGTCTACGGACTTTCGACTTCCGTCGTTCCGTAGGAGGACATGCGTGGCCGGCCGTAGCTCGTTCCTGATCGTCGCCAACCGGTTGCCGGTGGACAGAACGGTCGAACCCGACGGCACGGCCTCGTGGCGGAGGAGCCCCGGCGGGCTCGTCACCGCGATCGCACCCGTCATGCAGCGCCGCCAGGGCGCCTGGCTCGGCTGGCACGGCGCGCCCGGTGAGGAGGTGGAGCCGTTCGAGCACGACGGCATGAACCTCATCCCCGTCCCGCTGTCGGCCGAGGAGATCGAGCTCTACTACGAGGGCTTCTCCAACGCCGCCCTCTGGCCCCTCTACCACGACGTGGTCGCCACGCCCGTCTTCGAGCGCCGCATGTGGGACGCCTACCGCAAGGTCAACGAGCGCTTCGCCGAGGCGGCCGCCGAGGCGGCCGCCGAGGGCGCCGTCGTCTGGGTGCAGGACTACCAGCTGCAGCTCGTGCCCGCCATGCTCCGCAAGCTCCGCCCCGACCTGCGCATCGGCTTCTTCCTGCACATCCCCTTCCCGCCCGTCGAGCTGTTCTGGCGGCTGCCGTGGCGTACCGAGCTGCTCGAAGGCCTGCTCGGCGCCGACCTGGTCGGCTTCCAGCTGCCCGGCGGCGCCTCCAACTTCATCAGGCTCTGCCGGCGCCTGCTCGGGCTGTCCTACAAGAGCAACGAGGTCTACGCCGGCGACCGCGTCGTCACCGCGCAGGCCTTCCCCATCTCGGTCGACTTCTCCGAACTCGACGACATGGTGCGCGAGCCGCACATCGTGCAGCGGGCCAAGGAGATCCGCGCCGAACTCGGCGATCCCGAGCACGTGCTGCTCGGCGTCGACAGGCTCGACTACACCAAGGGCATCGGCCAGCGCCTGGAGGCCTTCGGCGAGCTGCTGGAGGAGGGCAGGCTGAGCCCGGGCGAGGCGGTCTTCGTGCAGATCGCCACGCCGAGCAGGGAGCGGGTCGACGAGTACCGCAGGCTGAGAGACGACATCGAGCTGCAGGTGGGCCGCATCAACGGCGAGCACTCCGCGCTCGGCGCCCAGCCGATCCAGTACTTCCACCAGTCGCACGACCGCGAGGAGCTGGCCGCCCTCTACCTGGCGGCCGACGTGATGGTCGTGACGCCGCTGCGCGACGGGATGAACCTGGTCGCCAAGGAGTACGTCTCCTGCCACCACGACCTGCGAGGGGCGCTCGTGCTGAGCGAGTTCGCCGGGGCCGCCGACGAGCTGCGGCAGGCCTACCTGGTCAACCCCTACGACGTCGAAGGGCTCAAGCGGACGATGATGACCGCCATGCGGGCCACGCCGCACGAGGTGGCCCGGCGGATGCGCGCACTGCGCCGCCGGGTCTCGACCTACGACGTGGACCGCTGGGCGAGCGAGTTCCTCACTGCGCTGGAGTCTTGAGCGCCTTCCAGGCGAGGTAGCGCTTCTTGGCGGTCTTGTTGACCACGATCTGGGCCACCTGCATGCCCACGCCCATCACCACCGCGTAGCCGATCGCCTCGGCCATGCCGACCTCGTCGGACTCGGTGTCGATCGGCGGCTGCTTGCCGGTGGCCTTGACCCACGCGTAGCCGAGCAGCTTCTTGGCCGCCCAGGCGGTGGCCAGACCCACCAGACCGCCGATCACCCGCCAGGCGATGTCAGGCTTCTCCTCTGTCTTCATGTGTGCAACCCTATTCGTCTTCGCCGCGTACCATTTGGAGGCATGACTCAGCGATCACGCCATGCGCCCATGCCCGAGAAGCCCACTCTCGACGGCCTGGAGCAGGTATGGGTAGAGCGCTGGGAATCCGAGGGGATCTACCGCTTCGACAGGTCGAAGACGCGGGAGCAGATCTACTCGATCGACACCCCTCCGCCGACCGTCTCGGGCTCGCTCCACGTCGGCCACGTCTTCTCCTACACCCACACCGACACCATCGCCCGCTACCGGCGCATGCGCGGGCGCGAGGTCTTCTACCCGATGGGGTGGGACGATAACGGCCTGCCGACCGAGCGCAGGGTGCAGAACCACTACGGCGTGCGCGGCGACGCCGCCGTGCCGTACGACCCGTCCTTCCAGCCGCCGGACAAGCCCGGCAAGCAGCAGGTCAGCGTCTCCAGGCGCAACTTCATCGAGCTGTGCGAGCGGCTCACGATCGAGGACGAGAAGGCCTTCGAGCAGCTGTGGCGTCGGCTGGGTCTCTCGGTCGACTGGAGCCTGACCTACGCCACCATCGACGGCGCCTCGCGCGCCGCCTCCCAGCGCGCCTTCCTGCGCAACCTCGCCCGCGGCGAGGCCTACCGGGCCGAGGCGCCGACGCTGTGGGACGTCACTTTCCGCACCGCCGTCGCCCAGGCCGAGCTGGAGGACAGGGAGTGGCCGGGGGCCTTCCACCGCATCTCCTTCTACGGCGACCAGGGCCCGGTCTGGATCGAGACGACCAGGCCCGAGCTGATCCCGGCCTGTGTCGCGCTCGTCGCCCACCCCGACGACGAGCGCTACAAGCCGCTGTTCGGCACCAGCGTGCTGTCGCCGCTGTTCGGCGCCGAGGTGCCGATCCTCGCCCACCACCTGGCCGAGCAGGACAAGGGCTCGGGCATCGCGATGATCTGCACGTTCGGCGACATCACCGACGTCACCTGGTGGCGCGAGCTCAACCTGCCGACCAGGCCCGTCATCGGATGGGACGGCCGGCTGCTGCCCGAGCCGCCCGAGGGCGTCGAGGCCGAGCCGTACAAGGAGCTGGCGGGCAAGACCGTCCACAGCGCCCGCGAGCGGATCGTGGAGATGCTGCGCGAGTCGGGCGACCTCGACGGCGAGCCGCGCCCGGTCAAGCGCGCGGTGAAGTTCTTCGAGAAGGGCGACAAGCCCCTCGAGATCGTCACCACCCGCCAGTGGTACATCCGCAACGGCGGGCGCGACGCCGAGCTGCGCGAGCGCCTGCTGGAAAGGGGCGCCGAGCTGGTCTGGCACCCGCCGCACATGCGGGTGCGCTACGACAACTGGGTCAAGGGCCTGGCGGGCGACTGGCTGATCTCCCGCCAGCGCTTCTTCGGCGTGCCGCTGCCGGTGTGGTACGACGTCGACACCGGTGAGCCGATCCTGCCCACCGACGACATGCTGCCCGTCGACCCGTCCTCCGACGTGCCGCCCGGCTACACCGAGCAGCAGCGCGGCGTGGCGGGCGGATTCGCCGGCGACACCGACGTCATGGACACCTGGGCCACCTCCTCGCTGTCACCCGAGATCGTCGGCGGCTGGGAGCGCGACCCCGACCTGTTCGCGCGGGTGTTCCCGATGGACCTGCGGCCACAGGCGCACGAGATCATCCGCACCTGGCTGTTCTCCACGGTCGTGCGGGCCCACCAGGAGTTCGACTCGCTGCCGTTCACGAACGTGGCGATCTCCGGCTGGATCCTCGACCCCGACCGCAAGAAGATGTCGAAGTCCAAGGGCAACGCCACCACGCCCATGTCCATGCTGGAGGAGTACGGCTCCGACGCCGTGCGCTACTGGGCGGCCGGCGGCCGTCCCGGCACCGACACCGCCTTTGACACGGGGCAGATGAAGATCGGCCGCCGCCTGGCCATCAAGATCCTCAACGCGTCGAAGTTCGTCCTCGGCTTCCCCGAGGGCGAGCGGGTCACCGAGCCGCTCGACCTGTCGATGCTCGCCGCCCTGTCCCAGACGGTGCGGGAGGCGACCGACGCCTTCGAGGGCTACGACTACGCGCGGGCGCTCGAGGTGGCCGAGCGGTTCTTCTGGTCCTTCTGCGACGACTACCTGGAGCTGGTCAAGGCCCGCGCCTACGACGGCGACGCCGCCGCCTCCTCCGCGCACGCGGCGCTCAGGCAGGCGCTCGACGTGCAGCTACGGCTGTTCGCGCCGTTCCTGCCGTTCGTCACCGAAGAGGTGTGGTCGTGGTGGCGTGAGGGGTCCGTCCACCGCGCGGCCTGGCCGCAGGCCGAGGCGGGCCAGGGCGACCCCGCGCTGCTGGCGCTGGTGTCGGAGGTGCTGCGGCAGGTCCGCAAGGCCAAGTCAGAGGCGAAGGTGTCGATGCGCGCCGAGATCGCCAGGCTCACCGTCCATGCCCCGCAGGCCGCCCTGATCCGCCAGGGCGCCGACGATCTGTGCGGCTCGGGCAACGTCGAGGAGTTCGTGCTGGAGCCCGGCGAGGAGCTGACCGTAGCGGTCGATCTGGCCTGATTGCAGGGGGTACGGCGGGTCGCCGTGCCCCCTGATCGTTCGTCCACGGCGATAACCGCGCGCGTTCGAGTCGGCGGCGTGACAGTCTTGAACACGTGTTCTCCGACCGCCCAACCCAGCTGGTACCTCCCGTCGTGGCCAAGTTGGCCGCCTGGAGCGTGTGCCTGATCGTCGTCGGCGTGGTCGTCTACGTCTTCGCCTCGATCGTCGCCAGGCTCAGCTTCGTGGCCCTGCCGGTGGCGATCGCGCTGCTGCTGACCGCCCTGCTCTACCCGCTGACCAGCAGGCTGACCAGGGCGGGCCTGCGGCCCATCTACGCCACCTGGATCACCCTGCTGGTCGCGCTGGCCATCCTCGTCGGAGCGGGCTGGCTCATCGGCGCCAGGGCGAGCGACGAGTTCCCCACCGTGGTCGACCAGGTCTCGAAGTCGATCAATGAGCTGCGCGACTGGCTGGTGACCGGCCCCATCCATCTCGACACCAAGCAGCTCGACGACTGGGTCCAGGCCATCACCCGCCAGCTGCAGACCTCGCAGACCGCCATCACCAACACCGTGCTGACGGCCGGGCAGGTCGCCATCGAGGTGCTCGCCTCGCTCGTGCTCATGCTGTTCGTGACCTTCTTCCTGCTCAAGGACGGCGACCGGATCTGGTCCTGGTTCCTCAAGGCCTTCGGCAGCATGTCCGCGCGGGTCGACAGGGCCGGCCGGGTGGCCTGGACGACCGTCTCCCACTACGTGCAGGGCACCGTGGCCGTCGCCGCCGTCCACGGCCTGGTCATGGGCATCGTGCTGGCCGGGCTCGGCGTGCCGCTGTGGGCGCCGCTGGCCATCCTCATCTTCCTGGCCAGCTTCATCCCCATCGTCGGCATCTTCATCGCCGGCACCGTCGCCACGCTCGTCACCCTCGGCACCACCAGCCCGATCAAGGCGCTGATCTTCCTGGCCGTGCTCATCGTCGAACAGCAGCTGGAAAACCACGTGCTGCAGCCGCTCATCGTGGGCAGGGCGCTCAACTTCCACCCGCTCGCGATCATCATCGTGCTGGCCGTGGGCGGCATCCTCGGCGGCATCGCGGGGGCGGCCGTAGCCGTACCGGTCGCGGCTGTCATCTACCGGGCGCTTCCGGAGCTTCGGCATGAAAGCGCGGCTTTGCCACCGCCTGAGCCGCCACCACCGCCGCAGGTTCCCGCGAAGAGCGAATCCAAGCAGCCCAAGGGGTAGTCTCATCCCTCATGACGCGTACGTTGGGGTGTAGCGAGGAGACCGCATGACCGTAGAGGTGCTCATCCACCGCCTCGACCCCGACCTGCCGGTGCCGAGCTACGCGCATCCCGGCGACGCGGGGGCCGATCTGGTGGCCGCGGCCGACGTCGAGCTGCTGCCGGGCGAGCGCGCGCTGGTCGGCACCGGCGTGGCGATCGCGCTGCCCGACGGCTACGCCGCCTTCGTGCACCCGCGGTCCGGACTGGCCGCCAAGCACGGCGTCACGCTCGTCAACGCGCCCGGCACCGTCGATGCGGGCTACCGGGGCGAGATCAAGGTGACGCTGCTCAACACCGACACCAAGGAAGCGGTCCGGCTGCGCCGCGGCGACCGTATCGCCCAGCTGGTCGTCCAGCGGGTCGAGCGGGCCACCTTCTACGAGGTGGACCGGCTGCCGGGCTCCGTGCGCGGAGCCGACGGCTTCGGTTCCACGGGCAGATGAGGGAGTGATCGACAGTGTTCCGACGTCGCAGGCGTGAACAGCCCGAGCAGGCTGCCGCGGAGGTGGCCGAGCAGCGGCCGGCCCGCGAGTCGGGCCCGTGGGATGCCGACGAGCCCCACCCCGAGGCCGACCGGGTCGACCTCGGCGGCATGCGCGTCAGCGTCGGCGAGGGCCTCGACGTGCAGATCGCCGTCGCGGGCGACCAGCCGATCGGCGTGGTCGTCCTCCACGACGACAGCGTCCTGCAACTGCACGCCTTCGCCGCGCCCAAGCGCGGCGGCCTGTGGGACGAGGTCAGGACCAAGCTGGCCGCCAGCGTCAAGGAGGCGGGCGGCTCGGTCGAGGTGACCGAGGGCCCGTTCGGCCCCGAACTGGTGGGCAGCATCCCCGGCGAGGCCGGCACCCAGTCGGTCCGCTACGTCGGCATCGACGGCCCGCGCTGGTTCCTGCGCGCGGTCCTCAGCGGCAAGGCCGCCCTCGACGCCGCCGCGGCCGAGCCGTTCGAGGCCGTCATCCGCGACGTGGTCGTGGTGCGCGGCGAGGACCCGATGCCCCCCGAGGAGCCGATCCTGCTGCGTATCCCCGGTGAGCGGCACGCCACGCCCGGCGCGCCCGAGGCCGGGCTCGACCCGTTCGAGCGAGGGCCGGAAATCACCGAAACCCGCTGACCGCCTCATCGCATAAGCTGGGTCATCATGACTAGTACGGCAGAGCCCCCCAAACGCGGGGGATTGCGCGGGTTCTTCAGCAGACTGGCCTCCACCCAGGCCGAGCTGGAGGCCGAGGAGTTGCGTGAGGACGCCGACCAGGCGGGCGCCACGCCGATCGTCTCCTGCGGTGGCAGGCGCCGCTTCTGCGTGGCGGGTACCCTACGAACGGTGACGCTGCGACCGCGGGGCGGCGCCCCCGCGCTGGAAGCCGAGCTCTACGACGGCTCCGACGTGATCGACCTGGTGTGGCTGGGCCGACGCAAGATCGTGGGCATCGAGCCGGGCCGCATCGTCAAGGCCGAGGGCCTGGTCAGCATGCAAGACGGGCGCAAGGTGATGTTCAACCCGCGCTACGAACTGCGCCCAGGCGCCTGACAGGGAGCGATCGATCACGTGACAGCAGAGCAGGCTACGGCCCATGAGACCGTTGAGTCCGCCATCAGGGCGCAGCTGGCCAAGGCGCTCGGCGGCATCCGCGGCATCGTCGAGGCCGCGGTGCCGACCATCGCCTTCACGGTGTCGTGGCTGTCGACCGAGCAGCTCAACCTGTCGCTCATCATCAGCGCCTCCCTCGCGGCCGTGCTGCTGGTGGTGCGCGTCGCGCAGCGCTCCACCCCGCAGTTCGTGATCAACAGCCTGATCGGCATCGGCATCGGCTGGTTCTTCGCCTCCCGCACCGGTGACGCGCGCGATGTCTACCTGCCCGGCATCCTCTACAACGCCGGATACGCCGCGGCCATGCTGCTGTCCATCGTGACCAGGTGGCCGGTCGTCGGCTTCCTCATCGGCTCGGTCACGGGCGATCCCACCGCCTGGCACAGGGACCAGGGGATCGTGAAGCTGTGCACCAGGCTGACGTGGCTGCTCATGCTGCCGTGCGTGGTGCGGGTGGCGGTGCAGCTGCCGATCTACCTGTTCGGCGGCGGCGACGAGGCGATCGCGGCGCTGGGCCTGGCGAAGGTGCTGATGGGCTGGCCGCTGCAGGTCGCGGGCCTGGGCGCGATGGCCTGGCTGCTGGGCCGCGGCCGCACCCCGATCCAGGCCGCCACCGCCTGATTTCTTTTCGGTACGGCAAGCACGGTTGAGGCCACCGGGGTCACCGGTGGCCTTCTGCCGTTCACGCCACTCCAGCGCCGCCGCTGACCCGCCGTCACGTCGCATGCGGGAACTGGTCATCTCATGTGATTGTTGACATGAGGATGCGGGGTGAATCGTGAGGGTAGGGGCGAATCGTGGGTGAGCCCTCCGAACAACGACTGGTCGGCGGCAGGTATCTGCTGGCGGACGAGGTGGGCCGTGGCGGCATGGGCATCGTCTGGCGGGCCCACGACCAGGTGCTCGACCGGCCCGTGGCGCTCAAGCAGGTGCTGGTGCCCGGCTGGATGGGCGAGCAGGACAGAGCGCGCGCCTTCCAGCGGGTGCTGCGCGAGGCCAGGGCGGCGGCCCGGCTGCGCAACCCCTACGTGATCACCATTCACGACGTCGTCATGGACGACGGGCACCCGTGGATCGTCATGGAGCTGCTGCGCGCCTCCTCCCTGGCGCAGGTGCTGGAACGCACGGGACCGCTGCCCGAACAGGCCGCCGCCGACATCGGTGCCAAGGTGCTGGAGGCGCTCAGGACCGCCCACGCCGCGGGGATCACGCACAGGGACGTGAAACCCGCCAACGTGCTCCTGCTCGACGACGGGGGAGTGGTGCTGACCGACTTCGGCATCGCGCACGTCGCCGACTCTCCGACGCTGACCGCGACGGGCAAGCTGATGGGCTCGCCCGCGTACATGGCGCCCGAACGGCTCGAAGGCGCGCCCGCGAGCGAGGCCAGCGACCTGTGGGCGCTCGGGGCGACGCTGTACACGGCGGTGGAGGGCGTGCCGCCGTACCCGCTGGACAGCCCGGTCGCGATCCTGGCGGCCATCCTCATGCGGGAGCCGCGGCCGATGCGGCTGGCCGTACGGCTGGAGGGGGTCGTGCTGGGGCTGCTGCGCAAGGACCCGGGGGAACGGCTGTCGCACGAGTCGGCGGCGGCGGTCCTGGGGCGGGTGGCGGCCCGCTCTGGTGAGGAGCCGCGCAGGCGAGCGGGGTCGCGGGCGCTGGCGGCGCTGGTACGCGACCAGCAGCCCGACGTGCCCTCGGATCCCGAGGTCCGCTCGGATCCCGGCGTCCGCTCGGATCCCGACGCCCCCACAGAACCGGTCCCTTCGGGTCCCGACGTCCGCCTGGAGCCCCACGCCCCCTCGGCACCCGACACCCCCGCGGCACCCGATGCCCGCGAGAACCCTGACGCTGACGCTCCCACCAACCCCGGCCCCTCACGCCCCGCCACATCCCTCGACGTCTCCGATCCCGCCACGGGCCACGACCTCTCGGGTCCCGCTACGCCCCATGACCTCTCCGGTCCCGGCTCGTCCCCGGATGTCTCGGGCCCCGCAACGCCCCGCAACCCCTCCGGCACCGCCGCACCGGCTGAGCGCGCTGGGGCTCCCTCTGGCTCTTTCCGGGCGGGGCTGCCTCCCAGGGGCGGCGGGTCGGCTCGGACCGAGGCCGCAAAGCGCATGGCCCACCTGCTCAGGGTGGCCGCCGTCGTGGTGGCGACCGCGGGAGTGGTCGCCTACGCGGCGCCGAGGGCGGTGATGCGGATGGGCATCGAGCTGCCCTCCATCGAGGCGGAGGTCACGCTGCTGGTGCTGTTCGGCGCGTTCGCGGTGCTGGCCGCCGTCCTGCCAGGGGGCCTGCTGCCCCAGGGTGGCGCGGCGGCGACCGTCACCAGGGCGCTGCCGTTCGTCGCGTTCGCCGGATATCTGGGCGGCTACCAGGCAGGATCCGGATCCCAGATGACGACGGCCATGGCCTACGGGCTGCTGTGCGCGTGGGCGGCGGTGACGGCGGTGCGCACCTGGCGGCGGTCGAGAACCGCGGCGGCCGTCGCGGCGGCAGCGGTCGTCTGCTTCGCCGCGCTGGCGGTGACACACCTCTGGATCGACGTCGCAGGCCCCGACGGCCTCGCGTCAGCGGTCGTCGCGGTGGCCAACGTGGCGACGGCCGCCGCCTGGGCGCTAGTGACGATGTGGGGGTGGTGGGCGGCCTGCCGTACCCGCTAGTGGGGGGACAGGAGCTGGGCCAGCTCCTCTTCCACCTCCTGGCTGGCGACGAACATCAGCTCGTCGCCCGCCTCCAGCGGGTCGTCGGCGGAGGGCACCAGCACCCGCCCCTCGCGCAGGATCGCCACCAGCGCCGAGTCGACCGGCCACGGCACCGAGCCCGCGCGCTGGCCGACGACGGGCGCGTCTTCCGGCAGGGTGAGCTCGACCAGGTTGGCCTGGCCCTGGCGGAAGGTCATCAGCCGGACCAGGTCACCGACGCTGACCGCCTCCTCGACCAGCGCCGACAGCAGGCGAGGCGTGGAGACCGCGACGTCGACGCCCCACGACTCGTTGAACAGCCACTCGTTGTTGGGGTGGTTGATGCGGGCGACCACGCGCGGCACGCCGTACTCGGTCTTGGCCAGCAGGGAGACCACCAGGTTGACCTTGTCGTCGCCGGTGGCGGCGACCACGACGTGGCAGTTGTTGAGCCCCGCCTCGTCGAGGGAGGAGATCTCACAGGCGTCGGCGAGCAGCCACTCGGCACGCGGCACCGCGTCGATCTTGATGGCCTTGGGGTCGCTGTCGATCAGCAGGACCTCGTGGCCGTTCTCCAGGAGCTCGGCGGCGATGGAGCGGCCGACCGCGCCCGCGCCGGCGATCGCGATGCGCATCAGTGCTCCTCCTCCGGTGCGGCGGCCAGCACCTTGTTGATCCTGTCCATGTCGTTCTCGGCGGCGATCACGTGGAGCACGTCGCCCTCCTGCACCACCGTGTCGGGCTTGGTGACCAGGGCCTCGCCCATGCGGTTGACGAAGGCGATCCGGGCGCCGACGACGTCCTCCAGCGTGGTCACCTTGGTGCCGATCCACGCCGGGTTGGTGGCCACCTCGGCCAGCACGACCGTGCCCGTGGGGTCGCGCCACAGCGGCTCGGCGCCCTCGGGCAGGATGCGGCGCAGGATCTGGTCGGCCGTCCACCGTACGGTGGCCACCGTGGGGATGCCGAGCCGCTGGTAGACCTCGGCCCTGCGGGAGTCGTAGATGCGCGCCACGACGTTGTCGACGCCGAAGGTCTCACGCGCCACCCGCGCGGAGATGATGTTGGAGTTGTCGCCGCTGCTGACGGCCACGTAGGCGGCCGCGGACTCGATGCCCGCCTCCTGCAGCACGTCGCGGTCGAAGCCGATGCCGGTGACCCTGCGGCCCCTGAACCCGGCCTTCAGCCGCCGGAACGCCTGCGGATCGCGGTCGATGATCGCGACCGAATGCCCGTTGCCCTCCAGGATGTGGGCGATGGTCGAGCCGACGCGCCCGCATCCCATTATGACGATATGCATGTGCTCCCCACGGGTTGCCTTCCCCTCAGTATGGCGCGCACAGGGAGCGCCGTGTCGGTGGGGAGGGTAAGGAGGACTAGCATCTTCAGACGTGGCGAAGGTGACAGATCTTGTCAAGCGTCTCCTGGTGGGACGCGCGCTCCGTAGTGGGCAGCTTCACGAACAATTGCTCCCCAAACGTGTAGCGCTCCCGGTGTTCGCGAGCGACGCGCTCTCCTCCGTGGCGTACGCGCCGCAGGAGATCCTCGTCATCCTCTCCCTCGCGGGCGTGTCCTTCTACAGTTACAGCCCATGGGTGGCCATGGCGGTGGTCGTGGTCATGCTGACCGTGGTCGCCTCCTACCGGCAGAACGTCCACGCCTACCCCAGCGGCGGCGGCGACTACGAGGTCGCCACCGTCAACCTCGGCAAGAACGCGGGGCTGACCGTCGCCAGCGCCCTCATGGTCGACTACGTGCTCACCGTGGCCGTCTCGGTCGCCAACGGCGTCGACTACGTGGGCGCCACCGTTCCCTTCGTCGCCGAGCACAAGCCGACCGTCGCCATCATCATCGTCGTGCTGCTCACGATCGTGAACCTGCGCGGCATCCGCGAGTCGGGATTCGCCTTCGCCGTCCCCACCTACGCCTTCATGATCGCGGTGCTCGGCCTGGTCACCTGGGGCGGCTTCCGGCTGCTGGTCCTCGGCGACGAGCTGCGCGCGCCCACCGCGGGCTTCCAGGTCGTGGCCGAGCAGACCAACCTGACCGCCTTCGCCGCCGCGTTCCTCGTCCTGCGCGCCTTCTCCTCCGGCTGCGCCGCGCTGACCGGTGTCGAGGCCATCAGCAACGGCGTACCGGCCTTCCGCAAACCCAAGAGCAAGAACGCCGCGACCACGCTGCTCATGATGGGCGTGGTCGCCGTCGCGATGTTCTCCGGCATCATCGCCATCGGCCTGGCCTCCGGCGTCACCGTGGCCGAGCCCCAGCACGTCGCGGTGGACCTGCTGCGCCCCGACGGCACGCCCGTGGGCCCCGACTACTACCAGCAGCCGATCATCTCCCAGGTGGCCGACGCGGTCTTCGGCGGCGGCTCGCTGATGTTCATCGTCATCTCGGCGGTCACCGCGCTCATCCTGTTCCTGGCCGCCAACACCGCCTTCAACGGCTTCCCCGTGCTCGGCTCGATCCTCGCCCAGGACCGCTACCTGCCGCGCCAGCTCCACACCCGCGGCGACCGCCTGGCCTTCTCCAACGGCATCGTCATCCTGGCGCTCGGTGCCTGCCTGCTGCTGTGGGGGTTCCAGGCCGACGTCAGCCGCCTGCTGAACCTCTACATCGTCGGCGTCTTCGTCTCCTTCACCCTCAGCCAGACCGGCATGGTCATCCACTGGACCCGCCACCTGAAGACCGAGACCGACCAGCGCATCCGCTTCCAGATGCAGCGCTCCAGGGTCATCAACTTCTTCGGCGGCGTCATGACCGGGCTCGTGCTGGTGGTCGTGCTGCTGACCAAGTTCCTGGTCGGCGCGTGGATCGTCTGCATCGCGATGCCCATCCTGTTCCTGATGATGAAGGGCATCCGGCACCACTACGACAACGTCGCCGCCGAGCTGGCCGTCACCGAGGACCTCGACGAGACCATGCTCCCGGCGCGCAACCACGCGATCGTGCTCGTCTCCAAGATCCACAAGCCGACGCTGCGGGCCCTGGCCTACGCCCGCGCCACCAGGCCCTCCACCATCGAGGCGGTCACCGTCGGCGTCGAGGGCGAGGAGGCCCACGCCCTTCAGGAGGAGTGGGAGCGCAGGGGCATCCCGGTGCCGCTCAAGATGCTGGACTCGCCGTACAGGGAGATCACCCAGCCCATCCTCGACTACGTCAAGACGCTGCGCCGCCGCTCACCGCGCGACGTGGTCACCGTCTTCATCCCCGAGTACGTCGTCGGCCACTGGTGGGAGCACCTGCTGCACAACCAGAGCGCGCTGCGCCTCAAGGCGCGGCTGCTGTTCAAGCCGGGCGTGATGGTGACCAGCGTGCCGTGGCAGCTCCACTCCTCCGACCGGCTCAGGGCCCGCCGCGAGCCGTTCGCGCCCGGCGCGGTGCGCCGCCCGTGGCACGAGGTCGAGGCCGACGACGAACGAACGAAGGCATGACATGAGTAGTCTGTGCAGGTGGAACTCGAAGTAGGGCCGGTGGCCCACGGTGGCTGGTGTGTGGCGCGACACGAAGGGCGCGTCGTCTTCGTACGGCACGCGCTGCCGGGCGAGCGCGTGATCGCCGAGGTCACCGAGGAGACGACCCGCTTCCTGCGCGCCGATGCCGTCCAGATCCTCGAGCCGTCGCCCGACAGGGTGCAGCCGCCCTGCCCCTACGCGGGTCCCGGCAAGTGCGGCGGCTGCGACTGGCAGCACGCCACCCTGGAGGCGCAGCGCGCGCTCAAGGCCGACGTCGTGGCCGAGCAACTGCGCAGGCTGGCCGGCATCGAAAGAGACGTGCTCGTCGAAGAGGTGCCGGGCGCCAAGGACGGCCTCGGCTGGCGCACCCGCGTCCAGTTCGCCACCACCCGTGAGGGCGCGCTCGGCTTCCGCAGGCACCGCTCCCACGACATCCAGCCCGTCGACGCCTGCCTCATCGCCCACCCCGAGGTCGAGGCCGTCGGCGTCGAATCGCGCACCTGGCAGGGCTCGTCGGGCGTCGAGGTCATCGCCTCCTCCGCCGGAGACCACGCCGTCGTCATCGCCCCCAAGCCGCGCCGCTCGGTCGCCGTGCCGTCGCTCGACGCGCCCGCCTCCATCCTGGTCAACCAGGGCAAAGGCCGTACCGAGCCCCGGCACGGCTCGGGCATGCTGCACGAACGGGTCGGCGACCGCGAGTTCCAGGTGACCGGCAGCGGGTTCTGGCAGGTCCACCCGGGCGCCGCCGAGACCCTCCTCGACGCCGTCCTCAGCTACGCCGCGCCCGAGCCCGGCGAATGGGCGCTCGACCTCTACTGCGGTGTCGGCCTGTTCGCCGCGGGCCTGGCCGAGGCGGTCGGGCCCTCGGGCGCGGTGTTCGGTGTGGAGAGCGAGGCGGCGGCCGTCCGTGACGCCCGGCTCAACCTGCGCGACCTGCCGTGGGCGCAGGTGGAGCGCGGGCGGGTGGAGGACGCCCTCGACCGCTTCGAGATCGAACGCGCCGACCTGGTCGTGGTGGACCCGCCCCGGTCGGGGCTGGGCCGCGACGTGGTGGCCCGCATCGCGGCGCTGGAGGCGGCGCGGGTGGTGTACGTCTCGTGCGACCCCGCCACGCTGGCGCGCGACCTGGCCTGGTTCGCGGAGCTGGGGTACAGCCTGGCCGACCTGCGCGCCTTCGACGCCTTCCCGATGACCCACCATGTGGAGTGCGTGGCGCTGCTGGCCCCGTGATCAGGCGCGCTCGCCCCGTAGCGCCTTGGACACCTCGGCGGGCGGCGTCGCCCCGCGCGTCGACAGCCACGCCAGGTCGTTGCGCGTGGCGTACCACGACAGCTTGCGCGCGTCGAGCAGGCTGAGATCCTGCGGCCCCGCCAGCACCGCGGTGAGCGCGATCCGCCGCCACGCCGTGGCCGCGTCGATCCCGAAGACTTCGGTGAGCTGGCCGTGCGCGGCGCGTACGGCGGCGGCCAGCCGCCGCATGCGGCCCTCGCCCGCGGTGTGCGGCTCGATCGCGGCCAGCAGGTTGATCGTGTGGAGCTTGGCGCCCGCGGCCCTGGTCTGGCGGAGCATCTCCACGTCGGCCGGCGCCAGGCCCGCGGGACCGAGCGGGACGCTGAAGGTGACCGCGAGCTCGGTGTCGCGCTGCAGGTCGGCCAGCGCGCGGGCCCGGCGCCGTACAGCGGGCAGATCCCCGCCGTCGCGGACCTCGAACTCGGCGAAGGAGATGCCGAACGCGCCGATCATCTTGCGGTAGGCGGAGGTGAGCGCGCGCTGGTCGGCGCAGGCGGAGGCCAGGTCACGGCCGACGGGCCCGCCGAAGGCCAGGCCCGCGTCGCCACCGGCGGCGCGCAACCCCGACATCCGGTTGGCGACGGCGTTGCGGCCGGGGTCGAGCGTGCCACCCCACTTGGGCGCGCAGCCGCTCGGGCCCGCCATCACCCGGCCGAGGGAGAACCACCGCACACCGGTACGGCGGGCCGTCTCGGGCAGGTCGAACCCCGGGTTCTGCACGGTGTCGACGAAGGCCACATAGCCGGAAGGGCCGGGAGCCGAGGGCGCCGGTGTGGGGGAAGGGGAGGCCGTGGACAGGGCCGGGCCCGCGGCGGACAGCGGAGCCGACCATTCGGGCGTGGCCTGGGCGGGCAGGAACCAGACCGCCACGCCCGTCACCCCCGCGAGGCCGAGCCCTGCCAGCACCACGACCGGGCGGGGCGGGGTGCCAGGCTCTCTGTGACGCGCCATGCTCACCTACCGTGTCAGCCTGATGACCGATGGTGAACGCTAGCAGGGGTCCGGCCGAAGCGACCCGATAATGGCGATATGAAGCTAAGGATCTTCACCGAGCCGCAGCAGGGCGCCACCTACGACGATCTGCTGGCGGTGGCGAAGGCCACCGAGCGGCTCGGGTTCGACGCGTTCTTCCGTTCCGACCACTACCAGCGCATCGGCCCAGGCGACCCGGGGCCCGGCTCGACCGACGCGTGGATCACCCTGGCGGGCCTGGCCAGGGAGACCTCGACGATCAGGCTGGGCACCCTGGTGTCCCCTGCGACCTTCCGCCTGCCGGGCCCGCTGGCCATCACCGTCGCCCAGGTGGACCAGATGAGCGGCGGCCGGGTCGAACTGGGCTTCGGCACCGGCTGGTTCGACGGCGAGCACCACGCCTACGGCATCCCCTTCCCGCCGCTCGGCGAGCGGTTCTCCAGGTGGGAGGAGCAGTTGGAGATCATCACGGGGCTGTGGGCGGCCGACAAGGACTACTCCTTCGAGGGCGCCTACTACCAGGTGACCGACTCGCCCGCGCTGCCCAAGCCCGCCCAGCGTCCTGGCCCGCCGATCATCATCGGCGGCGTCGGCGCCGAACGCACCCCGCGCATGGCCGCGAGGTTCGCCGACGAGTACAACGTGCCCTTCCGCTCTCTCGAGGAGACGGGCGCGGCGTTCGAGAGGGTACGGCGCCTGGCCGAGCGCCCGATGATCTACTCGGTCGCGCAGACCGTCTGCGTCGGCGCCGACGAGGCCGAGGTGGAACGGCGGGCGGCCGCCATCGGCCATACCTCTGCCCAGCTGCGCGAAGGCGGCATGGCCGGAACGCCCTCCGAGGTGCTCGACAAGCTCGGCCGCTTCGCCGAGCTGGGCGCCGAGCGGGTCTACCTGCAGGTCATGGACCTGTCCGACCTGGAGCACCTCGAACTGATCGCCGCGGAGATTCTGCCGCATACCTGAGGCCGAATTATCAGATGGCGGCCGAATGACGGCTACGTCACACTTGACGGGTGCTACTGACGATCTCGACCACCGCCACACCGGCCACCGACCTGGGCTTCCTCCTGCACAAACATCCAGACAGGGTGCAGGAGTTCGCCCAGTCCTTCGGCACGGCCACGGTGCTCTACCCGGAGGCGGGCGAGGACCGGTGCACCGCGGCGCTGCTGCTCGACGTCGACCCCGTCAAGCTGGTCCGCACCAGGGGCCGCACGTCGCCCGACTTCAGCCTGTCGCAGTACGTCAACGACCGCCCCTACGCCGCCTCCTCGCTGCTGGCGGTGGCGATCGGCGACGTCTTCCGCACCGCGCGCGCCGGGCGCTGCACCGCCAGGCCCGAGCTGGCGGCCGAGGCGATGCCGTTGGAGATCACGATTCCGGCGCTGCCCTGCAGGGGCGGCCCCGACCTGGCCCGCAGGCTGTTCGAGCCGCTCGGCTGGGAGACGGAGGCGCAGGCCGTACCCCTGGACGAGGCTTTTCCCGAGTGGGGTGACTCGCGGTACGTGCGGCTGCGGCTGCGCGGACGGCTGCGCCTGGCCGACGCGCTCAACCACCTGTACGTGCTGCTGCCGGTGCTCGACGACGGCAAGCACTACTGGATCGCGCCCGACGAGGTCGACAAGCTGATCCGCGCGGGCGAGGGCTGGCTGGCCCCGCACCCTGAGCGGACCCTGATCACTCGCCGCTACCTCGGGCGGCGCAGAGCCCTGGAGCGTACGGCCTTCGCCAGGCTCGCCGAGCTCGGCGACGAGACCGAGGAGGCGCTCGAGCCGCCCATCGAGGAGACGCCCGAGCCGACCGCCGAGGAGACGCCCGAGCTGACCGTCGAGGAGACGCCCGAGCGGCCTTCCGCGGAGGGCGAGGCCGGGCCGCCGGCGGACAAGGCTGTGCCGCTGAACACGCGCCGCCGCGAGGAGGTCGTCAGGACGCTGCAGGAACTGGGCACCTCCTCCGTCATCGACCTGGGCTGCGGTTCCGGCCAGCTGGTCGGCGCGCTGCTGGCCGAGCCGAGGTTCGCCAGGGTCACCGGCGTGGACGTCTCAACGCTCGCGCTCACCATCGCCGCGCGCAAGCTGCGGCTGGAGCGGATGCCCGACGCCAAGCGGGCCAGGCTCACCCTCTTCCAGGGCGCGCTCACCTACACCGACCCGCGCTTCGCCGGATACGACGCCGCCGTGCTCATGGAGGTCATCGAGCACGTCGACCCGCCCAGGCTGGCGGCGCTGGAGCGGGTGGTGTTCGGCCACGCGGCACCGCAGCACGTGATCGTGACCACCCCCAACTCCGAGTACAACGTCAACTACGAGTTCCTGACCGGGATGCGCCACCCCGACCACCGCTTCGAGTGGACCCGCGCCGAATTCGCCGCGTGGGCTGCCCGCGTCGCGGCGGAGTACCACTACACCGTCACCTTCAAGCCGGTCGGCGACGAGGACCCGGACAAGGGCTCGCCGACCCAGATGGGAGTCTTCACCCGTGAGCACTGAGATCCGCATCCCCGAGCTGTCCCTCGTGGTGCTCGTCGGCGTCTCGGGCAGCGGGAAGTCGACGTTCGCCGCCAGGCACTTCAAGCCGACCCAGGTCATCTCCTCCGACTTCTGCCGCGGCCTGGTCTCCGACGACGAGAACGACCAGTCGGCCACCCAGGCCGCCTTCGAGCTGCTCGACCACATCGTCGCCACCAGGCTCTCGCGCGGCCTGCTGACCGTCGTCGACGCCACCAGCGTGCAGTACGGCCCGCGCCAGACCCTCATCGCGCTGGCCAAGAAGCACGACGTGCTGTGCGACGCGATCGTCCTCGACGTACCGGAGGAGGTGGCGATCGAGCGCAACGCCAGCCGTCCCGACCGCGACTTCGGCGCGGGCGTGGTGATCAGGCAGCGCAAGGACCTGCGCCGCTCCCTCGGCAAGATCAACAGGGACGGCTTCCGCAAGGTCCACGTGCTGCGCGGCGTGGAGGAGATCGACACCGCCACCATCGCCTACGACAGGGCGTGGACCGACAAGAAGGACCTCACCGGGCCCTTCGACATCATCGGCGACATCCACGGCTGCCGCGCCGAGCTGGAGACGCTGCTCACCGAGCTGGGCTGGGAGCTGACCCGCGTCGACGGCAAGGCCGTCACCGCCACGCACCCCGAGGGGCGCACCGCCGTGTTCGTCGGCGACCTCGTCGACCGCGGCCCCGACTCGCCCGGCGTCGTCCGCCTGGTCATGGGCATGGTCGCGGCGGGCACCGCCGTCTGCGTGCGGGGCAACCACGAGGAGAAGCTGGTCAAGGCGCTCAAGGGCCGCAAGGTACGGGTCGCCCACGGCCTGGAGCAGTCGCTGGAGCAGTTCGCCGCCGAGCCGGAGGAGTTCACCCGCGAGGCGGCCGCGTTCCTCGACGGGCTCATCAGCCACTACCAGCTCGACGGGGGCCGCCTGGTCGTCGCGCACGCCGGGCTGAAGGAGGCCTACCACGGCCGCGCCTCCGGCAGGGTCCGCTCCTTCGCGCTGTACGGCGACACCACCGGCGAGACCGACGAGTACGGCCTGCCCGTCCGCTACCCGTGGGCGCAGGAGTACCGCGGCCGCGCCATGGTCGTCTACGGCCACACCCCGACGACCAAACCGGAGTGGATCAACAACACGATCTGCCTCGACACCGGCTGCGTCTTCGGCGGCAGGCTGACCGCGCTGCGCTACCCGAGCCGCGAGATCGTCTCGGTGCCCGCAGAGAAGGTCTGGTACGAGCCGGTCAAGCCGCTCACCGCCCCCGGCTACCGCGACCCCGTCACCCTCGACATCGGCGACGTGCAGGGCACCCGGTACGTCGAGACGCGCTTCGGCGCCAAGGTCAAGGTCATGGAGGAGAACGCGGCCGCCGCCCTGGAGGTGATGAGCCGCTTCGCGGTCGACCCGCGCTGGCTGGTCTACCTGCCGCCCACCATGGCCCCGCCGGAGACCTCCAGGCTCGACGGGTTCCTGGAGCACCCGCACGAGGCGTTCGAGGAGTTCGCCGCCCACGGGGTGCGCGAGGTCGTGTGCGAGGAGAAGCACATGGGCTCGCGGGCGGTCGCCGTACTGGCCAGGACCCCCGAGGTCGCGGCCGAGCGGTTCGGCGTCACCGACGGCTCCGCCGGAGCCGTCTTCACCCGCACCGGCAGGCCGTTCTTCGACGACCTCGCGCCGCTGGTCGACCGGCTGCGGCAGGCGTGCGAGCCGCTGTGGGCGGCGCTCGGCTCCGACTGGGTGGCGCTCGACTGCGAGCTGCTGCCGTGGTCGGCCAAGGCGGGCGAGCTGATCCGCGCGCAGTACGCCTCCGTGGGCGCGGCCGCCGGCGCCGCCGTGCCCGCGGCGGTGGGGATGCTCGAAGCGGCAGCCGGGCGCGGGCTGGATGTGGGCGAGTTGCTGTCCCGCACCCGGCGTCGCGACGACAACGCTGCCCGTTTTCGCGCCGCCTATGCGCGCTACTGCTGGCCGGTCGACGGGCTCGACGGGGTACGGCTCGCGCCGTTCCAGATCCTGGCGGTCGAGGGCCGCAACACCGCGCTCGAACCGCACGCCTGGCACCTGGAGCGGCTCGCCCTGCTCGACGACCCGATCATCACGCCGACCAGGCACCTGTTCGTCGACCTGACCTCGGAGGAGTCGCGGCGGCATGCCGTGCGGTGGTGGGAGGCGCTGACCGCGGAGGGCGGCGAGGGCATGGTCGTCAAGCCCGCCGTCCACCCCGAGGGGCGCGTGCAGCCCGGCGTGAAGGTGCGCGGACGCGAGTACCTGCGCATCATCTACGGGCCCGACTACACCGAGTCGCTCGACCTGCTGCGCCGCCGTTTCCTCGGCAAGAAGCGGTCGATGGCGCTGCGCGAGCACGCGCTCGGCCTGGAGGCGCTGGCCCGGCTGGCCGACGGCGATCCGCTGTGGCGCGTGCACGAGCCCGTGTTCGCGGTGCTGGCCATGGAGTCGGAGCCGGTCGACCCCCGGCTGTGATCGTCAAGGTTTGGCCAATGCCCGCCGTACCGGGATGACAAATGGGTAGAGCCCGGACATGGCGCGACCACACGGAATGCGGCAGGAGAACATCGGTCACGTCGTGTTCATCACGGCCGCTGCGGCCATCGGCGCTTCCTGTTCGGCTACGACAGTTCGGTGATCAACGGCGCGGTGACCGGTATCCGGAAGTACTTCCAGGTGGGGGGCCGGTCGAGACGGGCTTCGTCGTGGCGATCGCGCTGCTGGGCTCGGCCGTGGGCGCGTGGCTGGCCGGAGGCGTGGCCGACCGGTGGGGACGCGCATCAGGACGGTGCAGCTGGCCGCGGGGCTGTTCGCGGTCAGCTCGGTCGGCCAGATGCTGCCCTTCGCGATCTGGGACCTGGCCTTCTGGCGGGTGCTGGCGGGCGTGGCGATCGGCATGGCCTCCGTCATCGGCCCCGCCTACGTCGCCGAGGTCGCCCCGCCCGCCTACCGCGGCAGGCTCGGCTCCTTCCAGCAGTTGGCGATCGTGCTCGGCATCGCCGTGTCGCAGCTGGTCAACTACGTCATCGCCGGTATCGCGGGCGGAGACGTCAACAACGTGCTCTGGGGGCTGCAGGCCTGGCAGTGGATGCTCGGCGCGTGTGTCGTGCCGGCGCTGCTGTACCTGCTGTTCGCCTCGGTGATCCCCGAGTCGCCGCGCTTCCTCGTCGCGGTCGGCAGGACCGCGATGGCCAGAAAGGTGCTGGCGGAGGGCGAGGGCACGCACGTCGACCTGGACGCCAGGATCGACGAGATCCACAGCGTGCTGAAGACGGAGAAGCGCTCGACGATGCGCGACCTGCGCGGCCCGGCGCTGGGCCTGCTGCCGATCGTGTGGATCGGCATCGTGCTGTCGGTGTTCCAACAGTTCGTCGGCATCAACGTGATCTTCTATTACTCCTCCGCGCTGTGGCAGTCGGTCGGCATCACCCAGAGCGACTCGCTGCTGTTCAGCTTCTCCACCTCGGTGATCAACATCGTCGGCACGTTCATCGCCATCGCCCTCGTCGACAAGATCGGCCGCAGACCGCTGCTGCTGATCGGCTCGGCCGGGATGACGGTCTCGCTGGCCACGGCCGCGTGGGCCTTCAGCGCGGCCAGGACGGTGGCCGGAGAGGTCTCGCTGCCCGACCCTCAGGGCGCCGTCGCGCTGATCGCGGCCCACACGTTCGTGCTGTTCTTCGCCCTGTCATGGGGTGTGGTGGTGTGGGTGCTGCTGGGTGAGATGTTCCCCAACCGCATCCGCGCCCTGGCCCTGTCGGTCGCCGCCTCCGCGCAGTGGCTGGCCAACTGGGCGATCACCGTGACGTTCCCGGCCCTGTCGGAGTGGAACCTGCCGCTCACCTACGTGATGTACACGTGCTTCGCGGCGCTGTCGTTCGTCTTCGTCGTCAAATGGATCAAGGAGACGCGGGGGCGCAGGCTGGAGGAGATGGGCTGACTGACGCGGGCGGCCTGTGGGTCCTGGTGGGTCCGCGGGATCGCCGCTTCCGCGTGCCGTCCAACGCCTCCCACGTGGACCGGTTCCCGTGCCCACGCGAACCCGTTGCCGGACGCGCCCGCGGCGGCTGCGTTCAGCCCCCGCTCCATGGGCAACCCCTGGGCAGTCCTCCCGGCGAGCAGTCCCTCTGACGGCGGGCTGCGCGCCGTACCGCGAATTCGCCCGGCAGCGCCACCCCCGGGGACACCCGTGACCAGCCCGTCGGTTCCGAGCGTCTCGGGCGCCCGCTTCAGCGCGTATGCGGTGACCGCCCCGCGGGCCCTGTCTCGAATGGGCTCCGGGGAATCGAGCGACGTTTGCCTGTCGGCGCTGGTGCGAAGGCGTTCAGGCTGTTTCAGCGGGCGCGGATGCGTTCTGGGCCTCGGCGGGCACGGATGCGAGGGCGTTCGGGGCCTCGGCGGGCACGGATGCGAGGGCCGAGCGGTTTCGGCGGCGCGGGTGTGGCGGCGCTCGGAACTGTTTCGAGTGGGGCGGACCTGCGCTCGGGCTGTTTTGGGGGCGGCGATGTGGGAGGGCCTTCAAGGCTGCGTGGCGAGGGGCTGGGAGGCCGGAAAGCCTGGGGCGGCGTGCTTCGGGGAGGCGCTCGGCCACCCGGACGCTCGGTGGCGTGGGTAGCGGGCGTGGCGTGGGTGGCGGAGTGGCGCGAGTGGCGGAGTGGCGCGGCTGGTGGGGGTGGCGCGAGTGGCACGGGTGGTGGGGTGGCGGGGTGGCGGAGTGGCGCGGGTGGCGGGGTGATGGGGTGGCGGGTGTGGCTGAGTGGCGCGGGTGGCCCGTATGGCGCGGATGGCGGCGGTGGCGCGGTGGCCGGATCGCGGGGGAGCGGGGCACGTGGCAGGCCGACACGGTGACGCGTTTTTCGTGCCGGTGGTTCCGGCGGGAAGCTCAAACTCCGAAAACCACCGGCACGATATCGCGCATGGTCGAAACCGGCGCACTGCGGCATATAGTCGTCAGCCGCATCGCCATATTCGGCGAATTGCCGCGCTCCGCCCGCGATCCTTCATCAGCTCAGAGGCGTAATCATGAGATGCGTTGAAGTCTCCCAGGTTTCCGCGGCGCGCGGGCTGGGTGAAACTGTGACGCGGAATCGCGGTGGGCGCGGGCCGGTAATATGCGCCGGCCCGCGCCTATTTCGCTTTAGTGATTAGGACTTCGCGCCCCAGGGGTCGTTGTTCCGGTTGTCGAGGTGGTTGTCGTTGTCGTTGTCGTTGGTGTTGTTGACGTGGATGTGGTTGTTGACCTTGACCTTGCCCTGACCCCTGTGGTGACGGTGGCAGCAGCGACGGCCCCAGCCGCCCCAGCCGCCGCGGTTGCAGCCGCAGCGGCGGAAGCCGCCGAAGCCGCAGCCGCCGCCGAAGCCGGAGACCGTGGTGGTGCTGGCGGAGGCCGTGGCGGTGGTGGTCGCGGCGCCGACGGCCACGAGGCCGCCGCTCATGGCGGTGGTGAGTGCGAGACCTGCGATGACGCGCTTGAAGCTAGTCATTGGGTTTTCCTCCTGAAAGGACTGACTGCCCGTGAATGACGAATTCAGGGTGGTTGAAATGTTCTCAATGGTCACGAGCGACCATCCCCTGCGTTGTCATGATTTCCGGGACATATGCCTGACAAACGAGGTCTCGCTCCATTTTGCTCTACATTAACACGCCTATTGCTCTACTTACACATCTATCAGTCCATATAGCCCGATTTGCGCCGTTATAACGGGACCGATGAATGGACGAAAGTGGCATTCCTGTCATAACGACTATATGGGTATATATCCGGACATCTCATTCCGGATGGCGTCCGGCGGGCCGCTAGCTTCATCGCGAACGACGTGTCACGGGGCAAGACGATCTCGGCGGTAAACGGCCGCGCTACCGCGGAGTCCTGCGCCTCCACCTTCGGCGGACCCCGTGGCGGCGGCGTCTACACCCGCATCCCTTCGACGGTCCTGTGGCTGCGGGGCCCCGTACCTCGGCCCGATCAGCGGTCCCGTGGTCGTGAGGTGATGCGTCTCGGCCCTCTGGGTGGTTCCGTAGCCGGGGAGTCCTGCCCCTCCGCCCGTCGGCCTGATCAGTGGTCTCGTGGCCGTGGGGTGATGCGTCTCGGCCCTCTAGGTGGTCCCGTAGCCAGGGAGTTCTGCCCCTCCGTCCCTCGGCCCCATCAGCGGTCCCGTGGTCGTGGAGTGATGCGCCTCCGTCCCCTCGGCGGCCCCGTGGCCGAGGAGGCGGAGGTGTCTCAGCAGGGATACGTCACCTTGCGCAGATGTCCGCCCGCGGGTGGGGGACGCCAGAGGACAGACGGCGGACGGGGGACGGGGGCAGCAGGCGGCTGATGGCTGACGGGGACGCCGGACATCCGACGGCGAACGGCGTTCGGCCTACGGCGTTGGGCCTACGGCGGGTGAAACGGCCGCTGGTGGACGCTGGACGGCCAGCGGGGACAGGACAGGGACGGGGACGCCAGACGGGCCGACGGTGGGTGGCGGACGGGGGAGGGGGACAGGCGGGGGAGGGGGACAAGGAACCACAGACGGCCGGTGGCGAACGGTCGACGGGGGGACGCCAGACGGCCGACGGCGGACGCGGATGGGGGGCGCCGGGCGGCCGATGGCTGACGGGGACGCCGGACGTCCGACGGCGAATGCGGATGCGAGCGGGATACCGGATACCGAACACGGGATACCGAACAACGGGATACCGGATTCTGGATACCGGAGACTCGCGAGAGACGGAAGGCGCTGCGTCAGCAGGGAGACGTGCCGTCCTCGCCCTCCGGGACCTCCGGCGTGGAGTCGACGATCGTGGTCGACATCAGCGCCATGCTCACCACCATGATCTCCTCGACGCTGCCGTCGGACCGCTTGAAGTCCTCGAACGAGCGCCAGCCGAGCAACCTGAAGGTCTCCGGCTCGAACACGAGCTCCGCCCGATGCCTGCCCGGCACCCCCGCCCAGGTGATCTCGGTCCCGATCCCGCGACGTCCCGCGGGGTCGGTCAGGTCGGGCTTGACGGTCGCGGACTGCGTCGTCGACAGCGCCCGGAAGACCGTGGCCCGGATCTCGGGCGTGGCGAAGGGGCTCTGGGCCAGTTCGATGAGGCGGTAGATCACCTGCCCGTCGACGAGGCGCGGGATCTCCTCCTCGGCCGGCGTGTCGGAGTAGGCCGACGGATCCCTGACGTCCTTCTCCGCTTCCTGGCGAACCTGGGCCACGAGCGCGGCGGGGTCGGTGGGAATCGCGTCGGCGTCCCGGTGGAGCGACGACGAACTCGTCCAGCCGCACTGGTCGCCGCGGAAGTACTTCACCGTCCCCTCGGGGGTCATCATGTTCTTGCTCAGCTTGCCGCGTGTCGCGACGTCCTTCCCGTACGTCGAGCGGGTCACCGACTCACCGGACCCTTCGGCGGGAACCCAGTACTCGCGGCGGATTTCCTGCGTCGCCTCGAACTCGTCGCCCGCGCTCATGCCGAAGTGCCACTGGACGGCCCTGCGGTCCTGGTAGATGAACTGGTCGGGACGCGGTCTCGGCTCCTTGAGCGAGGCGGCCGCGGCGTACTGAAGCAGTTCGGCGGCGTTGGCGGGGCGGATCGAGAGCGGGGTGGAGCCGTCGTCCGCCCCCACCACGACCATGCCCACGCTCACGGCCGACACGAGCGCCACGACGACGCCCGCCCTGAACGCCAGCCTGCGCAGGCCGCGACCCGGCGGGCGGATCGGCCCGGCGAAGGGCGGCGGTGCCGCCTCGGCCTCGGCCGCCAGCCGGTTCCACGCCCGGGCCGACGCCTTCGCCGAGGGGCCGGGGAGGGCGTCGTGGCAGGCCTTGATCATGTCGAGCTCGTTCTTCACAGTTCCTCCTCGTAGGGTCCGATGATCTTGCGGAGCTTCTTGCGGGCGCGGTTGAGCCGGGAGCCGACCGTTCCCCTGGGGATGCGCAGGGCGTCGGCGACCTCCTCGTAGCTGAGTTGGGCGCAGGCGACCAGTAACAGGACGTCCCGGTCTCCGGCCGGGAGCCTGGCCAGCCCCTCGGCCAGCTTCGGCTGCATGATCGCGGCGGACACGCGGCCCGCGACCTGGTCGTCGTGACCCGCGTGGTCCGCGGGCTCGACGCTCCTGGCCATCGCCCGGTACCTGCGGGCCTCGCCGCGGGCGTGGTCGGCGATGAGGTTGGAGGCGATGCCGTAGAGCCAGCCGCGTGCGCTGGCCCTGGTCGTGTCGAACTGGTTCCTGGCGCGGAAGGCGCGCAGGAACGTCTCGGCGGCGATGTCGTCGGCGACCGCCTCGCCCAGGCGCAGGTGGGCGTAGCGGTGGATGGCGTCGAAGTAGCGGTCGAACAGGCCGCCGAAGCGCTCCGGCCGTTCCATGGAGTCGCGGATCAGGTCGGCGTCGGTATCCAGAAGGACAGGCGGGGGTTGCTGAGGGGAGCTGACATGCATGGTGGCCCTTCGATCACGTAGGTCGGACACCATTGGTACGGCCCAGCGCCCCTTCGTATTCACGGTGACGAAAGAAAAGATCTTGGCGTGATGTGCAATGTTCGTGTCATTGACGCCATCACCCCGGAATGACCAGCATGAAAGGCATGCAGCGACGTGTCGTCATCGTGGTCTACGAGGGATTTCAGCTGCTCGACCTGGCCGGCCCCGCCGACGTGTTCGCCCTGGCGGGCCTGCTGGCCGGTGAGGACGGCTACCGGGTCGAGGTGACCGCCGTCCGGGCGGGAAACGTGCCGGCGCACAACGGGATCGCGACCGCCGTGGCCACACCGCTGGCAGACATCGAGGGGCCGATCGACACCCTGGTCGTCGCCGGAGGCCTGACCACCATGGAGCTCCTGCCGGACAGGGAACTGGTCGACGGCATCGCGCGGCTGGCGGGCCGGTCCCGGCGGGTCACGTCCGTGTGCAGCGGCGCACTGTTCCTGGCCGAGGCGGGCCTGCTGGACGGCAGGCGGGCCACCACCCACTGGCTGGCGGCCGACGCGCTGCGCCGCCGGTATCCGAGGGTGGAGGTGGACGCCGACCCCATCTACGTCAAGGACGGGGACGTGTGGACCTCGGCCGGCGTCACCGCGGGCATCGATCTGGCGCTCGCGCTCGTCGCCGAGGACCACGGCCACCGGCTGGCCAAGGACGTGGCCTGCGGGCTGGTGGTCTACCTGCACAGGCCGGGCGGCCAGAGCCAGTTCAGCATGCCGATGAGCGCGCTGCAGCCGCGCAGCGAGCCGTTGCGGGAGCTGCAGGCGTTCATCGACGCGAACCCGGCCGACGACCTGAGCGTGCCCGCTCTCGCCCGGCACGCGGGGATGAGCGAGCGGCACTTCTCCCGCGTCTTCACCCAGCAGTCCGGCCTGTCGCCCGGCCGGTACGTCGAGCGCAGCAGGGCCGACGCCGCCCGGCGGCTGCTGGAGATCACCGACCACCCGCTCGAGCGCGTGGCCAGGGAGACGGGGCTCGGCACGCCCGAAACCCTCTACCGCGTCTTCCACCGCCACTGGCGGATCTCACCCGGCGCCTACCGTCGCCGATTCCAGGCAAAGGAGAGCTGACCATGCACATCGCCATCCCGCTCTACCCGCGGTTCACCGCGCTCGACGCCGTCGGGCCGTACACCGTCATGGCCTTCGCGCCCGGCTGCACCGTCACGTTCGTGGCCGCCGCGCGGGGGCCGGTCACCGACGACCGCGGCAGTCTCACCCTGCAGGCCACGGCCTCGTACGGCGACCTGCCGCACCCGGACGTGGTCATCGTGCCCGGCGGGGCCGGCACCTTCGACGCGCTCGGCGACCGGGCCCTCGTCGACTGGATCGCCGAGGCGCACGCGCACACCCGGTGGACGGCCTCGGTCTGCAGCGGATCCCTCCTGCTGGGCGCGGCAGGACTGCTGGAGGGAAGGAAGGCCACCACACACTGGGCCATCCTCGACCTCCTCGCCCAGTACGGCGC
Source organism: Nonomuraea sp. NPDC059194 (assembly GCF_042754765.1). Lineage (NCBI taxonomy): Bacteria > Bacillati > Actinomycetota > Actinomycetes > Streptosporangiales > Streptosporangiaceae > Nonomuraea > Nonomuraea sp. NPDC059194. Next base: position 23,115 of record NZ_JBHZBH010000021.1, on the reverse strand, counting down.
CGAGCCGGTGAGCGAGCGGGTGGTGACCGAAGGCAAGATCGTGACGGCGGCAGGGGTGTCGGCCGGCATCGACATGGCGCTCACCCTGCTCGCCCAGGCCGGCGACGTGGAGACCGCGCAGGCGGTGCAGCTGGCCATCGAGTACGACCCTCAGCCGCCGTTCACGGCCGGCTCGCCGAAGACCGCGCCGGAGGGGCTGCCCGAGCGGGCGCTTGCCCTGCTCACCTAGAGTTTCCGCGCCCCGCGCGCAGGGGAGGGGACTGTCGTCGGCGGCCGGGGGAGCCGCCATGACGGGCCGGGACCGGGCGAGACCCGAGGGCCGGCCCGCCATCGCACGAGGCGCGGCGGGAGCGGGGCCATGGGATTCGAGGAGTTCAAGAAGCGGCAGAGCGTCGTCTGGGGCACCGGGCCCTACGAGAAACTGCCCGAGCACTATCAGCCGCTGCTCGACCACGTGGCGCGGGCGCTCGACGCGGGTCCGGGCGAGCGGGTGCTCGACGTCGGCACCGGGACCGGCGCCCTCGCGACCCGGCTCGCGCGCACCGGCGCGCAGGTCACCGGCCTCGACCTCGCGCCCGCGCTGATCGAGACGGCGAAGCGGCTGGCCGCCGACGAGGGCCTCGACATCCGCTACGACGTCGGCGACGCGGAACGCCTGCCGTACGAGGGCGCGAGCTTCGACGGCGTCACCTCCAGCGTCGGCTCGATCTTCGCTCCCGACCACGAGGCGGTCGCCAGGGAACTGGCGCGCGTCTGCAGGCCGGGCGGGCGGCTGGCGCTCGGCATGTGGAGCGACGAGCGGGGCGTCGTCGACATGTTCAAGGTGATGCGGCCCTTCATGCCGGACCCGCCGCCCGGGGCGGGCTCGCCGTTCCAGTGGGGCAGCCGCGAGTATGTCGAGCAGCGCCTGGGCGCAGACTTCGAGCTTCGTTTCGAGGACGGCGACGCGCCGCAGACCGGCGAGTCGGGCCAGGAGGTCTGGGAGCTGTTCTCCACGGTCTACGGGCCGACCAGGACACTCGCGGAGGCGCTCGAACCCGACCGGCGCGAGGAGTTGCGCCGCGCGTTCGTCGACTTCTACGAGGGATACCGCACCGGCAGCGGCGTGCACCAGCCCAGGCCGTACCTCATCGCCATCGGCACCCGGCGCGGCTGAGACACCAAGATCACTTGCGCACCGGCAGCCGCACGGGCCGGTGCACCAGGTTTCCCTCCGTCCACGGGAGATCGTCGGCGGGTTCGGTCAGCGTGAGCCCCGGCAGCCGTTCCACCAGGACGCCCAGGATCTCCTGCAGCTCCATCCTGGCCAGGTTCGCGCCCAGGCAGAAGTGGGCGCCGCGGCCGAACGTGATGTGCTGCGCCCCCTTCCTGTCCAGGACCAGGGTCTGCGGGTCGGGGAAGACCGCCGGGTCGTTGTTCGCGCCGACGAAGGCGGCGATGACCCCTTCACCCTTGCCGATCGTGCCTGAGGGAAGCTCGACCTCCTCGGTGGCGACCCTGATCATCGCCCCCTCGCCCGGCGTCTCCAGGCGCAGCAGCTCCTCGACGGCGGTCGGGATCAGCCCCGGATCGGCGGCGAGCCGCTCGTAGCCGTCGCGGGGGTCGAGCAGCCTGAGCATCGACCTGGCCAGCACCGAGCCGGTCGTCTCGTGCCCGGCGAGGAAGAGCCCGACCGTCATCCGTACGAGCTCGTCCTCGGTCAGCCGGTCGCCCTCGTCGGTGGCCTCGATCATCGAGGAGAGCAGGCCGTCACCGGGATCGTCGCGATGGGCGGCGATCAGCTCGGCGCCGTAGGTGTAGAACTCCATGGCCGCCGCGAACTTCTGCTCAGAGGGCAGGCTCGAGGTCGACAGCATCGCGTCCGACCAGGCGCGCACCCGCTCGGTGTCGATCCCCGCCACGCCCATCACGTCGCAGATCATCTGCACCGGCAGCGGGAAGGCCACCGCGCCGACGAAGTCGAACTCGGCGGGCAGGGCGTCGACCAGTTCGTGCGTGAGCGCCCGCAGCCGCGGTCGCCAGGCGGCGACCTGCCGGGGCGTGAACGTGCCCGACAGCAGCCTGCGCAGCCTGGTGTGCTCGGGCGGGTCGGTGTTGATCAGGCTGCCGGGCGAGTCGGCGATGTTGTAGCCGTCGAACATCCTCGGCGCGCCCGGATAGTCGAGGTCGCGGGAGAAGCGGGGGTCGCTCAGCACCGCCACGACATCGTCGTATCTGGTCGCCAGCGCCACCACGTCACCGCTCGGCAGGCGCACCCTGCCGAGCGGATCGCTGTCGCGCCGCTGCGCGTACCGCGCGTGCGGACATCCACGAGGGCCGGTCAGGAAGGGAAAACTCTCGAGTTCGGCCATGGTTCGGACGCTACCCAGTGATCCGCGGGCTGCCTAGCCCCTCGCTTTCGTCCGGTGCCCGGGCCTTCCGCGACCGGCCGGTGGTCAGGGGCCGAGGCGGCGCAGGTGGGTACGGCGGTGCACGAACCCGAACACCATCGCCGCCACCCACACGAAGAACAGCACCTTGAGCACCGAGAACCCGCCCACCGCGAGCCCGACCGCGAGGGCGACGAGCAGGACGGGGGCGAGCGGTCCCGGGCCTCGGTGGCCTCTCATGTGGGCGTGGCGCATCCGGTGCGCGTGCATGCGGTGCAGGTGCCGGGCATGGCTTGGATGGACCATGGGCCAGTGGCCGTGATGACCCTTGGGTCCCAGGGGCAGACCGTGGCCGTACTCGGCAGGGCCCGGGTGCCATCCGCGCGGTCCGCCCCAGTGCGGGTCGTAGTCGTCCAGGGCGTGGCGTCCGGGCCCCGGCAGGTCGGCGTTGACGGCAGCCAGCTCGCCCACGGTCCTGGCCGACAGCGCGAGGTCGAGCCGCTCGTCGAGCTCCTCGCGGGTCAGCCGGCCCTGCGCGAAGTGCTCGCGCAACGCCTCCATCGTCTCGTCGCGCTCGGCGTCGCCGATGCGCAGCCGGTCATCGGTGCTCATGCGTGGCTCCTCTCAGGACCAGCCGGACCGCGGGTCCCGGGTCTCATCGGACCGCGGTTCCCGGCCGGACCCGCGGCTCGGGGGTGGGTCTCATCGGGCCCTGTCCTGGCACAGGGCCCGGTTCCGGAGATCACGGCCGGGCGTCACTCGTCGTCGTCGCCGTCGGCCAGGATCTGGTACAGCTTGCGGCGCGTCTCGATCAGCGCCTTGCGCGCCTCCCGGACCTGCGCCTCGCTGCCGCTGTGCAGGATCTGCATCATCGCGAACGCCGACTGCTTGGCGATGTCCATCAGCTCGGCCGAGTTGTCGTCGATGTCGGGACGCATCTCGTCCCATGGCGCGCGCACCTCGTCGGGGTGCTCGGCCATGTAGGCCGTGCCGGCCTCGGTGAGGCGGAAGGTCTTGCGGCCCTCGCTCTCCTCCGCGATGACCAGCCCCTCGTCGGTGAGCTGCTGGAGCGCCGGGTAGACGGCGCCGGGGCTGGGCTTCCAGCCGCCCTCGCTGCGCTCGGCGATCTCCTGGATGATCTGGTAGCCGTTGCGCGGGGCCTCGGCGAGCAGGGCGAGGATGGCGGCGCGGACGTCACCGCGCTTGGCCTTGCGCGGCCTGCCGCCGAACCCGTGGCGGCCGAAGGGGCCGCCCGGCCCGCCCCACGGGCCTCGCCCGAAGTCGAACGGGAAGGGGCCCGGTCTGCCCCTGCCGCGCTGCCGGTGGTCGTGCGGGCCGCCCTCGCCCTCGGGGTTGGGTCCGCGCCGGGGGTGGTGGTGATGCCCACCGTGTTGCCGCCACGCCTCGGACATCATCCGGAACGCCTCGCGGGCGGCGCGCTTCATCTCTCTGGGGTCGACCCACTGGCCGCCGTCTGCCTGTGCGGAAGTCATGGTGCTCTCCATTGGGTACGCGATCGACCATCGACCGCTCTCGATGCTTCGACGATATATCGGTAATGTGTCGATAGCAACCCTTTGTTCCGTGCTTGGTCATGGTCTGGCCAACAGAGTGAGCTAGATCACGAAAAAGTCGCGGAAATCGGGAACAGTCAGGGGGATGGAGGCCGTTAACTAGAGCAGACGAGGTCGTTCCGCGTCGGCAGGGCTGGGGGGTGCTGTCGCCACGGTAACGACCTCGTCTTTGTTGTGTCCCGCCCCAGGCCCCCGCTCCGGAGCCCACCCTCCTCGGGTCTCGTTCACCCTCGCTCCCCGGCCTCGCCGCCTTCGCGCCCCGGGTCCCGCAGCCCCGCCTCCCGGCCGAGCCCTCCCGCTCCCGCTCTCCGGGATCGGCCTGTTGGCAAGGTCGGCCCCACCAGCCGCCATCTGCGGCGTTCCCGCAGGTAGGCGGAGGTGGGTCTCGGTAAAGGCGGGCTGTTGGCCGACTAACTGAGCAAACCTCGTCGATAACCCTCGCCGACGGCGGCGGCGCGGTCGCGGACGCCGAGTTTGTCGTAGATGTGCAGCAGGTGGGTCTTGATGCTGGCCTCGCTGATGAAGAGTTTGGCGGCCGCCTGGCGATTGGAGGCGCCGTCGGCGACGAGGGCGAGGACCTGGAGTTCGCGGTCGGTAAGGGCAGCCTTTACCGGTCGGCGTACCTGGCCCATCAGGCGGCCGGCGACCGAGGGGGACAGGACCGGCTCGCCGGCGGCTGCGGCGCGGACGGCACGCAGGAGTTCGTCGGTGGGGGCGTCTTTGAGGAGGTAGCCGGTGGCGCCGGCTTCGATGGCGGGCAGGACGTCGGAGTCGCCATCGAAGGTGGTCAGGACGAGGGTCTTGATGCGGGGGTGGGAGTGGCGCAGGGCGGTGATGGCGCTGACGCCGTCCATTTCGGGCATGCGCAGGTCCATGAGGACGATGTCGACCTCGAGTGCGGCGGCGCGTTCGATGCCTTCGCGGCCGTTGGCGGCTTCGCCGGCGACATCGATGTCGGGTTCGGCTTCGAAGGCGGCGCGCAGGCCGTCGCGGACGATGGGGTGGTCGTCCACGATGAGGAGGCGGATCACCGGGGGTTTCCTTGGAGCGCGGGGACGGTGGCGCTGACGGCGGTGCCCTCGCCGGGCGTGCTCTCGATTTCGAGGGAGCCGCCGACGCCGCGTACGCGTTGTCTCATGCTGCTGAGTCCGAATCCTTTGCCGTTGGGGTTGTGAATGCCGGTGCCGTCATCGCGGATGTCGAGGAGGACGACGGCGCCGGTGTAGGAGAGGGTGAGGCCGGCGCGGGTGGCGCCCGCGTGTTTGGCGACGTTGGCGAGGGCTTCCTGGGCGACGCGGAAGAGGGTGACCTCGATGGCGGGGCTGAGGGGGACGCGGTCGCCGGTCACTTCGACGTGGAGGTCGACGCCGGTGGTCTGGGTCCAGTTGCGGGCCAGGGTGGTCATGGCTTCGGGGAGGTGGGCGTCCTCGAGCTGGTGGGGCTGGAGAGCGGCGACGGAGCGACGGGCTTCGGTGAGGCTGTCCTGGGCGAGGTTGAGCGCGAGTTCGAGGTGGGTGTCAGAGTCCTCGACGCGTTGGGCGGCGCGTAGCTGGGTGATGATGCCGGTGAGGCCTTGGGCGAGGGTGTCGTGGATTTCGCGTGCCATGCGCTGGCGTTCGTCGAGGATGCCGGCCTGGTGGGCTTGGGTGAGGAGCTGGGCGTGGAGGTCGGCGTTCTCCTCCAGGGCGGTCTGAAGGTCGCTGACTGCCTTCCGGTATTTGCGCTGCCGGTCCTCGATCCTGATGCCTGCGATGTGGCCGCCGCCGATGGCGACGGTCTGCACGGCGACGATCGCCAGGTGGAAGGCGATGAGCTGGATGGTGGCCTGGGCCCAGTCGACCGTCGATCCGTACAGGACGAAGGAGGTGGCGGCGACGGCGGCGAAGGTCCACTTGGAGGGAGCGAAGTTGGCGGCGAGGAAGAAGCCGGAGATGCAGTAGATGATGAAGATGGGGTCGTGGAAGGTCAGCAGCGCGGCGGTGGCCAGGACGCCGGCGAAGTGAACGGTGACGGCGACCCTCCGTCGGCGCACGGCGGCGGGGAGGAGGGTGTGGGCGCCGAGAATCCAGGCGAGGGCCAGGGCGGTGAGCGCGAGGGTGCGGGGGATCCCGCCTTCGGGCCGGTCGGATGAGGCCAGGCTGATGGCGAGGGAAGCGGCGAGGGTGATGTAGGGGACGATCTCGACGACGCGCTCGAAGCGTCGTTCCCAGGTGGAGAGCGGGAAGGGGTCGTTCATCCGGGGCGCGCCCCTCCTCTCGGGTACGGATGGGTTTCACCTGGTGGCGGCCGACGAGGACGAGCTTAGGCGCATGGGGATCAGGATGGCGTAGCCGTACATGAGCAGCCCTAGGGCGATCATGAAGATGATGGTGGGCCATTGCCAGATCGGCGGGAGATGAAGGGCGAGGAACCATACGCGGTCCTCGATGCCGAAGATCTTCATGACCATGGGCACGAGCCCCTGGGGGAACAGGGGAAGCCAGGCGATGGTGTAGCTGATCGTGACGCCGATGCGGTGCCGGATGGGGAGGTCCGCGGTGGTGGGTTTGTCGGCCTGGGGTGCCGGGCCGTGCTTCATGAGGTTGAGCAGATCGATCCCGTGGTTCTCGAGTCTGCGGTAGGCGATCTTGCCGAATCCCCAGGCGCTGAAGGCGCCGGTCAGCACACCGGTGGCGATGCCGGCCCAGGGGTGCAGGAGGATGGCGCCGGCCGCGGGCAGGGCGGTGGCGGGGACCGCGACGAGCACGAGCCAGGCGAGGCTGGTTTCGGCGGTTTCGTCGGCGCCGGTGCTGAGCGGGTTGCCGCCGCGCTTGTGGGGGTCGGTGCCGGGGACGAGCGAGGTGACGGCGAGCAGGACGATGACTCCGGCGCCGCCGCCGAGGAGGGCGGGGAGCAGGCCGAGTACCCACGGCCAGGCCCAGGTCTGGCCGCTGACGAGGGTGCCGGCCAGGGAGAGGACCACTGCGGCTGGGCCGACGATGAGGAGCCAGGCCAGTTGACGTCCGCGGACGTCGGCGCGTTCCGCGCCGGGGGTCATGAGGGTGAGCCAGAGGGCGGTCCCGTCGGCGCCGTAGAGGTTGGCCGAGGACGCGGCGGCCATCACGATCGCGATGAGTCCCGTGAAGGGGACCATGATCCAGGCGTCGAGGGTGACGAGCAGGAGCGGGGTGACGGTGGCGTAGGAGAAGGCGGTGGCGAGGAGCTGGATGCGGACGAGGTCGCGCCACCAGGCGCGTAGTTCCTTGGCGGCGGTGATGCGGGCGCCGCTGGTGGTGGGGAAGGGGCGGGGCGTGCCGCGGCGGGGCGGCACACCGCCGCGTGCGGCCGAGACGACGCGCCGCGACAGCAGGCCGGCCCAGGTGGCCAGGAGGAGGGCGATCACGCCGGCGTTGGCGACGAGGATGGCGAGGGCGAGGGGCCAGGAGGCTTCGATGGCGGCCACACCCCATCCGGAGGGCAGGGCGCGGATGAGGACCTGGGACCAGGCGGCGGTGTCGGTGCCGCCCAGAGCTGCGACGGGTGCCCAGCCGTTGCTGCACAGGGCGATGGCGGTGCCGGTCACGATGCCGACGGCGGCCGCGGTGGCGCGGGATCTGACGAACAGCCCGATGAGCGCCACGATGACGCGGGAGATCATCACCATGGTGATGAGCGTGGTGACGGCTGCTGCCAGGCCGATGAGCACTCCGGCCGGGCCGAAGCGCCAGCCGTACACGGGCAGGGACAGCAGCGCGATGAGATTGACCGCAGGTGCGGGGCCCGCGAAAGCTCCGGCGAGCAGTGCCGCCGCGATCCGGCCTGGCGTGGCCGGGAGCATGGAGAAGTATTCGGGGCGGAGGGCCTCGCTGCCGCCCCCGATGAAGATGGGGCCGAAGATCCAGCCGGAGAGCCACACGGCCAGGGTGAGGGGCAGGTAGGCGGGCCACAGGACGGCGACGGCGATCGTTGCGAAGGCCAGGATCAGCCCGAGCGAGACGCCGGTGTAGAGGTTGGAGGCGTTGTCGCCGCGCAGGGAGTTGCGCATGAGTGCCAGCCGCATGCGGATCATGTGCTGTGCCAAGGCGGCCGGGCCGGGGGTCAGGAGGTGAGCCATGCCAGCCCCTCCGTTCCTCCGGGGCGGGCGCCGACGAGGTCGACGAAGGCGTCCTCCAGGGTTCCGGCGCCGCGTACGTCGGCCAGCGGCCCGGCGGCTACGACGCGGCCGTCGGAGATGACGCCCACGTGGTCGCAGAGCTGCTCGACGAGGGCCATGACGTGGCTGGAGATGATCACGGAGCCGCCGTTGCCTGCGAACCTGCGCAGGATGGTCCTGATCGTGGCTGCGGAGACGGGGTCGACGGCCTCGAAGGGCTCGTCCAGGACGAGCAGGCGGGGCGCGTGCAGCAGGGCGACGGCCAGACCGATCTTCTTGCGCATGCCGGTGGAGTATTCGATGACCAGGGTCCGCTCTGCGGAGTCGAGTTCGAGGATCTGGAGGAGTTCGTCGGTGCGCTCGGCGACGACGGCGGGCTGCAGGCCGCGCAACAGGCCGAGGTAGGTGAGGACCTCGCGGCCGGTGAGCCGTTCCGGCATGGCGTTGCCGTCGGGCAGCACGCCGATCAGTTCCTTGGCATGGACGGTGTCACGCCAGACGTCGACGCCGAAGATCTCGGCGCTGCCGGCGTCGGGGCGGAGCAGGCCGACGGCCATGGCCAGGGTGGTGGTCTTGCCGGCGCCGTTGGGGCCGACCAGGCCGTAGAAGGATCCGGCGGGGACGGTGAGGTGGATGTCGTCGACGGCCACGTGGTCGCCGAAGGCTTTGCGGAGTCCGATGGTGCGGAGGGCGGGCTCCCGGTGTGTTGGCATGCCTTGAGAATCGCGCGGGGGCGGGGGGTGGCGGATCGTCCGGACGGGGAGCGGGGTGGTGGATTCCGGCATCAACCGATCGGTTGATGCTCCGAGGGGGCGGCTGGTACGTGTTGCGGGTCACAGGGTCACTGTCCACCGGCACATGTTCGGCTGGCTCGTCGTCCCCGAAGGCCGCCGCCCTTCGCCTCCTGGGATGCGCTCACCCGGCCGAGACGCGAGTGTCGCCGCGCCTTGAGCCCTCTGGCGTTGACGCCCTGCGTGGCCGAACCACTATGCGAACGCGTGGCGCGCGCTTTGCCGTACGATGACGTAGCGTGATCTTGACATGATGGGGCACACGCACGCGCTGACCGGAGCCGCCGCCTGGCTGGGCCTCGCGCCCGCGCTGGCCGTGCTCCCCCTGTTGAACGAGTCGAGCAGGTTCATCGAAACCGGCATCATGGCGGGCGCGCTCTCCCCCGCCGAGATCCTCGCGGGCGCGCTGGTGTGCGCGGGCGCCGCGATGCTGCCCGATCTCGACCATCCGAGCGCGACGATCGCGCAGACCTTCGGCCCCATGACCTGGCTGCTCAGCAAGGCGGTCTCCTGGCTGTCGGGCGGGCACAGGGGGGCGACGCACTCCCTGGTGTTCGCGGTCGCGATGGGGTTCGGCGCGCACTGGCTGGCCGGCAGCCAGCCGATCGGCAGAGATGTCATGGTCGTCCTGCTCATCGGGCTGGCCCTGCGCGCGATAGGCATCGGCATCCCCGGCAACAAACTGGGCTCGGCGATGGTCAACGTCGGCCTCACCGCGGGACTGTTCGTGGTGTTCAGGTCGCTGGGAGTCGGCTACGCGTGGCTGGGCGTCGCGGTGGCGCTCGGCTGCCTCATCCACGTGGTCGGCGACTGCATGACCGAGCGCGGCTGCCCCGTGCTGTGGCCGATGGCCTACAAGTTCATGCTGCCGTGGAAGATCGGCATCAAGACCGGCAAGAAGTTCGAGCAGAAGATTCTCGCGCCGGCACTTTCCGTCGCCATTCTCGGCCTCCTGTACTGGAGACTGGCCTACTAGCGGGTAACTTGATGTCGAGATACTTACCGAGATATCTTGATGTCGAGAGATCCACCGCCACCTGCGAGTTAGGGTGACCTAACGTCGTGAGAGGTGCTCAAGTGCGGGAGGATCTGTGACTGAGAACTTGTCTAACGAGGAGGCGAATCACCGTGTCCGCGAACAGCTTCGGCAGCCGTGACACGCTACGCGTCGGCGACGCGGCTTACGAGATCTTCCGGCTGGATGCCGTCGAGGGCGCTGCCCGCCTCCCGTACAGCCTGAAGATCCTGCTGGAGAACCTCCTTCGCACCGAGGACGGCGCCAACATCACCGCCGACCACATCCGTGCGCTGGGCCAGTGGGACCCGTCAGCCGCTCCGAGCGTGGAGATCCAGTTCACGCCCGCCCGCGTCATCATGCAGGACTTCACCGGCGTGCCGTGCGTCGTCGACCTGGCCACCATGCGCGAGGCCGTGCGCGACCTCGGCGGCGACCCCGCCCGCATCAACCCGCTGGCGCCCGCCGAGATGGTCATCGACCACTCGGTCATCGTCGACTACTTCGGCCACCCCGACTCCTTCCAGCGCAACGTGGAGAGGGAGTACGAGCGCAACCGCGAGCGCTACCAGTTCCTGCGCTGGGGCCAGACCGCCTTCGACGAGTTCAAGGTGGTCCCGCCCGGCACCGGCATCGTCCACCAGGTCAACATCGAGCACCTGGCGCGCGTCGTCATGACCCGCGACGGCAAGGCCTACCCCGACACCTGCGTCGGCACCGACTCCCACACCACGATGGAGAACGGCATCGGCGTGCTCGGCTGGGGCGTCGGCGGCATCGAGGCCGAGGCCGCGATGCTCGGCCAGCCGATCTCGATGCTCATCCCGCGCGTGGTCGGCTTCAAGCTGACGGGCAAGCTGCCCGCCGGCGCGACCGCCACCGACCTGGTGCTGACCATCACCGAGATGCTGCGCAAGCACGGCGTGGTCGGCAAGTTCGTCGAGTTCTACGGCGAGGGCGTCTCCTCGGTGCCGCTGGCCAACCGGGCCACGATCGGCAACATGAGCCCCGAGTTCGGCTCCACCTGCGCGATCTTCCCGATCGACGGTCAGACCATCGACTACCTGCGCCTGACCGGCCGTTCCGAGGAGCAGATCGCCCTCACCGAGGCGTACGCCAAGGCCCAGGGCCTGTGGCTCGACCCCTCGGCCGGGGAGCCGGTCTTCTCCGAGTACATCGAGCTCGACCTGGCCACGGTCGTCCCCTCGATCGCCGGCCCGAAGCGCCCGCAGGACCGCATCGCGCTGTCGTCGGCCAAGTCCACCTGGCGTCACGACGTGCTCAACTACGTCTCCGACGGCCTCGACGAGGCAGGCGAGGAGTCCTTCCCCGCCTCCGACGCGCCCGCCTCCAACGCCAGCGCCAACGGCCGCCCGCACAAGCCGGTGCCCGTCACGCTCGCCGACGGCACCAGCTTCGAGATCGACCACGGCATCGTCTCCATCGCCGCCATCACCAGCTGCACCAACACCTCCAACCCGTTCGTCATGCTGGGCGCCGCCCTGCTGGCGCGCAACGCGGTGGAGAAGGGCCTGACCCGCAAGCCGTGGGTCAAGACCTCGCTGGCCCCCGGCTCGCAGGTCGTCACCGGCTACTTCGAGCGTTCGGGGCTCCAGCCGTACCTCGACAAGATCGGTTTCAACCTGGTCGGCTACGGCTGCACCACCTGCATCGGCAACTCGGGCCCGCTGCCCGAGGAGATCTCCGCCGCCATCCAGGAGCACGACCTGGCCGTCACCGCGGTCCTGTCCGGCAACCGCAACTTCGAGGGCCGCATCAACCCCGACGTGAAGATGAACTACCTGGCCTCGCCGCCGCTGGTGGTCGCCTACGCGCTCGCGGGCACGATGGACATCGACCTCGACACCGAGCCGCTCGGCGTGGGCACCGACGGCCGGCCGGTCTTCCTCAAGGACATCTGGCCCTCGCCCGAAGAGGTCGCCGAGGTCGTCAACTCCTCCATCGGCCGCGAGATGTTCGAGCGTGACTACGCCGACGTCTTCAAGGGCGACGAGACCTGGCAGTCGCTGCCGATCCCGACCGGCAACACCTTCGAGTGGGACCCCGCCTCCACCTACGTGCGCAAGGCCCCCTACTTCGACGGCATGCCCGAAAAGCCCGTGCCCGTCAGCGACATCACCGGCGCCCGGGTCCTGGTGAAGGTCGGCGACTCGGTCACCACCGACCACATCTCGCCCGCGGGCTCGATCAAGGTCGGCACCCCCGCCGCGCAGTACCTGCAGGCCAACGGCGTCGAGGTCAAGGACTTCAACTCCTACGGCTCGCGGCGCGGCAACCACGAGGTGATGATCCGCGGCACGTTCGCCAACATCCGCCTGCGCAACCAGATCGCGCCCGGCACCGAGGGCGGCTACACCCGCGACTTCACCCAGGCCGACGGCCCGGTGTCGTTCATCTACGACGCCTCGGTCAACTACGCCGAGTCGGGCACGCCGCTGGTGGTCCTGGCGGGCAAGGAGTACGGCTCCGGCTCCTCGCGCGACTGGGCGGCCAAGGGCACGGCGCTGCTGGGCGTCAGGGCCGTCATCGCCGAGTCCTACGAGCGCATCCACCGCTCCAACCTGATCGGCATGGGCGTCCTGCCGCTGCAGTTCCCCGAGGGCCAGTCGGCCGCCTCGCTGGGGCTGAGCGGTGAGGAGAGCTTCGACATCACCGGCGTCGAGGAGCTCAACCAGGGCTCGATCCCCGGCACCGTCCACGTGAAGGCCGGCGACGTCGAGTTCGACGCGGTGGTCCGCATCGACACGCCCGGTGAGGCCGACTACTACCGGCACGGCGGCATCATGCAGTACGTGCTGCGGTCGCTGCTGGCCAAGTAGGGGACTCCCCGCGCCCGCCCCCGGCCATCACGCCGGGGGCGGGCTTCGGGAGCAGACCCCTCGAAGGGCGCCTCAGTGCCTGGCCATGCCAGGCAACACGACCAACGCGGTCTCGGGCAGATCGGCCAGCCTCCTGGCGCCCGACGGCGTCCGAACCTCGACAACCGGTCCCGACTGGACGGCGAACCCGTCCTGAAGAGGACCCAGCGGCCCTTCACCGGAGCGCAACGGCAGGCGGCGCACCTCCCTGCCCGTCGCGTCGAACTCGACGACCGCCGTGAGGTCGGGCGCCACCGCGTAGAAGCGGTCGCCACGGACCTGGATCGACGGGCCCCCGTCCGCGGTGACCAGCGGCGTGGCGCCCCCGTCCAGCGTGATCGTGCGCTCAGGCCCGCCGACGGCCAGCTCGACGCGGGTGGCCTGCTTGCCGTACCGGCTCTCCTCGAACAGCAGCAGCTCGCCCGTCACCAGCAGGCCGAGGGGCTCGAAGCCACGGGGCACGGCGGGCACGCTGGTCCGCCCGGTGTTCACGTCCACCTCCAGATAGGCGAGCACGTCGCCGCTGGCGTGATGGCCCAGGATCAGCCGCCGGCCGTCGGCCGACCACGCCCACGGGCTCAGCACGGCCCCATGGTCGCTCCGCCCTGGGAAGGCGATCTGGTGGACCGTCCCGCTGACCAGGTCGCGCAGTTCGTAGCCGGTCGCGACAGGCAGGCCCAGCCAGCGGCCGTCGGGCGAGAGGGTGAGGTTGCCGGGAGGCGGCGCCGTCTTCTCGCCGAGCAGATGCTGCCGCCCGTCGGCCAGCGCCACGTACGTCGGGCAGCCGTGCATGCACGGCGTATACACCATCAGGCCCGGCTGCCCCGTCCCGGCCTCGGGCAGCGGCGCGGCCGTGGCCGGAGGGGTGATCACGACCGGCGACGACGGGGTGGCGGCGATCACGGCGGGCGCCTCCCCAGGCCACAGCCGCAGTCCCGCGCCCGCCAGCATGGCGACCACGGCGAGACAGACCCCCGCCACGGCGATCCTGGCCCTGCCGCGGCGGCGCGCGACGGCCACCGCCCGGCCTGGATCGGCGTAGTCGCGCGCTTCTGCTTCCATCGCGCGATAGGCGGCGCGAAGCGCCTGCACGGAATCGTCCTTCTCGTTCATGAGCGCGCCTCCTCGGACGCGCCGAGCAGCTGGGGCGCGACCGCGCGCAGCCGGCCGAGCGCGTCGTGCGTGTGCCGTTTCACCGTGCCGACCGAGCAGTTCAGCCGCGCGGCGACCTGAGACTCGGACAGGTCCTCGTAGAACCTCAGATAGAGCACCGCCCGCTGCCGAGGCGTCAGTACGGCCAGCGCACGCGCCAGCATGATCTTCCTGTCGCTCCCGCCCGACTCGTCGGGCCCCGCCGTCTCCGGCACCTCCGCCGCGGCGAAGAACGCCAGACGACGCGGCCTGCGCCAGGTCCGCAACTGGTTGAGCATGACGGTGCGGACATAGGCTTCCGGGTTGCCGCCGGCCGCTATCCGCCGCCAGCGCGCGGCCGTCTTGGCCAGCGCCTCCTGCACCAGATCAGCGGCCGTGTGATGGTCCCCGGTGAGCAGGAACGCCGTGCGTGACAGCGCGACCCCCCGCGCCGTCACGAACTCATGGAACCCTTCAGGATCTGTCACAGGCGCCCCTCAGCGTCACGGATGCTCTTACCCCATAACCCAGCGGGGCCCGCGAAAGGTTGAGGCTCATCCCGCGAACAGCAGCACCAGCCCGGCGAGCAGCACGACCGCCGCGCGCGCCAGTGAGGCGGCCGAGACAGGGGCAGCCGTGCCGAAGCACAGACACGGCGCCCGATTGCCGCCGGCCAGCAGATAGACCTGCAGGCCCGTGAAGATCGTGCCGAGGACGGCGCCCGCCATCCCGACCAGCGCGTCGTCCGCGGCGGACACGGCCAGCGCCACGGCGAGCGCCTCCACGGCTACGACCGTGAAGGCGCCCGCCGAGGCGAGCCCGCCGCGCAGCCCGTAGGCACCCAGGCTGTCGCGGAAGGCGGCGAAGCGGCGAACCTTGCCCAGGACGGCCATGGCCAGGATGGCGGCCAGGCCGTACCGGAGGACGAGCAGGGTCACGATGCCACCAGGATGACCGCCAGCGGGAGGAACAACAGCGCGAACAGCCACGTCATCTTCGGCAGCGCGAAGTCGAACGCGGTGTCGGCTCTCTTCTTGTCCCGTGCGAGCAGGAAGGTGAGCAGCATGAGCGCCCTGCCGAGAGCGAACCCTGCCCCCGCCATGAGCGCGTCGGACCACGACCCCAGCAGGAAGAGCGAGATCGCCATGATATGCGGCAGCCCGGTCGGGGAGTAGGTGCGCATTCCTGTGCCCATCTCCGCGCCGAACTGCACCGAACCCCAGAACGGCGTGTGCGCGACGAACTGCGGCACCAGCCGGGCGTTCTGCGGCAGCGGGAAGCTGACCAGCTGGAACTCCCGCAGCAGGAACACGATCGCCGCCAGCCCTGCCAGCACCTGGCAGGCGATCAGGGGCAGCGGCGCTCGAACCAGCGAGCCGATGACCATGAAGGCGAACGCGGTCGGGAATGCCCCGACGAACAGACCGGCGATGAAGCCGGCCGCATCAGAACCCCGTCGGACCGACGAGGACAGCACCCAGGCGCTGTTGAGGCTTCAAACCGAGCCCGACAGGGAGAAACCCGCCACCAGTGCCGCCACGAGCCAGGTGAAGCCCCGCTGGTCGAAGCCGGAGGCGAACGCGGTCGCCACCTCCGCCGCGACGATCAGGCCCAGGGCGGGCAGCAGGAGGCGGGTGGCGGGATTAAGCGTCCGCATCTGTCAGATCGCGGTCCGGCAGATGGAGAAGCGGGAGACCCTGCCGCCGCCGCAGTCGTTGAACTCGTACCAGCCGTCGGAGCACTTGCGGCGGGCGGTGCGACCGGTCCACCGCCAGGCGTTCTTAGTGTTGCAGGACGTCGCGTTCGGCGTGTAGCGGTAGTTGTAGCAGGTGCCGGAGCCGCCCTGGTTCCTGTGCCAGCTACCCGTGCAGTTGTCGCTGCCGTAGTACGCAGTGTTGGGCACGCACACGGTGGTGGAGTGGAAGAAGCCGCGGCAGTCGCCCATGGGCCACTGGTCCAGCGCGTGCGCCGCCTTCGGCTTGGACCACGGCAGCAGGTCGAGAGCGCCGAGCCCGGCGGCGACCGTGACGCCCGCGACCGTGCCGAAGAGCCTGCGGCGGCTCCACCGCCGCTCGGTCACCGCGTACCTGGACGGTTCCGGCGACTCCGGCTCGTCGGCGACGCTCGGGATCTGGTCGAGGAGGGCTGGACGGGAGAGGTTCTTCACAGCTTCACTTCCTTTCGCCGGGCGATCACCCGGTCGACTGTCTCCGACACGATCTCTCCTGAGCCCGCGGGCGTCGTGTGCACGACGATCCCCTGCTCGTCCACGACGAGCAGGGCGGGCACGTAGGGTACGGTGACCGACCGCCAGACCTTGGGATCCCTGATGACCTGCACCGATCCGGGCAGCTCCTTGTCGAAACCCGGGTCGTCGGACACCACGGTGAAGCCGACGCCTTCGGGCAGGTCGGCTGCCAGCTTCCCGACGGCGAGCAGCACGTCCTCGCAGATCGGGCATTGCCGGTTGACCTTGACGGCGATGGTGGTCTGGCCGGGACGGCCGATCCCCGCGCTCTCCTCGCCGCCGGCGGCGAGGCGCACGCCCACGCCGTTGTAGGTGGCGAGCTCAAGGTCGCGCACCCGGCGGTAGAGGCCCGCGCCGGCCGCGAACACCAGCGCGACCAGGACGAAGAGGATCAGGACCGCGGCCGTGATCGGGTCCACCCCTCACGCTCCGTACGAGGCGCGCTTGACTTTCGTGAGGAACTCCGCGGCCGCCTCCGGCGTGCCACCGCCGGACCTGGTCGCCACCCCGTTGGCGGCCTGCAGGCCCTTGCGCGGGGCGTCCCACGGGCTCACCCTGATCACCGCGGTGTCGGTGACCATCAGCAGCGTCTCGTGCTCGGGCCCTTCCCCGCTGGGCACCCGCCACACCTCGCCCGCAGGGGCGGAGTAGCCCCTGAAGTGGGGGACCTGGCTGGCGGCCTGCCGCTTCGGCTCCACCTGCAGGGTGCCGACGCCTGCCACGGTCTGGAGGTAGACCGCCTGCTGGAGGTGGAAGCGCCGGCCAGGCGTGGCGATCAGCCCTTCGGGGGTGTCGGTCCACTGCAGCCGGGTGAACGTCGCCACGATGTCGCCGGACTCCCACTGCGGCGCGTAGAACAGGCCGTGCGCCATGTTCCATGGGCCGAGCCAGGCCGCCCACCGCGCGTCCGACGGGTTCTCGCAGTCGTAGATGACCAGTTCGCCGCCGGCGAGGGCGAAGCGCTCGCGCTCCTTGCCGCCCACCGAGGACACGGCGACGCCCAGCGCCGACTTCGGGGCCAGCTCCAGCGCCCAGACGTCGGAGGTGGTCTCGCGTCCGCCGTACCTGGGGGTGTAGCGGATATGCCCCGTCCAGGTGTGGAGCTCGTCGGGCTCCACGCCGTCGATTTCGAGGTTGATGAGTTGATTGTCTATTGTGCGGACTGTTGAATTCTGTTCCATCTCCCGCAAACCTTTCCTGGGGCCCGTGAAGGCATTGCGACCAGCGAGAACGTCAGGCTCGGCGGGCTCGCTGGAGAGTGGGGAATAGCAGCGTGTGTCGACGGCGGAACGGAGCGGTGCACAGGCGCGGTTCGCGATCGCGCTGCTGACGGGGCCAATGATTGATCAACGGCCAACCCGTTGACAAGAGCAAGATCAGGAAATCTCCGCTTCCCGTTTCGCCGGGGTTTTTCGGGATTCCGGGTGGCCCGTAACCCCTCCCTTCCAGTGGCCGTCCCAACGCCACAGGCCGGCTCAGGGGTGGAAGGCGGGGGTTGCACCGTGGCGGGAGGCGCCGGATCCGGATGCAGCCTCCCCAGCCCCAGAGACCCAGCCACCCACCCCCGCGCACGACCGCGCCGGAGGCCGCTGGGCTGGGGTCGTTCCGAGACGGGAGGGAGCAGCCGTGCAGCATGGACCCCATGACTCCTGACGTTTTGATCACGCTTTTGGCTGCTTTGGCAGTATTTGGGGGGGCGGTCGTCCAAGGTGGCGTCGGCTTCGGCATGGGCCTGGTCGCCGCGCCCGGTCATCCGCCGGGCCGCGGGCGGCGGGAGCCCGGCCCGCGGCCGGGCGGGCGCGTCCTTGACGCGCCCATCTCGGGGGAACCACCCGACTACGCCGCCGCCCCGCGCATCACACCGCGCGGGGGGCGGCATTTTCTCCGGTACGGCACGCAAAAGCATGGTCCCTCGCCTCCGGCTCGGGGCTGGCCTTCCCCCTGGGGCTCCCGCCCCCGTTGACCACGCACCCCGGGATCCCGGATAGATCGATGACGTTTGGGATCGGAGTCGGCAGGTCGGCCCCACGTGCTCTTTCCTCATTTAAGAGACGCCTCGCTTGCCAGGCTTATAACGTTCATGTTATGAAGTGGGGAGAAGTGGAACTGGAACCCGAGGTTGACGAGTGGTTCGATTCGCTCAACCAGGAGGATCAGGAGACAGCCGTCTTTTATGTCGATCTGCTGGCTGAGCGCGGAGTACTCCTCGACGAGCCATACACCAGGCAACTGCGCGGCAAACTCCGGGAGCTCCGATTCCATCTCTCGGGTGAGGTCGGTACGCATCAGCTACTGGATCGCGCCGAGCAGGCGCATCATCCTGCTGACGGTGTTCCGCAAGCAGCGGATGCGAGAACGAAATCGAACGGGCGGTGCGGGCCATGAAGCGATGCGTCGCCGAGGCCCACACGGCAGACGAGGAGTGAGCGACATGGCCGAGCGAAGGGCATGGTCCGACAAACGCGCCGAGATCATGAGCCGTCCCGGCGCAGGAAGCGCCTACGAGGCCGCTCGGATCCGCTTCCAGCTCGGCGAGGCCGTACGCAGGCGCAGGGAGGAGCTGGGCCTGACCCAGGCCGAGTTGGCCGAGCGCGCGGGACTCAAGCAGCCAGCGGTGGCGCGCCTCGAAGCGGGCGGGACGATGCCGACCATCCCCATGCTGGAGCGCGTTGCGGAGGCGCTGGAAATGCGGCTCAGTGTGCAGATGACACCCCTCCGCGAAGCGAGCTGAACGTACTGATCGTTACGGCTTTCGTGGTTGACATCGCCTGTGTCAGGTGACCTTGGCCGACGGTGCCGACCACGTGTCGCACGCCGAAAGCGACACGGCCGCGTAGCCTCGCTTGAGCCAGGACGCGCGACTGGTTCCGGAGCCGTGGCTGCGCGGGCCCTCAGGGTCGTCTCCGCTGGCCTTGACGGCATCGACCAGAGCCGTCCAGTCCTGTGCCGAGCGGCCGAGGGAGCGCCGGACGCTGCCGATGAACACCCCTGACAGGCAGTCGGCCTGGAGTTCATAACGGCGGCCCAGCTCGGCCTGGTCCTTCCTGCGGGCGCGCACGAGCTTCTCGTAGGCGCGTCTGATGCCCGCCTGCTGCTGCACGTGGTGCCCGTACTCGTGGGCGGCGACCTTCAGCGGGTACAGGTCGGTGCGCCCGTCGATCCACTGTCCTTGGAGGGGGAAGACGAGGGTCGCCGCGTCGGTGCAGTAGAACGCCGCCGCGCCGCCGGGCCAGCGCACGCCGCAGACCCGGTCCATGGGCTCCTCGACGTAGAGGATCCTCGGCTTGCGATAGGCGAGTTGTGCCCTCTTGAAGTGCGCCGACCATCCCGCGTCCAGACATTTCGTGATCGCGTTCAGGTACTCCTTCGGCCGCGGGATCCCACCGGAGACGAGAGGCGGTTCGGGGCAGGACGCGACGCGGAGCCTGCCGGTCTTGTAGAGCCTGTCCGGCACAGCCGCTCCGGGGGAGGCCGCCGCCGAAGACGCCCCGCCAGCGGAGAAGGCGCCGGAGGGGGGAGGGGCGAGCCGGGGAATGGCGGTAGCGAATCCACGAGCAGTGAAGGTGGTTTCGGGAAGGATCGGGGAAGCGGAGAGCGCTGTGGCCGACGGCGGCGCCGGTGACAGGAGGGCGGCGGCGCACACGGTGGCCGAGAGAAGGGAAGATCGCACGATCCTGCAGCATAGAGCGCATGACTTCTGAGGGTTTGATCATCCTATTGGCAGGATTGTCGGTGTTCGTGGGTGCGATCGTCCAGGGCGCCGTCGGCTTCGGGCTGGGCCTGGTCGCCGCGCCCGTCATGACGATGCTCGACCCCACCCTCATGCCAGGCTCGATCCAGGTCGTCAATGCCACGTTGCCGCTGTTCACCCTCGCCGTCGAATGGCGCAGGATCGACTGGCGCGGTCTCGGGTTCGCCGTCGCCGGCCGGTTGCCCGGCAGCGCGATCGGCGCGCTCATCGTCGTGTACGTCTCGACGCGAACGCTCGGCCTGTTCGTCGGCGTCATGGTGCTGATCGCCGTCGCGCTGACCGCCCGAGCCGTCGCCGTGTCGAGGAACGGCTGGACGATCACGGCGGCGGGCTTCGCCTCCGGCATCACCGGCACCGCCACCGGCATCGGCGGCCCGCCGGTCGCGCTGGTCTACCAGAGCGCCAAGGGCCCGCAGATCCGCGCGACGCTGGCCGCCTTCTTCTTCCTCAGCGCCGCCCAGTCGCTGGTCATTCTCTGGCTCGTGGACCACCTGCCCGTCAGGGCGTTGGCGTCGGGGGCGGCGCTGATCCCGTTCCTGATCGCGGGCTTCCTCGTGTCTGGCCCGCTGCGCCGCTACCTCGACGGAAGCGGGATCAGGAGGGCCGTTCTCGCGGTGGCCACGCTCTCCGCGCTCGCATTGATCGGGCAGACGCTGGTCGGTTGACCAGGCGGCCGTGTCTTCCACGCTCGCGTTGATCGGCAGACGCTGGTGGGCTGACCTCATCCCGTGCCTTCCGCGCTCGCCATGCGATCACGGTCGCCGGCCTGTCGCAGCGCGACCCGAAGCGATGACGGCCTCGGCCGTACCGTGGCCCAACGTCCATCGGACGGCCTGTCGACGCAGTGGGGCCATCAGTTCCGGCGCTGGGCTTTGATCTTGCGCCAGCCGCCGGCGCGGTTGTTGGCGATGATGTGTCGGAACATCTGGGAGAGTGCGGGCACGTTGATCGTCTCGCCTCGGTGAAAGGCGACCGTGCGGGCCGTCTTGTTGTCGTGGCCGCCGGTGATGATTCCTTCCGGGTCGGGCACGATGCCCCCGTCGTAGAGGAACACGTTCACATGAGTCTTCGCGGCGAGCAGTGCACAGATGTTGCCGTTGAGGACGAAGTAGGGCTGGACCGTGCGCTTGATCGTCTCGGTGACCTCGGGGTCCGCGGCGTGGACGATCTCGCGCACCTGCCGGCAGATGTCCTGCTGCCACTCGGGAAGCGCGTCGATGTAGGCGTCCACCCGAGGATCCGCTACGTACGCCATCACGCCACCAGCCCGACGACCGCGGCCATCGCGAGGAGCTTGACCAGCCAGTCACCGCCGTGCATGACCGCCGTGACCCTGGGTGCCTTGTCCCACAGCACCGACCCGGTGAGCAGGACGAAGGGGAACCCCAGCCACAGCGCGCCGGCGAGCAGGAGCGTGGGTCCCACTGCCGAGAGGTCCATGGCCCGCGCCACTCCGGCGAGGACCCCGGCCGTGAGCATGCTCCGGGTCAGTTCCAGCAGGATCATCACCGGCGACGGGCGCGCGTCCCGCACCGGCGCGGCCCCGCCGAGCAGCCGCCTCTCGAACGGCGTGGCGACGGCGTAGAACGTGGAGCTCAGCACGAACGCGACGACGGCCGCGACAGGCACCGCGATGAAAGTGGCGGTCATGAAACACCTCCACAGGATAGGAAACTACACTGGTTAGTGTTCATGGACGAAAACTAAACCGAGTAGTGTTCTCGCGTCAAGGAGGTTTCATGGCCGAGCTGTCCCTCGCCGAGCAGCGGTACGCCCGCAAGCGTGCCGAGATCCTGGCCGCCGCCAGCGACGTGTTCACCACACACGGCTACCTTGGCGCCAGTATGGACGCCGTCGCGACGGCGGCGGGGGCGTCCAAGCGGACCGTCTACCAGTACTTCGCCGACAAAGAGGAGCTGTTCTCCAGCGTGGTCCTCGACGCGGTCGACCGGGGGTATGAGTTCTTCCGCCCGCACATTCTCGCGCTGGCCGACGCCGACGCGGACGACCTCATCGAGGCGTTCCGCCGCCACGCCCGCCTCACGATCAGCGGAATCATGGCGCCGCAGGTTCTGCGCATGCGCCGCCTCGTGATGGCCGAGGCGGACCGGTTCCCGGAAATCGGCCGCGAGTACTACGAGCGCAGCTGGGTCCGCACCCTTGACCTGCTCGCCAGGACGCTCGCGCGGCTCGACGAGCGCGGGCTGCTGAAGATCCCCAACCCCGAGCGCGCCGCCTACATGTTCACCTGGCTCGTGGTGTCGATGCCGCTGCAGCGCACCGCGTTCATGGGTAACGCCGCGATGTACACACAGGCCGAACTGGACGACATCGCCGACGAGGCGGTGCGCGTCTTCCTCGCCGCCCACTGAAGCCGGCCCGCGATCAGACCGCGGGCGTGGGCGACCTCGCTGCCAACAACTCGTGCACGATCGACCGCCTCGTCGTGCCGCGGGAACCCTCCTGATCAAAGGTCCGGAAAAGCGACCCTGCGTCGCAGGCCGGCTCTGTCCTGCGCGATGAGAACCGCCAACCACAGGACATCCTGTCTGTTCCGACCGAACCTTGCAGGGCTGAGTGTGCTGACCTGCGGGTTGCAAAGTAGGCCCGAACAGCGACCGCCGATCTTGTTCGGACTTACTTTGCACTTTCGGGGGGCGTCGGCCGAGTGTCCGCTCCCGCACACTCCGTGCCGTAGGCCGTTACTTCACGACCCGGAACCGCAGGTGCGTGACCGCGTCCGAGGCGACCACCTGCGTGCGCATCAACTCGATGTGGCCAATGTCTTCCAGCAGCCGGCTTCCAGAGCCCAGCACGACCGGCACCAGGTTGATCAGCAACTCATCCAGCAGTCCGCCGCGCAGGAACTGCCGTCCTGTCTGGGCACCCATCACTATCACGTCCCTGTCGCCGGCCGCGTCCTGCGCGGCCTTCAGGGCAGCCTCTATGCCGTCGGCGATGAAGGTGAACGTCGCGCTCTTCATGACGAGTTCGTCGCGGATCTCGTGGGTGAGCACGACGGTCGGTGCCGGATAAGGGGTGTCCTGCCAGTGCGGCAGGCCGACGTCGAACGTGCGCCTGCCGACCACGACCGCGCCGACCGAAGCGGACATCGTTGCGAGGACCTCCTTGTCTCGCGGGTCGGGCTGGTCGGTGAACATCCACTCGTGCAGTCGCATGCCGCCCTTACCCATGGGATGCTCCGCACCGATGTCCGGACCGGCG